>SVKN01000001.1 GCA_015068445.1 Oscillospiraceae bacterium | reverse complement strand
CGGCGCCGTCGCCGCCGTCACTGAGCTCGCGGCCAACAGCCCCAGGGACCGCATCCGCCTCGCTTATGCCTTTCCCGATCCGGCGGAGCCCATCTACGCGACGGCCGTCTCGCTGAACATCGCCGCCCCCGTCCACGGGGAGGCCTTCGATTTCGCCCCCTCCAGTCTGACGGGCGCCGTGACGATCGACAAGAGTCACGCGGAGGAGGGCTACACGGACGGCGTCGCCTGGTACGATGAGGACGCCGGAACCTGGCTCAAGCCCGGCGATACCGCTCTGGGCGGCGGCCGGTACCTGCTGTACATCGCCGTCAAGGCTGAGCCCGGTTATGAGCTGACAGACCCGCTGGAGCAGGCGCGTATCAACGGCGATGACGTCAACTCCTATGAGGCAGAGGGGACCTGCTTCCTGGCCACCGAGCTGCTCGCCCCCTATATCGTCATCGATCCCGTTACCGTCACGGACGTTGCCGCCCCCTGGGCCGACGCGAAGCCCGTTTTTGAAGCGTCCGTCCCCGAAAACGCAGATTATACGGTCAGGGAGGTCCAGTGGTGGGACTACAAGGCAGGCGACAGGATGGATCCCGAGGGGACCTTCGCCGCCGGTCAGCGCTACGACCTCGTGATCCTGCTGATGCCGAAGCCCGGCTGTGCCTTTGACGAGGTGTCAGCTGCCAAGCTGCTCAACGGCGAGGCTGTCAGCTTCACGCTGGCGGCGAACGGCGAGCTGCGCCTCGAAAAGACGTATTACGCCGAGGTCAACACCGTCAAGACCGTCGCCGTCATGCTGCCCCAGCCCTCCAGTGGGCAGACGCCTGTTCAGGCGGCTGACGTCGCCGTACATAAGGACGCCGGCTTCCGCTGCAGCAAGGTCCTCTGGTACGACGAGACGGACAAGACTTCTGATTTTACCGCGTTTACAAACGGTCACACCTATACGGTCATCGTCACCCTTGATGCCGACCGGGGCGCTGCGTTCGCGCCCGAAGCGGAGCTGACCGCCCTGCTCAACGCCGCGGCAGCTGAGATCGTTTCGCTCGACAGCAAGACCTGCACGATCCGCGCGCAGCTGGTCTGTAAGGCGATCGTCAGCAGCTTTGACGCGGCCATGACGGGGTATGATCCCGGCGCGTCTGACAAGGACGTCATCTTCAGCGTGCCCGAGGACGCCCCCTATGAGATCGCGAAGGTCGAGTGGACCGATCTGGAAACGCCCGCCCTCGTCGAAGGCGAGGTGTACACCGTGCGGATCGATCTGATCCCCAAAGAGGGCTTTGAGTTCTCCGCCGTCTGGGACGAGGAATACCTGCGCTATCTGCCGACGGACGACGTCACGGGCAGCCTCGACGGCCGCGTCTGCTGGGCCTCCGTCTTCAACGGCGAGGACGCGCGGCACCACATCACGCTGGACTGCGGCCTGCCGCCCTGCGGCAAGACGATCCTCGACGATATCGAGGTCGGCGGCCTCCCGGCCCCGGCCGCCGGACTGACGCTGCTCCAGTACCGCAGCAGCACGTTCGTCACGCTCCCCGAGGACGCGCACTATCTGTATGACGATATCGCCTGCTTCGACACGGAGGAGAGGACCTTCCTCGAAAACGACGACGTGTTCGTCCTCGACCGCGTCTACACTGTCTGTGTCGCCGTCAAGGCGGAAGACGGCTATGCCTTCCCGGCAAGCTACAACGTCTGGCAGAAGGCGTACTGGACGGAGGGCGTCATGGGCAAGCTCAACGGCGAGCTGACCGACGTGGGCAATCTGCCCGGGACGGACGGTCGCTACAGCGCCATCGTGGCGTCGGATATGACCGCCCGGGAGCCCTTCGTCCCCGCCATCGACCTCACCGGCCCCGCAAAGCTCAAGGCAGGGGAGAAGGCGCCCTTCGCGCTGACCGTCCCCGCAGACGCCCTTTACGACCTTCTCAGCGTCAGCTGGCGCGACGTGACCGCGGGCAGCTGGCTTTCCGACGGCGACGTCTTCGTCGGTGGCCACGAGTACGATCTTGTTGTTCAGGCCCGGGTTAGATCGCCCTACACGTTCTGGGTCGTCGAGACGGACGGGGAGGCCGTCCCCAACGTCGCCGTGACGTGGAACGGCAAGGACGAAGGCTGGGCCGAGGCGCTGTCCGGCAATCCCATCACCACGCATCTGATGGTCCACCTGTCGTTCACCTGCCCCGGCGGGGACGAGCCTGACGATCCCGTCTCGTTCACCAAGGTCACGCTGACCGACGGGACGATCCACTTCGGTCTGACGTCCGCGCCCGAAAGCGGCAGCCGCGTCTGCGCCGCCGCCTATGACAAGAGCGGCCGCATGACCGCCGTCGTCTTCGCCGACCCGTCCGCCGACAGCATCGCGCTCAAGCCATCCGACGGGGAGACCGTCCGCCTCTACCTGCTGGACGGGAACAACGCTCCCGTCTGCGCGCCTGCATCGCCCGAATAGAAAATGCGTAAAAAAGCGCTTCCGGCAGCTGCCGGAAGCGCTTTTTCGTTATTGATACCTTATTGTCTGACCTTCCACCCCGCGGCCTCGGCGCGCTCGCCGACGAAGCGGCGGTAGATGCCGCCCTCGGCCATCAGCTGCGCGTGGGTGCCGCGCTGGACGATCCTGCCCTGATCCAGCACGAGGATCTGGTCGGCGCTGCGCACCGTTTTGAGCCGATGGGCGATCATGACGACGGTCTTCTCCTTCGTCAGCGCTTCGATGGCGGACACCAGCTCGTTTTCGTTCTCGGGGTCCACGTTGGCCGTCGCCTCGTCGAGGAAGATGACGGGCGCGTCCTTCATCATGGCGCGGGCGATGGAGATGCGCTGGCGCTCGCCGCCGGACAGGCTGGCGCCGCCCTCGCCCACGATGGTCTCATATCCGTCGGGGAGGCTCATGATGAACTCATGGCAGCACGCCTTCCGCGCGACCTCGCGCACCTCGTCCATGGACGCCTCCGGCCTTCCGAAGCGGATGTTGTTGGCGATGGTGTCATGGAACAGGTAGACGTTCTGGAACACGAAGCTGAAATTGCGCATGAGGCTGTCCATGTCCCACTCCCGCACGTCGCGGCCGTCCAGTGTCACCGCGCCCCGATCCACGTCCCAGAACCGGGCCAGCAGATTGACCAGCGTCGTCTTGCCGCCGCCGGAGGGGCCCACGATGGCCGTGGTGGTGCGCGCAGGGATCGACAGGCTCACGCCGTCGATGATCTTCCGCCTGTCATAGGAGAAATCGATGCTCTCCGCGCCGATGTCGCATTTTTCGGGCGTCAGCTCCGCCCCGGTGATGTCCATCTGCGGCGTCGAGAGGATCTCGTTCGCCCGCTGGACGCTGACGTCCACCACGCGCAGCAGGGCAGAGTAATTGCCCGCCGTCTCCAGGCTGGCGTAGACGATGAAGGCCGAAATGACCATCAGCACCGCGTTCAGCGTGTCCATGGTGCCCTGCACGAAGAAGAGGCAGGAGAAAAACACCATCATCACGCCCGTCAGCTTGGCGATGAAGCTCTGCAGCGTCATGCGCGGGATCAGCGTCATTTCCATGTCCGTGTTGACCTGTACGTTGTCGGCGATGGCGTCGTTGAGCTCGCGGCTCTTCCGGCCCGTCAGGTGGTACGCCTTCACCTCCGCCATGCCCTGCAGGTACTCCAGCACCTTTTCAACGACCTTCGCGTCGGCGTCCAGCTTCCGTCCCGCCAGCTTCGCCGCCGCCCTCTGCAGCGCGCCGTTGGCCAGCATGAACAGTCCAAAGCCGCACAGCAGCACCAGCGCGATGCGTCTGTCGAAGAAGAACAGCATCACGATGATCAGCGACGTCGTCAGCAGCCCCTCGCACACCAGCATGATCACGCGGGTGGCCACGTTCTCCAGACTCTCCATGGTGTTCGTCGTCACGGAGGTGATCTGGCCGAGACTGTTGCGGTTGAAGTACCCCATGGGCAGGTAGCGCATGTGCTCGGCGATCTCGATGCGCTTTTTGGCGCAGGCGTAATACCCGCCCTCGGTCTGCAGCATCATCGACTTCGCCTTGACCAGCGACTCGCCCAGCACGCTGACCGCCATGATCAGCAGACTCATGAGTGCGTCGCGTCCCGTGATGTGCCCGGAGAGGATCGCGCGCATCATCACGGCGATGGCCGGGATCTTGAGCGCCTGGAAAAACGCCTGCAGCACGCCCAGCGCCACGGACAGCCGGAACTTCCTCCGGTCCTCCGGGTCGCAGAAATCGAAAAATCGGCGGATGATATCAAGCATTCCCGCTGCCTCCTTCCGCGCTGTCTCTCACAGCGATATGGGCCTTCCACATGGTCTCGTACAGGCCGTGACGGCTCAGCAGCTCCTCGTGGGTGCCGCAGTCGTCCACCTTGCCGTCGCGGATGACGTAGATCCGGTCGGCGTCGGTGATCGTGGAAAGGCGGTGGGCGATGACGATCAGCGTCTTGCCCCTTGTCAGCTCAGACACCGAGCGCTGGATCACCGCCTCGTTTTCGGGGTCGGTGTAGGCCGTCGCCTCGTCGAGGATGACGATGGGCGCGGCCTTCAGCATGGCGCGGGCGATGGAGATGCGCTGGCGCTCGCCGCCGGACAGATGGCCGCCGGAGGAGCCGACCACCGTGTCGTAGCCGTTCTCCAGTCCGAGGATGAACTCGTGGCAGCCGCTCTGCCGTGCGGCCCGCTCCACCTCCTCGTCCGTGGCGTCGGCCCGGCCCAGGCGGATGTTCTCACGCACGGACATATTGAACAGGTAATTGTCCTGGGAGACGAAGGCGATCCTGTCGGCATAGGCTTCCTGCGGGATCGTTCGGATGTCCTGTCCGCCCAGAGTGATGCAGCCGCTGTCCACGTCCCACAGGGAGGCGATCAGCCGCGCGATGGTGCTCTTGCCGCTGCCGGAGGGTCCCACCAGCGCCGTGAAGCTGCCCGCCGGGACATCGAGATCAACGCCGTGCAGGACCTCCTTGTCCTGATAGGTGAACCGGACGTCACGCAGCGCCAGATCGCACCCGGCCGGCGCATCGCCGCTTTCAGGCCGCGCCATGACGGGCGCCTCGATGATCCTGCGCACCTCGCCGACGATTGTCCCCATGGTGCGCAGATCGTCCGAATAGCTCATGCAGGTGACCAGCGGACCGATGAGCCCCACGGCGAGGATGATCACCGTGACGAAGTCCTCCGGCGCCAGCCGCCCGCTTCTGACGAGCAGCCCGCCGATGGGCAGCACGGGCAGCATCGTGGCGGGCATCAGGATCATGGCCCCGGCCATGGGGAGGATGCTCTTGCGCATCCAGCTGACAAAGCTGTCCGCCGCCTCGTTGGCCGCGCGGACGAAGCGCTCATAGCTGGAGCGCGTCTTGCCGAAGACCTTGATCACCTGAATACCGCCGATATACTCTACCGCCGTATCGTTGAGGTCCTTGGTCGCCGTCAGCGTGCGCTCGTAAAAGCCCTGGCTGCCCACCATCATGAACACATAGCAGAACAGTCCCAGAGGCACGGTGATCAGCGACGCCAGCCCCATGCGCCAGTCGATGGTGAAAATATAGATCAGGATGACTGCCGGCACCAGCAGGTTGGCCGTGAACTCGGGCACGATGTGCGCCAGCGTCGTTTCGATGGAGTCGATACGCTCCACCAGCGTGTTTTTCAGTGCGCCGGAGCTCTCGCTGAGCACCGCGCCCAGCGGCATCTGCGTCAGGCGCTCCGCGGCCATCTTTCTCAGCTTGCCCAGCACAGCGAAGGTGGCGCGGTGGCTGGTGGCCGTGCTCAGCGCGTGCAGCACGACGCGGCACAGCCAGAACAGCGCCATCAGCGCGCACCGCGCCGCGTAAAAGCTCAGCACGCGCTCGCCGCGCATCAGCGCCCTGACGATTTCCGCCACCACGAAATAGGGCGCCACGGAGAACGCCACGCCCGCCACGGCCAGCAGCACGCTCTTCGCGTACTGCCCTCGGCGGTCGCCCGCCTTCTCCAGCAGCCACGCGATGGGGGAGGACTGCTTTTGTTGTTCCATACGTTAGCCTCCTTTGGTTAGCATACACTAACCATTGATTAAAACCATCGCCTGCTCCCGAAGAAGCAGGCGAACAGTCTGCCAAAAAGCCTCTGATCTCCGTTCGTGGATCAAACGCCCGCGCAGCGGGCGTCGGCGGACCGGCTGATACCGTAACCATACCAGACGGGGAGAGGCGTGTCAACGCCCCAGACGCCGAAAACTGTTGCCCTGTGCAACCTCACTGCTCCGGCGCGGGCGGGACCGGGATCTGCCGCCCGGTGTGGTCGATGCGGTAGTTCTCCCGGTAGATCAGCTGGGAGACGGGGACGAAGTCGTACCCGTCCCGGATCAGGCTCTCGAGGATCGTCGGCAGCGCCTGCGGGGTGTATTTCGCGGCGTTGTGGAACAGCACGATGGACCCCGGCTGCACCCGGGACAGCACCCGGTCGATCACGGGCTGGACGCCCTTTTCCTGCCAGTCAAGGCTGTCACCGCGCGCAGCGGCTTCAAGCGCCCCGGTTCAGCCCATCGGAGGATGCGCACCGTCCCGTTTTGCGGTATATTGATCCCAAAGCAGTATTGCTTTTCATATCAAAATACGCTACAATATTTTTGATAATGGCAATAAGGAGGGATTCGCTATGGCTTCCATCGCCGAACAAAAGTGCCCGGGCTGCGGCGCGACCATGCGCTTCGATCCCCAGCAGGGGAAGCTGGTCTGCGATTACTGCGGTACGGTCATGGATATCCCCACGGACGAACCGACCGTCGAACAGACGCAGATGGAGGGCTTCGACTTCGACAGCCTCAACGAGCAGGCCGTGGATCTCAAAGCCGAGAATCTGCCCGTTTACAACTGTGTTTCCTGCAGCGCCGAGGTCATCGCCGCCCCCGGCGAGTTCTCACTGACCTGCCCCTACTGCGGCAATAATATCGTTCTCACCGACAAGATCTCCGGACCCCTGCGCCCCAACGGCATGATCCCCTTCAAGATCGATTCCAAGTCGCTTCCCGCGGCCATGAACCGGTTCTATAAAAACAAGGCGCTTCTGCCCAAGAACTTCTTCTCCCAGAGCACCATGAGCAAGGTCACGGGCGTTTATGTGCCCTTCTGGGTCTTCGACGGCACCATGTCCGGTACCGCCCGCTACCGCGCCCAGAACACCATGTCCACCCGCCAGGGCGACTACATCGTCAGCGAGACGAGCCATTACGACCTCGTCCGCGACGCCAACCTGACGTTCCAGGACGTCCCCGTGGACGCCACGGGCACCGTGGAGGACGCGCTGATGGATTCGCTGGAGCCCTTTGACATGAACGAGGTCAAGCCCTTCGACATGAAGTATCTGGCCGGCTTCACGGCCTCCCGCTTCGATCTGGCGAAGAACGACATCGCCCAGCGCGCGGAGGACCGCATGCGCTCCTCCGCCGACGCAGTGCTGGATCACGAGGGCACTGCGGGCTACCAGAGCGCCACCCGCATCGGCGGCTCGCTGAAGGCCGATCTCAAGGCAAAATACCTTTTGTTCCCCGTTTATATGTTCGATATCATGCACGGCGGCAAGAGCTACAGCTTCGCCGTCAACGGCCAGACCGGCAAGGTCGTGGGCAATCTGCCCATCAGCGGCAGCGTCAGCTTCCAGTACTTCCTCAAGCGCGCGGGCGCGATCCTTGCCGCCTGCGTCGGCGCTTCCGTTGCGATGTATTTCATGGGGAGGTGAGCGCGATGAAGAAAACGATCCGCACCCTTGCGTTCCTGCTGGCGCTGATGCTCTCCGTCGGTCTGCTGCCCGTCGCCGCCGACGAGCTGTGGAACGAGGATTACTACCGCGCCTATGACCTCTGCGACGTCCTCTCCGAGGAGGAGCGCGACGACCTGGACAACGACTGCATCGAGTTCATGAAGCAGTTCGAGACAGACCTCTTCTTCATCATCGCCTCACCCGACGATTACGAGGACGAGGGCATGGAATACATGGTCGACTATATCTACAACGACTGCAGCTTCGGCTACGGCCGCACGGGCGACGCTCTCGCCATGGTCTATGACGTGGAGGAGCCCAGCGCGCAGTTCTTCACCTTCGGCCACGCCGACCAGCTTCTGGATCAGATGACGCTGGAGGACATCGCCGAAAACGCCCTCGGATACGAGGAGGAATACGATCACTGGGGCGTCTGCTACGCCGCCGTCTCCATGCTGACCAAGAACCTTGAGAGCCGGCAGGGCGAGACGTCGGAGCCCGTCGTCACCGCCGGCGCCTCTGACCGCGTGGGCGAGGAGAGCTCCATGCCCGCCTGGTATCCCGCCGATCCGCAGAACTTCCCGCTCTACTACGATGAGAACGCTCCCCGCGTCGTCGATACGGCCGATATCTTCACCGACGACGAGGAGGCCCGCCTGGAGTCCCGCCTCGGCGAGATCCGGCAGGAGCTTGACCGCGACATCGTCGTCTTCACCGACGTCTCCACCTACGGTCTGAGCCGCGCGGTCTACGCCGCCGACTTCTACGACTTCAACGGTTACGGCTGCGGCCCCGATCACGAGGGCGTCTGCCTGATGATCTGCATGGACCCCAATGACCGCGGCTGGTGGACCTGCTGCACGGGACCGGTCACCAGGGGCCTTTACACCGAGCAGTACGCCAACGACATCGACGACGTGCTGTATGAGTTCCTGGCGGACGGCGAGTATTACGAGGGCGTCAGCGACTGGGTGGAGAACATGCGCACCCTGTACGTCAAGGGCGTGCCCTTCGCGCCCGACTGGATGCCTGAGCTGTCCACCTTCCAGCACACCAACGATCTGACGCGCTCCCGCCTCGTGGACAGCGCCGACCTGCTCAGCGACGATGAGGAGGCAGCGCTGCTGCAGAAGGCCGCTGCCCTGTCCGAGAAATACGGCGTCGATGTCGTGATGCACACCACACGCAGCACCCAGGGCATGACCACGCAGACCTACAGCGACCAGTTCTACTACTATAACAACTACGGCTTCGGCCAGAACTTCGACGGCATCCTGCTGACGCTCAACCGCGCCGGCGGCGTGACGGCGCGGGTCTCCGCCGAGGGCGCAGGCGCGAAGAACCTCACCGAGGTCAACGAGGAACGCCTCACCGACCGCGCCGCGTCGCTGGCGGAGGGCAGCGCCTACAAGGCATTCGACTGGTGGCTGGGGCAGGTGGATCACATGTACCGCACCGGCCGCGTCTCCCGCTCGCTGGCCTCCTGGGGCATCTGGACGGCCGTTCAGGCGGCGTTCAGCTCCCTGGCCGGACTGATCGGCCTGGGCCGCGCCAAGTCGAAGATGAAGACCGCTAAAGTCAAGACGAACGCCGACAGCTACCTGGTCCGCGACCGCCTCGACGTCCGGCCCGTCCGTGACACGTACCTGCACACCACGGTCACGCGCCGCTACGATCCCGTCAAGACGAAATCCTCCGGCGGAGGCAGCTCGTCCTACTCCAGCTCCTATCACGGCTCCTCCGGCAGCAGCCACTCCGGCTCCGGCCGCAGCTTCTAAGCACAAAGCAAAAGGGCACATCTTTTTGGATGTGCCCTTTCCTTATTTCAAAAACCGCCGGATCGCTTTTTCGTCGGCCCGGGGCAGGAGCGTTTTCAGGTGCTTGACGATGCGCTCAAGGGATTCCTCCGGCTCCCTTGCGTAGACGTTTTTCGTGAACGCTTCGCCGAAGCGTCTTTCCGGCGTCGTGTATTCGCCCACGCCCCAGCCGTACTGCTGTCCGCTCTTGTCCGTCAGGTAGACGAAATCCGATATGGTCACGTAGCACTGGCTCTGCAGCCGCATGATCGACTGGTCGAAGCCTTTGCGTCCGCTCTTGCGGTAATCGCCCAGCTTTTTGAGCTGTTTGGAGATGATCGGTACGCGCTCGCTCAGCAGGTCGTACAGATATTTGTCCTCCCGGGAGGCGAGACCCTCCTCATACCGGGAATCGAAATCGTACCCGTCCCGCCGCCAGTTGGCCAGATCGGGGAACCATTCCGCGCTGACGAAGGCCGCCTTGCGCTCAAAGAACTTGCCGTAGGCGCAGCCGCTGTCCCGGATCACGGGGCCCTTCCACTCCCAGACGCCGTCCTGCCCGCTGCCGAACCACGCCTCCCGCGCCACGTGCTCCTCGATGGAGAAGCCGGGGATGCTGTTCTCGAACAGCGGCACGAAGCCGAACACGTTCACCGCCTCGACCATGTCGCGCTCGGTGCGGATCAGAAAATCAAAGGCCATATCGCCCCTCCTTTCGCCATTTCGATTGTACAACAGGCGTTTCCGCCTGTCAATTTGCAGAGCGGGCGCATGGTATGGTATAATACGAAAAAAGAAAGCGGGAGGCGCCTTATGAAGCCTGTGTTCATCGAATCGAAGGCCGTCAACAACGGCCATTACGTCCCCGGCATGATCTCCGGGCATACGCTCTACATCTCCGGCCAGCTGCCCATGGATCACTTGACCGGCGTCATGTGTCACGGCGCCGTTGCCGAGCAGGCGCGTCAGGCGCTCGACAATGTGGGGCTCGTGCTGGCGTCCGCCGGGGCGGGGAAGGAGGACGTGGTCCTCTGCCGCGTCTACGTCCCCGACGTCGCGCTGTGGGACGAGGTCAACCGCATCTACGCCGACTGGTTCGGCAGCCACAGGCCCGCCCGGGTCGTGGTGCCCTGCGGTCCGCTGCACCACGGCGTCCTCGTGGAGATCGAGGCCGTTGCAGAGCTGAGAGGCGACTGCCATGACTGATCTGCGCTCGCCCTACGACCTGCCGACGCCCTGTTTGCTGATCGACCGCGACCTGGCCCTGGCCAACATCCGCATGATGCAGCAGAAGGCCGACGCGCTGGGCCTCAGGCTCCGCCCTCACATCAAGACGCACCGCATGCCCTGGTTCGCAAAGCGCCAGCTGGAGGCCGGCGCCTGCGGTCTGGCCTGCGCCAAGCTGGGCGAGGCGGAGGTCATGGCTGACAACGGCATGACCGACCTGTTCATCGCAAACGAGCTCATCGGCCTCGACAAGTACGAGCGCCTGCGCGCGCTGACACACAGGGCCCATGTCCGCGTGGGCATCGATAACGAGTACCAGCTGCGCCAGATGGAGCAGGTCTTCGCCGGGGAAGAAAAGCCCCTGGAGGTGCTGATCGAATACGAGGTGGGCGAGATGCGCTCCGGCGTCGCCTCCGAAGAACGGCTGATCGAGCTGGTCCGCGCCATAAGCGATGCAAAGCACGTCGTCCTGAAGGGCGTCTTTTCCCACGAGGGCCACACCTACCGGGCCGAGACCGCGGTGGACTGTGTCCGTCAGGCGGAGGAGGCCCACCGCAAAACGGTCCGCGCCGCCGACATCATGCGCGAGCTCGGCGCGAAGATCGACACGGTCTCCATCGGCGCCACGCCCTCCGTCATGCAGATGGACGCGTTCCCCGGGATCACCGAGCTGCGCATCGGCACGTATATCTTCTTCGATGTGGGGCAGTCCCGGGCCATGGGCGATTTCAGCCGCTGCGCCGCCACGGTGCTCGCCTCCGTCATCTCCCAGCCCGAGGGCGACCGCACGGTCCTCGACGCCGGAGCCAAGGCCCTCGTTTCCCAGAACCGCCCCACGGGCATCTGCTCCACAAAGGGCTTCGGCGCCGTCAAGGGCGCGGAGCATATCAATATCGAAACGCTCTACGACGAGCATGCCGTCCTCAACAGCCATGAGCTGCTGACACGCACCCGTGTGGGCGACAAGCTGGAGATCATCCCCAGCCATATTTGTCCCACCGTCAACCTCTACGACGAAGCATACCTCGTCTCGCAGGGCGAGGTCCTGCAGAAGCTCCCCATCGCCTGCCGGGGCAGATCGGTCTGACGGGAGGCGCGATACCATGAAGCAGCAGGATAAAACGAACGTCATGCGCATCCTCGACCAGAAGGGGATCGATTATGAGAGCTACAGCTACGAGCCCGACCCCACCCGCACCGGCGAGCAGATCGCCCGCCTGCTGGGGCAGGACCCGGAGGCTGTGTTCAAAACGCTGGTGACCGTCGCCCGGTCGGGGGAGCATTACGTCTTCGTCATCCCCGTCGTGGCGGAGCTGGACCTCAAAAAGGCGGCGAAGGCCGTCGATGAAAAGGCCATCGAGATGATCAAGCAGAAGGAGCTGCTGCCCCTGACGGGCTACGTCCACGGTGGCTGCTCGCCGCTGGGGATGAAGAAGCCCTTCGTCACCGTGATGGACGAGACCGCCGTCCTCCATGACACGATCTGCGTCAGCGCGGGGAAGGTGGGCTTTCAGGTCCGGCTGGACCCGGAGGCGCTGTGTGAGCTGGTGCCCTGCGCGCTGGCCGATCTGACGAAATAGAGAGAGGGGAAACCGCATATGTCCAGAAAAGCGTCCGAGTTTCAGGAAAAGGTCATGCCGATCATGTACCGCGGCAAGGAGATCTTCAAACCGCTGAACACCGGCCGGATCGATGAGCGCGTCGCCTGTGTGCGCGAATACATCGCCAACATCTTTTTCTATACGAAAAACGGAACGACGATCATGATCGACGCGGGCTACAACTACCCGCGGTTGAAGGAAAAGCTGGGGTGGCTCGACATCGACCCCGCCGACGTCGGCCATATCCTGATCACCCATCAGGACACCGACCACGTCGGCGCTGTGGAGCGCGACAGCGACGGTCTGTTCCGTCATGCCCGCCTTTACATCGGCGAGATCGAGAACCGCTATCTCACGGGCGAGAAGCGCCGCCGCGTCACCTTCGGCCTTTACCGGCTGCCGAAGGTGCAGATCGACAATGAAAAGACGCTGCTCCGCGACGGCGACGTCTTCATGATCGATGATATCAAGGTGGAGGCGCTGCTGGTGCCCGGCCACACCTGGGGCCACATGGTCTATCTCATCGACGATCGGTACCTCTTCACCGGCGATACCATCTGGTTCGGCGTCAACGGCGGCTACAGCTTCATCAACGGTCTGGCCGAGGACAACAACCTGGCGAAGCGCTCCCTGGCCATTCTGGAGAACCGCCTGCGCATGCGCAGGCTCAGCCCCATGGTCATCACGGGCCACACGGGCTGGAGCGACGATCTGGACTTCGTCTTCGCCCACCGCACCGAGGTCTGCAATGGTCTGCGCCGCCAAAAGCCCCACGATCCCCGCGCGCCCTACGACGGCTACGATGAATCGGACGACACCGAGGAAAAGGCCCGCACGGTGCTGCTGGAAAGGCAGGACCGCTGACTGCAATAAGGAGGGCGCCAATGACACGCGTATTCTTCATCCTCGCGCTGGCGGCGGCGCTTCTGGCGCTGCTGTCTGCCTGCGCCGCCCCGAAGCCCGAGCCCGAAGAGCCGCCGGTCGACGGCGGCACCACGGACACAACGGATCCTGACGCGCCCAAGACCGTCGATTCCTCTGAGATCACGTCCTTCCGCTGCAAGGTCTCCCTGCTCTCCTTCGACCTCCCGGAATCCGGCAGGCTGCGCGCCGAACGCTATGAGCTGACGGCGAAGCGGGAGGGCGGCGCAGTGACCTGTACCCGGTATCGCCCGGAGACGGGGGAGGAGACCTTCACCGGGACGCCCGACTTCCCGGAGCGTCTGCAGGAGATCGTTTCAAAACACGATCTCGCCGCCTTCAACGGCATCTCCACGTTCACCAGCGGCCTGCCCGACGATTTCGGCGCGACGCTTGAGATCGAATACGCTTCCGGCGAGTCGATCCGCGCCTCCTCCAACGACGACATGTTCCTGCCGCTCGAGTGCGTCGAGGACCTCTGCGTGCTCTTTTACGGCCCCGGCTTCGGCGGTCAGTATCAGCAGATGGCGCCCGACGACGTCCTCGCGCTGCTGGAGGAGGACGACTTTGACGGCCTTATCGTCGACGTCCGCCGCCACGACGAATACGCTTCCGGCCACATCCCAGGCGCTCTCAACGTCCCCAACGAGGACATCCAGGCGGGCGACGTGTCTCTGCTGCCATCCCTGGATCAGCCGCTTTACGTCTATTGCCGCACGGGCCGCCGCAGCAAGGAGGCCGCGCAGAAGCTCGTCGATCTCGGCTATGAAAACGTCATGGAGTTCGGCGGCGTCGTCGACTGGCCCGGAGAGCTCGTGATGGATTGAGCCTTGCATCGTGCACCCCAAAAGTATATAATAATATCAATATAATAAAGGAGGAGATTCCCATGAAAAAGGATCTCGGCAAGATTTGTTCGGTTTTCCCCATGCCCGTGCTGATGGTGGCTGCCTACGATGAAAACGGCAAGGTCAACGTCATGAACGCCGCCTGGGGCATGAACAGCGCCATGGACAAGATCACGCTGTTTATCGGCGAGCGCCACAAGACCACCGCCAACATCCGCGTCAGCAACGCCTTCACCGTCGCCATCGCCGACCGCGCCCATGTGGTCGAGGCCGATTACGTCGGCATCGCCTCCGGCAACGACGTCCCCGACAAGTTCGAGCGCACGGGCCTGCACGCCGTCAAGAGCGCGCATGTCAACGCCCCGATCATCGAGGAGTTCCCCCTCACCTTCGAGTGCGAGCTGGAGCAGATCATCGACACCGACACCTATCACGCCGTGGTGGGCAACGTCGTCAACCTCTGCGCCGATGAGAAGGTCATCGGCGAAAACGGCAAGGTCGATCCGCTGAAGGTGGACGCCATCCTCTTCGATCAGTTCCAGGCGGGCTACTACACCATCGGAGAAAAGGTCGGTCAGGCCTGGAGCTCCGGCAAAGAGCTGATGAAGTAAACATTGTCAAAAAAGCCGCCGCAGGGCACTCTCCGCAAGGAAGCTGCTTTGAGGCAGATATTGACCGGCTGAAAAGGACATGAAACAGGCGTGGCCATTGCGGTCACGCCTGTTTTGTCTCCTGGATCCTGTGGGCGAAACTCGATGCCCGTTATCACTGCGGACATCAAAGGATCTGCCCCAGAATCTTCAGATATAAGCGCGGGATCTATGACGACCTCTTGCTCAGGTAATACTTTACTGTATCCGAGGCAAGACTTTCGATCAATGCTTCCGCACTGTCAAAACCATCCGGAAGCGTAAAGTTTACATACCAGGCTCCGGGATAGTCCCACACTTTTGTGAGATAGTCATCCATCGTTCTTGCGTCAATAACATACGCAGCTTCCGGTACGGCCTTTCTGGCACGTTCCAATGCCAGGTTATAGATTTTCTCAAGCTTTTCTTCAGCTATACGCAGATAACCCTCGTCGTAATTGTCCATATCATTTCTCTCCATAAAAACGCAATGAGATTGGCACAACAAGCTCCGATTTGTTTTAACTGTGCCGGTGCAGTCAATGAAGACAAAGGAGGCGCTTTCTTATGAAACGCCTCCTTTGGCGGCTTTTTTTATTTGTTCAGCACCCAGACGCCCGCGTTGAGATACGCGGCGAAGGTCACCCAGGCGAGGTACGGCAGCATCAGCCGGCCCGCCGTCTGATCGACCCGCCCGAAGGACTGCTTCGTCCGCAGGATCAGCGTCCACAGGATCATCAGCCACAGCAGCGACGCGCCGAAGGCCTCATACTCGAAAAAGAGGATGCTCCACAGGAAATTGAACCCCAGCTGCACCCCGTAAAGCCGCAGGCCCCGGGTGCGCTCCTCCGTCGGCCCGCTGCCGCAGACCCTTGCGGCCGCGCCGCCCATCATAGCGTACAGCGCTGTCCACGCGATGGGGAAGACGATGGGCGGGGGAGACAGCGGCGGCTTGATCACCGCCGTCCTGTAAAGCGCCATGCCGTCCCGGGTCAGAAAGGCTGACAGCGCGCCCACGGCCTCAGTCCCGAGGATCCACAGCGCGTACGTCTTTAGGCTCGTTTTCTTCACATCGATCACCTCACGTTTAGCTTATGCCGCGAGGCGCCGTTTTATCAGTCGAACAGCGTCAGCTGCTCCGGGAACGCGTCGAGGGCGGGCATCTCCCGGCTCAGCATCGCCATGGCCGCGCTTTCGTCCGTCAGCCAGCCGCGCAGCGCGCTTTCCTCCAGCAGCACCGGCATCCGCGGGTGATAGGGCAGAACGGACGCGTTCGCCTCCGTCGTCAGCACGCTGCACCGCCCGTCTGCGTCGTAGATCCCCGCCAGCCACAGCACGTCGCGGCCCGGCAGAGCGAATGTGACCCTGTTCTTCTGCGCGTCCCATTCGTAAAACACGTGGGCCGGGATCGCGGCCCGGCGCAGACGCAGGCAGTCCCGGAACGCTGCTTTGACGTCCGCCGTCTCCTGACGCGTGTTGATGATCAGACCCTTTCCGTCCCACCGGGGCATGCCCCACGGCAGCAGCAAAGCGCGCGTCCCGCCGCGCTCCGCCGTCAGGGCGGGCGCGTTGTCGCCGGGGCGCACCTCCCGGGGCGTCAGACGCGGGATCGTCGGGTCCGCCCGTTCCGCCGCGGCCAACAGCCGCTCCTTCACCGAATCGGTGATCTCGAATCTTGCGCACATGCTCATCCCTCCATCCGTATGATACCACATCCGTCCCATTGAACAAAAGGATAAAATGGGATATAATCACATCGAGGTGAGACCATGGGCAAGGTAAAGCTGACTGTACTTGAGAGCCGCTGCCGCTGTGATTACTGCAGGGCAGGGGATACGTTCGTCGTGGGCGATCTGTGCCCGCCCGTCTGTCACGAGCTGTGGAGCGTCATGTACCCCGGCGTCTACACGCTTCTGAACGGCGGCAGGTTGGACCAGGGCGACGAACGCGCCCGCCATTTCACGGCGCGCTGCCCCGACGGCGGCCGGGTGGTCGTTTACTGCGAAGCGATGGAGGAAACGGAATGACGCTGCAGGAACTCAAGGACTATGCCGAGAGCCGGTACGGCACGTCGCCGCAATACCTTTGGGGCGATCTTCCCGATACCTTCGTCCTGCGCCACGGGACCGACGGCAAGTGGTTCGCCGTCGTCATGCCCGTCCTGCGCCGAAAGCTGGGGCTGGAGGGCGAGGGCGAGGTTCTGATGGTGGACGTCAAATGCGACCCTATGCTGGCGGGTGACTTCCGCACTCGCCCAGGCATCATGCGCCCCTGGCACATGAACAAGCTCCACTGGCTGGGCATCCTGCCCGATCAGGCCGACCGGCAGACCGTAGAGGAGCTGCTGGAGATCAGCTATACGCTGACCATGCCGAAAAAACGCAGACGACAGGAGTGACGCTATGAACGCCGTTCTTTACATCCACGGAAAAGGCGGCTCCGCCGCGGAAGCGGACCACTACAAACCGCTGTTCCCCGAAAGCGACGTCATCGGCCTCGACTACCGCGGCGAGACGCCCTGGGACGCTGGCCCGGAGCTGGGAAAAGCGATCCGCGCCCTCGGTGTACGCTTTGACAGGCTCACGCTCATCGCCAACAGCATCGGCGCGTATTTCGCCATGCACGCGGGGATCGAAGAGCTGCTGCACCGCGCCTTTTTCATCTCCCCGATCGTCGATATGGAAAAGCTCATCCGCGATATGATGGCGTGGGCCGGCGTCACGGAAGCGGCGCTGCGGGAGAAGAAGCGCATCGAGACTGCTTTCGGCGAGACGCTGTCCTGGGACTATCTCTGCTATGTGCGGGAGCATCCCGTCCGCTGGCGCGTCCCCACAGAGATCCTTTACGGCAGCCGGGACGCGCTGACGAGCGCGGATACCGTGCAGTCCTTCGCAGAGACGCATCACGCCGGACTGACCGTCATGAACGGCGGCGAGCACTGGTTCCACACCGGGGAGCAGATGGCCTTCCTCGACCGCTGGATCGCAGAAAAACAAGGGTGATCCGCCGCAAGGCTGACCATAAATAATAACAAGGAGCGTACTGTTTGAAACTGTACAACACACCGGAGATTGTCGGCTGACCGGGAGGTCTGCCGAGATCGGACCTCCCGCCTGCGGGCATTGAAGTCAACAATTTTCAGGAGGTTAAACAATGAATACAAATGACGTCATCATTCGTTTGGAAAGCAAGGAAGACCGCCGCGCCGTCGAAACCCTCGTCCGGGACGCATTCTGGAACGTCTACCGCCCCGGCTGCAGCGAGCATTACGTCCTTCACGTCCTCCGGGACGATCCCGCATTCGTCCGGTCGCTGGACCTCGTCATGGAGCTTGACGGCAGGCTGATCGGCCAGGCCGCGTTCATGAGGGCCGCCGTGACGCTGGACGGCGGCGGGACCCGGGAGGTGCTGACCCTCGGCCCCATCTGCGTCGCGCCGGACCTGCAGCGCAGGGGATACGGCAGGCTGTTGCTGGAGCAGGCGCTGGACCGCGCCGCCGCGCAGGGCTTCGGCGCCGTGCTGCTGGAGGGCAATATCGGCTTTTACGGCAAAAGCCGCTTCACCTTTGCCGGCGCTCACGGCGTCCGCTATCACGGTCTGCCGGAGGGCGCCGACGCGTCCTTCTTCCTCTGCCGCGAGCTGATCCCCGGCTATCTCGCCGGGATCACAGGCGTCTACCGCACGCCGCAGGGCTATTTCGTCGGTGACGCGGACGTCGAAGCCTTCGACGAACAGTTCCCGCCCCGGGAAAAGCTGAGGCTCCCCGGCCAGCTGTTCTGAACGGATCGGGCTCCCCTCGCGGGGAGCCCTTATTTTTCATTGAAACCGCGCTTGTACCGTGATACAATAGGATAAATAAAGATGAAAAGGGGAGACCCCATGAAGCTCGAACAACTGCAGACCCCTGCGCTGGTCGCCGACCGCGCGATCCTGAACGCCAATATGCGCGCCATGATGGCCATGCTGGAGGGCAAGACCCTCCGCCTGCGCCCCCATTATAAATCGAACAAGTGCGCCGCCATCGCCCACAAACAGATGGAGCTGGGCGCCGTGGGCATCACCTGCGCCAAGCTGGAGGAGGCCGAGGACCTGATCGACGCCGGCGTCACCGACGTGCTGATCGCCAATCAGGTGGTCGATCCGCTGAAGATCCGCCGCCTGGCGGAGCTGGCGGGCATGTGCCGCCTCACCGTCTGCGTCGACGACGGCGAGAATGCCGAGGCGCTGTCGAAGGCCGCCTGCGAGGCGGGCACCACGATCCACGTGCTCGTGGAGTTCGAGATCGGCATGGAGCGCTGCGGCGTCGCCGATCCCGACCTGTACGTCGCCCTGGCCCGCAAGGTCAGCACGCTGCAGAACCTCGTCTATGACGGCATCCAGGCCTATGCCGGTCACGTGTCGCATATGGCCTCCGACGAGGAGCGCAGATCGTACACCGACGAGAACGCCGCCCGCCTGCGCAGCCTCATCGAGCTGCTGAAGCACAACGGCATCGAGGTCCATACGCTCTCCGGCGGCAGCACGGGCACCTCCCGCATCAAGGCGGAGCAGGGCCTTTACACCGAGCTGCAGGCCGGCAGCTACCTGTTCATGGACTCCACCTACCGCGCCCTCGGCAACCTGCCCTTCCGCAACAGCCTGTTCCTGCTGACCACCGTTGTCAGCAAGCGCGGCGCGCTGACGATCCTCGACGCCGGCGTCAAGAGCCTCGGCGTCGATCAGAACGAGCCGATCTTTTTGACGATGGACGGGGAAGAGATCAAGGTCGACCATATGGCCGTCAACGAGGAGCACTGCAAGCTGTTCTCCCCGGATCACGACCTGTCTCTCGGCGATCACGTGCTGATCGTCCCCGGCCACTGCTGTTCCACGGTCAACCTCCACGACCGGCTGTATCTCTTTGAAAACGGCGAGGTCGTGGACCGTCTGGCCATCACGGCCCGGGGCAAGTCCCGGTAATGGCCGCTCTGCGGCTCTTCATCGCCATCCCGCTGCCCGGTCCCGTGCGCGGCCTGCTGGCCCGTGACGGCGAAACGCTGCGCCGCTTCTGCAGCGGCAGCTTCACACGGGAGGAGAACTACCACCTGACCCTCGTTTTCCTGGGCGAGACCGAGGAGGAGCGCCTCCCGGCGATCAAAGCGGCCATGGACGCAAGCGCCGGGCCCGGCTTTCCGCTGCGCCTCGGCCCGCTGGGACGCTTCCCGGGGAAGGACGGCGGCGTCCTGTGGCGCGGCCTTGCGGAGAGCGACGGGCTGATGTGTCTGCAGGCGGCGCTGAGCGAGCGATTGCGGGAGGAAGGCTTCAGGCTGGAGCGCCGCCCCTACCGTCCGCACTTGACACTTGCCAGAAAAGCGCTCTTACAGCGCACCGTAAAGCTGGAAACCTTGTCGCTGAAAATGCACCCGAGCCGCTTCCGCGCCCGCGAGATGATCCTCTTTTCTTCCGCACAGCGGGACGGGAAACGCGTTTACACACCCTTGCACCGCACGGCGCTGCGATAAATCGACCGATCCGGGGGACGCCTTATGAACGCGATCATCCAAAGCTTGATATTGCTGGGCAGCGCGCTGATGGTCGTCAACATCCTGCGCTACTGCGGCTTCATGCGCAGTCTGTGGTCGCTGGACCTCTGGCGCAGGCTCCGCGGCTATCTGGCTGCGCCGCTGTTCCTGCTCTGCTTCTTCCTGCGAAGGACGAGATCGAGGAGCTGGACGGCGCGGAGCTGTATGACGGCGACCGATCCTGCACCAGCTATTCCGCGCTGATCGCCGCCCGCCGCCCCTACGTCCTCACCGAGACCGGAGAGGCAGACCGCCTGACCCGTCGGGCGCTGCTGGACGCCTACGCGGCCGGTGAGACCGAGGCCGCCGCCGTCGTTCCCATCCGCCGCCCGGACGGCCGCATCTGCTTTGTCCGCTTGGCCGCCGCTCTCACGGAGCAGCCCGAGACCGGCGACGTCATGGCCTTCATCACCGAGACCGACCACAACGATCAGACGGTGGGCGAGACCGTCCTGCAGACGACGCTGCGCGAGCACTATGACATGGTCGCCTACCTGGCCGGCGAACGCTTCGGCGTCGTCATCGGCGACCTCAATCACAGCCGCCGCGGCAGTCTGGCGCCCTGCGTCCGCACGGGCGACTACGCCTCGTACCTCGACGCCTGCGTGCTGCCCTACGCCCGCGGGGAGGAGGACGCCGGGGCGCTTTTGTCCCTGTCGGCCGTCGAGGCGCATCTGAAGGACGATCCCGTCTGGGAGGTCAACCTGCCCTTCGAGCTTGACGGAGAGACGTATTTCAAGCGCTTCGCCTTCTACGAGATGGACCGCAGAGCGCACTTCTATATCCTGCTGCTGGACGACACCACCGAGGTCCACCGGGAGCAGACCCTCCGGAATCGCCGCCTCGCCGAGGCGCTGCAGGAGGCGAAGCGAGCCAATGAAGCGAAGACCGTCTTCTTCTCCAATATGTCCCACGATATCCGCACGCCCATGAACGCCATCATCGGCTTTGCCGATCTGGCCCGGCGCAGCGACGATCCGGAGCTGGTGCGCCAATATCTCGACAAGATCGCCGCCTCCGGCGACCATCTGCTGGCGCTGATCAACGACGTGCTGGAGATGAGCCGCATCGAAAGCGGCAAGATGCAGCTGGAGCCCACGGCCACCGACCTCGTTTCCGCCATGGAGCAGGTCCACGACCTGTTCGTCGGTCAGATGAGCGCCAAGGGGATCGGCTTCACCGTCGAGACGTCTGTCACCGACCGTTGGGTCCTCTGCGACAAAACGCGGCTCGACCGCGTGCTGCTCAACCTGATCAGCAACGCCGGGAAGTTCACGCCCGAGGGCGGCTCCGTCGCAGTGACGCTGGATTAGACGGGCACTTCCGGCGCCGACCGCAGCTACCGCATCCGCGTCTGCGACACCGGCGTCGGCATGAGCGAGGAGTTCGCCCAGAAGGTCTTCAACGCCTTTGAGCGCGCCAGCACCGCCGATTCCTCCGGCGTGCAGGGCACGGGGCTCGGTATGGCCATCACCAAGAGTATCATCGAGATGATGCACGGCATGATCTCCGTTGATACGGCACCTGGCAAGGGGACGACCTTTACAGTTAATCTGACGCTGACCGCGGCGCAGGAGCCCGCTGTCGGAGGCGCCTCCGCCGGTCTGTGCGGCAGTATGGACTGCTCGAAGCTCCTCCTGTTGCTGGTGGAGGACAACGAGATCAACCGCGAGATCGCCACGCTTCTCCTGCGGGAGCAGGGCTTCCGGCTGGATACGGCCGTCAACGGCCGGGAGGCCGTAGACATGGTCGCCGCAGCGCCCGGTGCCTACGACGCCGTCCTCATGGACGTGCAGATGCCCTTGATGAACGGCTACGACGCCACCCATGCCATCCGCGCCCTGGACGATCCCGCCGCCGCGGGCGTGCCCATCATCGCCATGACGGCCAACGCCTTCCAGGAGGACGTCCGCGATGCGCTGGAGGCCGGGATGGACGCCCACATCGCCAAGCCCTTCGACATCGAAAAGATCATGGAGACGCTGTCCGGTGTCCTGAGCAAAAAGAGGTCATAGCGCCGCCTCCTCCCGCATACATTGCTGCGAGGAGGGGAGACTATGACGATTACCGATACATATCTGAACGAGGATAATGAGCATCGCCTTGCCGCGCTTTGTGAAGCGCGCAGGCGGTGCCTTTTGCTTCTGGCGGCCCGGGAGACGGAGGAATGAACGCTGTCTATGCCCGTCAGTCCATGGACCGGCCCGACAGCCTGTCCATCGAGACCCAGGTGGAATCATGCCTGCGCCTGGCGGGGCCGGACGCCGCCATTTACCAAGATCGGGGCTATTCGGGGATAAACGTCAACCGTCCCGATTTCACCCGCCTGCTGGACGACGTCCGGGCGGGCCGGGTCACGGCGGTTTACGTCTATCGCCTCGACCGGTTCAGCCGCTCCATCGCGGATTTCAGCCGTCTGTGGGAGCTGTTGGACCGCTGCGGCGTCGGCTTCTGTTCCGTCACGGAGAACTTCGACACATCCACGCCCATGGGCCGCGCCATGCTGCACATCGTCCTCGTGTTCGCGCAGCTGGAGCGCGAGACCACCGCCGCGCGCGTGCGGGACAACTATACGCACCGCGTCGCCCTGGGCCGCTGGCCGGGCGGCCCCGCGCCCTATGGCTTCCGACTGGTCAAAACAAGCGACAAGGGAAAACCCTTTACAGCGCTTGGACCGAACGACCGCGCCGATGTTGTGCGGCGGCTGTATCGGGATTATGTCCGCCCCGGCGCGTCTCTCCGCTCGCTGGCCGCAGCGCTGACGGCTGAGGGCGTCCCCGGTCCGTCCCGCAAGGCCTGGGACAGCGTCACACTGTCCCGGCTGCTCCACAGTCCGCTGTACGTCCGGGCCGACCAGGAGGTCTTCTGGTACTTTGCCGCCTCCGGCGCGAGGCTGCTCAGCGCCGCGGACGCGTTCGACGGCGTTCACGCCTGCAACCTCATCGGCAAGCGGGACCGCACGGCCAACAAGTACCGTCCCGCGGAGGGCAGGAGCGTGGCCATGGCCGCCCATGAGGGGCTGATCGACGCCGGGCTGTGGCTCCGCGTACAGGACAAGCTGGACGCCTGCGCGCAGGTCGCGCAGCCCGGCGCCTGCCGCCACAGCTGGCTGACGGGACTGCTGAAATGCGCCCGATGCGGCTACGCCGTCAAGATCGGCAAAAGCCGCGGGCGATACTGCCTCAGCTGCTCGGGCCGCAGCAATCTCGGCGTCTGCGGCGCGTCCTTCCGGATCGACCTGCAGGAGCTGGAGCGCGAAACGGAGCGGCGCATCGAAGCGCTGCTGGAGGAGTGCCCACCCGTCGCCTTCGAGGTCCGGTCGAACGCGGGTGAGCTGCTGGCGCTGGACCGCCGCATCATGCGGCTCGTCGCCGCGCTGGAGCAGGGGAGCGCCCCGGCGGAATACATCGCTCCGCGCATCCGCGCGCTGGAGGAGCAGCGCCGCCTGCTTGAACAGCCTGTCCGCACCGCAGCGCCGACGCTGCGCTTTCCCCGGCTGAGTGCGGAAGAGAAGCACCTCGTCGCCGCCCAGTTCATCCGCCGCATCCTGCTGGAGGACGACCGGGCGGAAATACAGTGGAATATCTGAAAACGCACGGGCTTGCCCGTGCGTTTTTCCATGGAACGCTTGTCAATCATTCACCGATGTGATACACTGAATCCATTAGAATCACTGATGCGAAAGGGGATACGACCGTGAAAAAGCTCCTGACCGTATGTTTGACCTTGCTCCTGCTGGCCGCGTTGTCCACCGCTCTGGCCGCGCCCTCGCCGCAGCTGGACGAAAGCACCGCGAAGGGCGAGATCACCCTGCGCTTCGTCGTGCCGGAGCTGACCCAGAGCGCCGCGAACCAGACGGCGGAGCTCGTCCTTCTCGTCGATCAGAACATCCAGATCGGCAGCGTCGGGCTCAACATCCGCCTGGAGGGCAGCGAAAAGGGCGTCATTCCCGACAAGCTGCGCATCCAGACGCCCGTTTCCGGCTCCCAGGAGATCACCGGCGCTTTTGCTTACAGCGCCGTCATGGCCAGCTGCTTTTCCGGCGCGTATCTGCCCTATGACGAGGTGCTGGACGGCTATGTCCTGCTGCGTATCCCCGTCACCGTCTACGCCGGGGCCAGCGGCGATTTCTTCTTCGGGATCACGATAGACGATCTCTGCGACGCCGATTACGGCGAGGGCTACGTCGTCTCCGACGCGCCGCTGACGGCCACGCTCCACGTGGAGGCGACGAAAGAAGCCGCCGTCATCGAGAGCGCATACGCGGTGGACGGCGAGGCCGTCTGCGAGGTCAGCGCAGCTGAGCCCGGCGTCGTCTTCATCGCGGCCTTCGACAGCGACGGCTGCTTCCTCGGCTGCTTCAGCCAGCAGCTCGTGCCCGACGGCGGGACCTTCCGCATGGACCTGCCCGAGGACGCCGCGTCCTTCACGGTCTTTGCCGTATCAGAGGAGATGCGCCCCTTCTGTGCATCGGTCGAGACCCCGCTGGATTAGCGCGCCTGAAGACGCTGCGGACGCTTCCACATCCCACTGGATGGGGTAGTGGCCGATGGACCGCAGTGTGTCGATCACTGCGTCGTTGTAGTCGCCGTAGGGCGGCCGGAACAGGACAGGGCGCACGCCTGTGATCGCCTCGATCCTGTCGTCGCAGGCGGTGACCTCGTCGATCATCTGCTGCCGGGTCAGCTTCGTGAAATACGGGTGCGTGGACGAGTGGTTCATCACCTCGTGCCCCGCCTCGTGGAGCGCCGAAACCGACTCCGGATATTTGTCCGCCCACTGCTTCACCACAAAGAACGTCGCCTTGACGCCGTACTGCCCCAGCACGTCGATGAGGTTCTGGGTGTCCTCGTTGCCCCAGGCGGCGTCAAAGCTCACCGAGATCACCTTGCTGTCCTTCTGCACGCAGTAGATGGGCAGCTGCCGGTCGATGGCCGCCGCCGTCACCGCGCGCCCCGGCCCGCTGAGCAGGAAACACAGCGCCGCCAGGGTGAACAGCGCCCCGGGCGCCAGCCAGTACCGATGCTTTCTCAATAATCTGCGCATTTCCGCACCTCCGTTTTTGTTTGTACTTATCTGTATTCACACGATCGGGACGCAAGAACGGCGGGCGGTGCCACACAGGAGGCTTTGCCATGCATATCACCATCGATCATCTCACCGCCGGAGCGGCCCGCGCCGAGGGCGTTGCCGTCATCATCGACGTCTTCCGCGCCTACACTGTGGAGAGCTTTGCGTTCCACAACGGCGTACGCCGCATCTATCCCGTGGCCGATATTCAAGAGGCCTACCGCATGCGCGAGCTCGACCCCACGCTCCTGCTGGCGGGCGAGCGCGGCGGACGGAAGGCCGAGGGCTTCGACTTCGGCAACTCGCCGTCCCAGATCGAACACGTGGACCTGACGGGCCGCGACATGATCCACACCACCAGCGCCGGGACCCAGGGCGTCATCGCCGCCAAAAAAGCCGACGTCATCCTGCTGGGCGCCCTCGTCAACGCCCGCGCCACGGCGGAGTACATCAAACAGCTGGGCGCGGAGCGCGTCTCCCTCGTCTGTATGGGCAAAGAGAACCGCCATCCCATCGAGGAGGACACCTACTGCGCCGAATACATCCGATCGATCCTTGAGGGGACCGGCTTCGACAAGGAGTCCGTCGTGGCCGACCTGCGGCAGGGCGAGGGCAGCCGCTTCTTCATCCCGGAGGATCAGAGCTTCGCGCCCGAGCGCGACTTCTACCTCTGCACCGATTTCGACCGCTTCGATTTCGCTCTTCGCGTTTTCAGGGACGAGCAGGGCCGCGACTACACCGCCAGGGTGACGCTGTAACGAAAGGAGTCCGTCCGTGCTTCTCAAGCAGCTGGAATATCTGATCGCCGTCGTCGATGAAAACAGCTTCACCGAGGCGGCGGAAAAGCTGTATATCTCCCAGTCTGCCGTGTCCCAGGGCATCCAGGCGCTGGAGCGCTCGCTGAACGCGCGATTGCTGATCCGCCGGGGGCGGTCCTTCACGCTGACGCTGGCGGGACAGTACTGCTACCGCCGGGCCAAGGCGCTGCTGGGCGACCTGACGGATATGGAAAACGAGATCGCGCGCATCGCCCGCGGCGAAGCGGGGGAGCTGTGCGTCGGCTATCTCAACCTCTACGCGGGCCCCGAGCTGTCGGAGGCCATCGGCGAGTTTTCGGCGCGCCATCCGGACGTGCGCATTTCCACGGTCAGCGGTACCCACGAGGACCTGTACGAGGGCATCGTCTCCGGGGCCGTCAATCTGGCCCTCAACGACCAGCGCCGCGCCTTTTCCGATCAGTATGAAAATGTGGAGCTGCTGGACGCGGGCTGCAGTGTGGAGATCTCCGCCCGACTGCTGCCCGAGGGCACGGATTCCCTGCAGATCACCCAGCTGCCCGACGTGCCCTGCATCCTGATCTCCGAACCTGCGCATCAGCAGGTGGAGGAGAGCTACTACTGCGATATCCTCGGCGTACCGGGGCCCTTCCTGTTTGCATCCGGACTGCCCGAGGCGCGGCTGATGGTCGTTGGCGGCCGGGGCTATCTGATCACGGAGGACGTGGGCCGTCCGCTGATGCTGTCGGAGACCGTCTGCCGCATCCCGCTTTATCGCGGGAAGGACCGCATCCACCGCAAATACTGCCTCTTCTGGCAGAAGAAATGGACCAGCGAGATCATCGAGGACTTCGCTGCGCTTTTCCGTAAAAAATTGAGGCAATAACAAACGAGCCTTCCGCTTTGACGGAAGGCTTTTTGCATCAGTTTTGCTTATCGAAAACGTTTCAAATCAGAATTGCTGATGTATGCCGCTCCGATTATAATTGAGCTATCATAAATCGATAAGGAGAGAGCATCATGGCAAATGTACTGACAGCGTTCTTTTCACTGACCGGCCAGACCTACGGAAAGGGCGGTATGGTCGAGCTGGACAAGGGCTATACCCATATGGCCGCCGAGTTCATTGCCGAGGCCACCGGCTGCGACCTGTTCCACATCGAGCAGGTGCGCGAGTATTCCGCCGATCATATGGTGATGATCAGGGAGGCCAAGGAGGAGCTGGACGGCGACATGCGCCCCGCCATCAAGGATTTCCCCGCGAGCATCGACGGCTATGACATCGTCGTCGTCGCGTATCCCAACTGGTGGAACGCGCTGCCCATGCCCGTTGTCACGTTCCTGACCCATTTCAGCTGGGCGGGCAAGACCGTCGTGCCCTTCTGCACCAGCGGTGGCGGCGGCTTCGGCCACTCCCGCGAGGATCTGGCCAAATACTGTCCGGGCGCAGTGATTGCCGAGGGTATGACGATCCCCGGCGCAGAGGTTGAGGACAACAAGGAAATCATTCAGACCTGGGCGAAGGCCCGGCTTTAAAAAGGAGAGAGCAACATGGCAAAGAATCTGATCCTCTATTACTCCCGCAAGGGCGAGAATTACGTCAACGGCAGCGTCAGGTCCCTGAGCAAGGGCAACACCGAGCGTGTGGCCGAGTTCATCCAGAAGGCCGTCGGCGGCGATCTGTTCCAGTTGGAGACCGTTCACACCTACGCGGACGACTACTACAAGTGCATCGATGAGGCCAAGGCAGAGCTGCAGGCCAAGGCCCGCCCTGCGCTGAAGAACGAGCTGTCCTCGCTGGACGGCTACGACAACGTCTTCGTCTGCGGCCCCAACTGGTGGGGCACCTATCCCATGGCGATCTTCACTCAGATCGAGAAGCTCGACTGGACCGGCAAGAAAGTCATGGCCGTCGTCACCCACGAGGGCTCCCGCCTGGGCCGCGCCGAGAACGACCTGAAGGCCGCCTGCGCCGGCGCGTCCTTCGGCAGGGGTCTCGCCATCCACGGCGCCGAAGCGGCCGATTCCGAGAAGGAAGTCGCCGCCTGGGCCGTCAGCCAGATCGGCTAAGATGGACGAGCACGAGATCCGCGAGACCTACCGCGCCATGTACCGCGCCATGATCGCCGGGGACTGGCCGGCGCTGGAGCGTTTGCACGCGCCCGATTTCACGCTGACGCACATGTCGGGCAAAAAACAGACGCGGCAGGCGTATTTCGATGATATGGCCTGCGGGAATCTCAATTATTACGCGGAAGAGCCCGTCTCCATAGATGTGACGGTCAAAGACGACCGCTCCGTCCTCATCGGCCGCAGCAAGGTCACGGCCGCAGTCTACGGCGGCGCGGCGCGGGTCTGGAACCTCCGGCAGGACATGGAGCTGGAGAAGACTGACATCGCGTGGCGCTTCACCCGATCGGTGGCCCATCCGTTCTGAGCAGGAAACAGAAGAGCTGGACAGCATGCTGTCCGGCTCTTTTTCAGTATTTCAGACTGTCTGCGACGCCCTGGGCCACTGCGGCGCAGAAGCTCTGCAGCCACGTATCATCGCTGAGTGACTCATAATCCTCAGGAAACACGATCGACCGCGACGTGATCGTCAGGAACGAGCCCGCGCCGCCGCCGTCTGACGCAGGAGCGGTTTCACAGGGCATATCAGTCTGGCTCAGCCGCGCCGAAACGCATTGGCAGAGGGCAGGGGAGCCGCTCAGGATCGTTCTGCCCTCCTCCTCTGCACCGCCCAAGCGCAGGGTGACTGCCAGGTCGGGCGACGCTTCCCGCAGGATCGCCGCCCGTTCCGCGCCTGTCAGCATCCGGTCGTCCTCACGGGTCATCCGCATATCGAACCCCAGCGCCTGCAGCTGTTCCCGCAGCGCGAAAGCGGCGCGCAGATCGAGGTCCTTCTCGCAGACATCGATCTCCAGCCCCTGTCTGCCCGTCTCGTCCCCGCCGAAGGCTGCCTCGATCAGGATCACGGGCCTGTCGCGCAGAGGCCGGACCGTCAGCGTTACGGTACCGTCCGCATAAGCGACATCATATCCGCCGATGGGCGACGAAGGCGTCAGCCGGTAGACGCCGTTTTCACAGCGGACGGACGAAAACAGGGGACTTTCAAACAAAAACGCCCGCCGTACTTCGCCGAGATCCAGGATCAGGTCGCCGCCCTCCATCCGCGCCGCAGCGGCGCAGGGCGCGCCGATGCGGAACGTGACCGCGCCCTCCGACGAGCGGATATCGGTCACGGAGACCGGGGAGACGTCCTCATCGAATATCAGCTCGACGTCACCGCCGTCGATCCATCCCAGCGGCGTCCGAGCGCATCCTCTGCGCCATCCGGTCACCGATGCGGTCATGCCTGCACGCAAGTCGCCGATAATCGCGCCGCTTTCGTCATAAAGCATGCAGTGATCGGCCTTGACGACGACGGCGCGCGGCGTATCCGCCTCCCGCCCGGCGGGCGAGATCGACGCCGTCAGTACGCCGTTCTTCTCACAGGTGTAGAGCACGCGGCCAGTGAAGTCAGGCGATCCCTCTGCTGAGTAAGAACCGGGCTCGCACTCAGTCAGAGCAGCAATAAAAGTATCCGTAAAGGCGATGACCTTTCCACCGTATACCGCGCTGCAGCCCAGTGCCTCCGCAGGCGCTTCGGCGGGACAGGACGGTCTCTGCGGCTTCGGGTCCGTTATGCGCTGATGCGCGGGCAAGGCTCTTTCATCCGCAGGCACAAAACGCAGCTCGTCCGGTCCGTTGGCCAGCCAGACGTCGCTGCCCCGGGGGACGGTCAGCCGATAAAAGCCGTTTCCCGTCGTTTCCGCCTGCTGTCCGTTGAGGAACAGCGGGAACCGCCGGTCGGAGCTTCCGGCGATGATGGCCTCAGCGCCCGCAGTCTCCCGCACGGGGGCCGACAGCCGGCGAAGCGCAGGCGCGTCCTCCGACGGCGCGAATGCGGAGCGGAGGAACCAGTACAGCGGCCGATGGCCGATCAGCGACCCGTACCGGAACAGGATCGATCCGTCCGCGCCCGCGCCCTCCATCAGTTTGAACTGCCGCGCCAGCTCGCCCGTGCCGTACCAGACGCTCGTCGGCTCGGCGTCCGTCATGCGGTAGGGCGCCTGTCCGACGTACAGCTTGACATCCGTACCGTCCGTCTGGCTCTTCCACCAGCGAAGCAGCGTTTCAAACTCGCCCTCGCGGCTGCCCACGGCCCAGTACAGCTGCGGCGCGATGTAATCGACGAGCCCCTCCCGGACCCACAGACGGGAGTCGGCGTAATGGTCGAAATACGACTGCCCGCCGATCGTGTCGCTGCCCTCCGGCAGGCTGGACCGATTGGCCCAGATGCCGAAGGGGGAGACGCCGAAGACGACGCCGCGCTCACGGGTCAGCTCATGCACCTCACGCACGAAGGCATTGACCGCCTCACGGCGGAAATCCCCGGCGTAAAGATCCGCGCCGTAAGCGGCCCGTGTGGCTTCATCCTCAAAATCCGAGGACGGATAGAAATAATCGTCGAAGTGGACGCCGTCCACCTCATACCTGTCGAGGATCTCCCGGACGCCGTCCAGGATCAGTGCCCGCACCTCCGGCAGCCCGGGGTCGAAATAGAGGCACCCGTCCGAATGAAGGACGACCCACTCCGGATGAAGCGCCGCGGGATTGTTCTCTGCCAGCGCTGACAAGGCTTCTGCCTTGTCAGCTGCCTTTTGCCGTGAGACGCGGTAGGGATTGATCCAGCAGTGGAGGCGGAGCCCGGCTTCATGGCATTTTTCCGTCAGATACGAAAGCGGATCGAAGCCGTCCTCCGGCGCCTGCCCCTGCTGCCCGGTCAGCCATTCACTCCAGGGGAACAGCGCGGAAGGGTACAGCGCGTCGGCGCAGGGCCGCGCCTGAAAGAAGACGTCGGTGAGGCCCATCGTCACGGCGTTCTCCACGATCGCGTCCAGCTCAAGCCGCAGCGATTCCGCGCCGAGCCCCGGCCGGGAGGGGAAATCGAGGTTGAATACGGACGAGACCCACACGCCGCGCACGGGCAGTGAGGCGGCGCGGGCAGGAGCGAGCAAGGAAGCAGATAATAATATCAACATAATAAATAGAACACTCTTTTTCATTTTTCCATCCGATGGGCGCGAACCGCGCTGTTTTGGTTGACAACTGAGACGGGAGGTTTATAATAATATATGTATGGGTATGTCCGCCGGGATATGCCGTACGCTCTTATTATACATCAGATCGGGTGGTTTACAATGCAAAAGAAGGTCGCGGCTTTTCACGATATCTCCGGGTTCGGCCGGTGCGCGCTGACCATCGCGCTGCCGGTGCTGTCCGCCTGCGGGCTCTACTGCTGTCCCGTGCCGTCCGCCGTGCTCAGCGGCCATACGGCGTATCCCAACGTCACCTTCCGCGATCTCACGGACGACATCGACGATTTTATCCGCAGCTGGAACGAGATCGGCGTCCGTCTCGACGGCGTCTACTCGGGCTATCTGGGCTCCGAGCGCCAGGTCCGTCAGGTCCGCGCCCTGCGTGAAACGTGCGGCAGGCCCGAATGCATGCTGATCGTCGACCCCGTCATGGGCGACAACGGCAAGGCGTATTCCATCGTCAGCAACGAATCCTACATCACCGCCGTCCGGTCGCTCTGCGCCGGGGCGGACATCATCACCCCCAACCAGACCGAATGCGCGCTGCTGCTGGGCCGCGCGCCCACGCAGTACACAGATTCCCGCGAAAGCGCGCTGGACGATATGAAGCGTCTCGTCGACAAGGGCGCGAAGCGCGTCGTCGTCACCGGCATGAGCGAGGGCGAGCAGCTGGGCGCAGGCTTCTACGACGGCGTCACGGGCGAAAGCGGCTTCATCTTCCACCGCCGCGTGCCCGCGTATTTCCCCGGCACCGGCGACCTGTTCACCTCCGTTCTGACCGGCGCGCTGCTGGGGCGGGAATGCTGCACTCTTGCCAGCGCTGTGGAAAAAGCGGCCAATTTCGTCATGGAATGCGCCGACTACACCATGCGCCAGGGCACGCCCAACCTGGAGGGCGTCCAGTTCGAGAAGCTCCTCGGCCGCCTGATCCCGGAGGAATAGCGTCCATGGGAGTTCACGACGGCCACCGCAAGCGGACGCTCGACGCCTTTCTCGAAAACGGCGTCGACCGCATGCAGCCCCACCAGATCCTTGAGATGCTGCTGTTCTTTGCCATCCCGCGGCGGGACACAAACCCGCTGGCGCACGAGCTGATCGCAGCCTTCGGCAGCCTCCGCGCCGTCTTTGACGCGCCTTATGAGGAGCTGATCAAGATCAAGGGCATGGGCGAATACTCCGCCACGCTGATCAAGATGGTCCCGGAGCTGGCCCGTGCCTATCTCAACACCGACGACGAGGACGTCATCGTAAGCTCCAGTGCCGACGCCGCCGCGTGTATGCTGCCTGCCTTCGTCGGCCGCACCCGCGAGACGGTCTTCCTGCTTTGTCTCGACAATAAGAACAAGGTCCTGGCCAACGTCATGGTGGGCGAGGGGAGCGTCAACTCGGCATCTCTCAGCATCCGCGCCATCGTGGAGGCGGGGATGAAGCGCAACGCCGCGGCCGTCGTGCTGGCTCACAACCACCCCGGCGGGACCGCGCTGCCCTCCCGGGACGACGTGGAGACCACACGCATGCTCAACGAGCTGTGCGCCAGCATCCACATGCCGCTGCTCGACCACATCGTCGTCAGCGACGGCGATTACGTCTCCATGGCCGAGACCGGGCTGATCCGCGGCTTTCGATAAAAGTATCATAAATGATGAGATATATCCGGTACAGCAGAACGCAAATGAAAAATAAGTGTAACATGTGTTTTGCTTGCAATGGGCGAAATAATCTGCTATACTATGGTATATTCATCGGAGTATCCTTGCTTATCTGCGCGTAAGCGAGGGTCACTGCGGCATAAGCCGGGTGGTGACACCCGTTTTATGTTCTCCGTAAGGGGAGAGAATACAAATTATTCACAGGAGGCCAAAAACCATGAAAAAGCGCTTTGGGGCAATCGCTCTGGTTGCCGCCATGCTGTTTGCTATGTTGGCTATGCCGGCAGCAGCTGTCAGCGTGAAGTCCTTCACTGACGTGGGGGAAGGCGATTGGTTCTACAAATATGTAGACTATGTCGCCAAGAAGGGTTTCTTCCTCGGAACAAGTGAGACGACCTATGAGCCCGAGACCGCTATGACCAGGGCCATGTTCGTCACCGTACTTGCCCGTGTCGAAAAGGTCAAGGTCGACGACAGCAAGTCCGCTTTCTCCGACGTACCCGAAAACGAATGGTATACCGGCTCCGTGGCCTGGGCGGCCAAGAACAAGATCGTCCTGGGCTATGAAGACGGCACCTTCCGTCCCGATCAGTCCATCACCCGTGAGGAAATGTGCGCTCTGATGGACCGCTATGTTGAGTTCCACTCCAAGAAGAACGGCGTCACTCACAAGCTGGTCAAGAAGCCCGCCACCTTCTCCGACATCGACACCGCTTCCGGCTATGCCAAGGGCTACATCACCACCTGCGCCAAGCGCGGTTTGGTCGAGGGCTGCGGCGACGGCACCTTCCGTCCGCTGAAGACTGCTACCCGTGCTGAAGTCGCGGCTGTCATCTATCGTCTTGACTGGTATGTCAACGGCGGCGGCGGCATCGGCGGCGACGAGCCTGTTATCGAGACCAAGACCGAGACCGAAACGACCGAAACGAGCATCGTCAAGGAGCCCGTCAAGGCTTATGTCGATAGCGTCAAGGAAGATCTGGCCAACGTCAAGGTCACCGATATGGAAGCTCTGGCTGCCAAGTATGGCCTGACTGCCACTGCCGAGGTCGAGCTCGATGAAGACAACAAGACCGTTACCGTCAAGGGTGATGCTGAGCTCGACGCCAATCTGATCGACAAGCTGATCAGCACCGTCGTCCGCGCCGCTTATGTCGCGCTGGGCATGGATACCGAGGCTGACGGCGTTTCCGACGTCATTACCTATGAAGATGTCGAGACCGATGTCAAGGCTGCTGCCGACGAGCTGGGCATCGACCTGACCCCCGAAAAGGTCACCGAGATCACCAAGGCTGTCAGGACTCTGCTCAACGCTGAGACCAGAGAGCACGCCAGGAAGGCGTGGCTTGAGTTCCGGGATGCCAGCGGCGAGAACGTCTGCAAGACCATCATCGTCGAGGGCCAGGAAGCTACCCTTGAGATCAACGTCGACGAGAACAACCACCCCGTGATCGACGGCGGCTACAAGGCTGCTGCCAAGGTCCTGATCAAGGATTTGGCCAAGCAGGCGAAGGCGTCCCTGAAGAACATCACCGAAGAGACCGACCACATTGTCTATGAGGATTGGGACGTCCAGCTGAAGGTCACGCTGAAGGACGCTCTGGAGACCACCACCAAGACCTATAAGGTCACCTACACCGACGGCATCGAGACCGCCCGCGAGCTGGTCAGCGAAACGACCACGACCGAGGACGCTGTCTACACTGTCAAGTTCCAGGCTGACCTGAACGGCAACGGCCAGGTCTACTACGTCTACAACACCCTGAGCATCCACGTTCCCACCGCCGACGTCAAGGAAGTCCTCGACGCGGTCAAGGATATGATGGAAGAGAAGGCCACCGGCGCTATCGCCAAGGCTGACAGCTATGTTGATGGTTCCATCGGCAGGGCTGCTCTGAAGGGCATCGTCGAAGATATCCAGGATGGCGGCTCCACGTTCGAGGATCTGTACACCTTCATCAAGGATAACGTCGGCGTTGACGTCATCGAGGAGGTCAAGAGTGTCGCTGACATCGACATCTCCGATGATAAGGAAATGCAGGATGCCGTTCTGGCTCTGGCTGTCGACTACCTGACCGAGAAGGCCAAGGAAGCCGATCCCGAGTGGAAGGGCGAGGTCACCGGCTTTGCTGAAGAGTACTTCCAGGATCTGAGCCTCGGTTCCCTGGGCAAGGTGCTCGAGAGCGACTTCGTTGCCGGCAAGATCGGCGACAAGTATGACGCGAAGGTCAAGCGCGCCACCGACTATCTGGCGTTCGTTCCCGATAAGGCTGGCGTTACCATCAACGGCGTCAAGATCACCGAGAAGGGCGAGGGCGTCAACCTGAAGGCTCTGCGTGATTCCAAGACCGCCAAGGAAGCCGTCCAGGCTGTTGCCGCTCTGATGCAGGAGCCCGGCCTGGCTGAGCTGAAGGTCGACGACTTCACCGGCGACGGCACCAAGATCACCTTCTCCTGGAACGACATGAAGACCAGCGTCACGCTGGTTCTGGTCAAGGAGTAATAACCCCTACCAACCGGAATTAGTCAAATGATTCCCTTGGCCGGAGGGAGCAGGTCTCCCTCCGGCCTTTATCGGATATTTAAAGGGGTGCAGCGCGCGGGTGCATCGCTTTGAATATCCGAATTGCGCGTTATGGACGCTTTACGCGCATCCAATCCATCCCGAAAGAGTGATAGCGTTTTGAACGAAAGACTGCTTGAATATCTGCTGCGCAGCGGCCTGATCACCAGGGAGCTGGCCGATGAGCTGCGCGCCGAATACCAGAGCACCAACAGACCCGTCCGTGAGCTGGTCGCCGAAAGCGGCGCCGTCACCGAAGATCAGCTGCTGGATGCTCTTTCTGCCGTTTCAAGGATCCCCGTTGTCCATCTGTTTGAAAGCCCGATCCCCGTAGAAGTCCGTCAGCTGGTGCGCGCGGATATCCTGCGCACGTATACGGTCATGCCCTTTGCTTTCGATCCGGAGGACAGCGGGACTATTTATGTGGCAGTGGCCGATCCCCTGAACGTCAAGGGCCGCGACATGGTCGCCATCGCCAGCAAGTGCCGCGTGCGCACCTTCCTCGCCTCCACGGAGGATATCCTGCTGACCATCGACCGCTACTACGGCAGCGATGAGATGCGCGAAGCCGCCGAGCTTTACACCCAGACAAACGAGGAGGACCGCTCTGTCGAGGAGCAGCTGCTGCAGGAGGACGTCAACAATTCTCCCGTCGTCGTGCTGATTAACTCCCTGGTGGAGCAGGCCGTGCGCCAGCGCGCTTCCGATATCCACATCGAAGCCGGTCCCGCCCGCATCCGCGTGCGCACCCGCGTGGACGGCGTGCTGTACACTGTCGCCACCTACGACATGCGCATGCTGCCCGCCATCATCGCCCGCGTCAAGATCATGAGCGGCCTCGATATCTCTGAAAAGCGCAAGCCGCAGGACGGCCGTTTCTCCATCACCGTGGACCGCCGGGAATATGAGGTCCGCGTCTCCACGCTGCCCACCGTCTTCGGCGAGAAGTGCGTCATGCGTCTTTCGCCCAAGCGCGCCCTTCACCGCGGCCGCGAGTCCCTGGGCCTGTCGCCCGAGGACAACCGCCGGCTCGACCGCATCCTGAACCACCCCAACGGCATCATCCTCGTCACCGGCCCCACGGGCTCCGGCAAATCGACGACGCTCTACACGATCCTCAGCGAGCTCAACAGCGAGGCCGTCAACATCGTCACGGTCGAGGACCCCGTGGAAGCCAACATCGAGGGCATCAACCAGCTGCAGGTCAATCCCAAGGCGGAGCTGACCTTCGCCAGCGCCCTGCGATCCATCCTGCGTCAGGATCCCGATATCATCATGATCGGCGAGATCCGCGACAGCGAGACGGCCACCATCGCTGTCCGCGCCTCCATCACTGGCCACCTTGTCGTCAGCACGCTGCACACCAGCGACACCGCCAGCAGCGTCACGCGTCTGGAAGACATGGGCGTCGAGAGCTACCTGATCGCCGAGTCCACCGTTGGCATCATCGCTCAGCGCCTGGTGCGACGCCTGTGCCCTTACTGCAAGAAGCCCCATCCGCTGGCGGAGCACGAGCGCCGCTATCTGGACGTCAGGCCGGATGAGACCGTTGAGGTCTGCGAGCCTGTGGGCTGCCAGCGCTGCAACGGCACCGGATATTACGACCGAATCGGCATCTTCGAGATCATGGAGATCTCACCGCGCATCAAGAGCCAGATCTCTGCCCATGAGACGGCGGACCGCATCCGCGAGACCGCGCTGGAGGAAGGCATGTGGACGCTGCGCGACAGTGCCCGCCGCCTCGTCCTCAACGGCACCACGTCCCTCGGCGAGATGCAGCGCATCATCGCCGAGAACATGAGCATGGCGGAAGACCCCGCGGAGGACGCCGAATGATCGGAATCGAAAAGATCATCGAGCAGGCCAACATGGCCGTCGCCTCCGATATCCATATCACCGTCGGTCTGCCGCCCGTCATGCGCGTAGACGGCGTTCTGACGAACTACGACCTGCCTCCCGTCACTGACGAGGACGCCAACACGTTTGCCCGCGACCTCTGTACGGAAGCGCAGCTCAAGACGCTGCAGCGGGACGGCGAGGTTGACTTTGCCGTCACCGTCGGCGACCGCAGCCGTATGCGCTGCAACGTTTATCACCAGCAGGGGCATGTGGCCATCGCTCTGCGTCTGCTGCCGCTCAACATCCCCACCGTCAAGGATCTGGAGCTGCCGCCGATCCTCGTAGAGCAGGCGGAGAAGCCCCGCGGCCTGATCCTCGTCACGGGCCCCACCGGCTCGGGCAAAAGCTCGACGCTGGCCGCCCTCCTCGACCACATCAACCACACCCAGCGCAAGCACATCATCACACTGGAGGAGCCTATCGAATACATCCATGAGCGCGACCTGTGCGTCATCAATCAGCGCGAGGTGGGCATCGACACCATGAGCTTTGCCGCCGGCCTCCGCGCCGCGCTGCGGCAGGACCCCGACGTCATCCTCGTGGGCGAGATGCGTGACCTGGAGACGATCTCCACCGCCATCACCGCCGCGGAGACCGGCCACCTCGTTTTCGGCACCCTGCACACCAAGGGCGCCGCCAACACCGTGGACCGTATCGTCGACGTCTTTCCCGCCGAACAGCAGGAGCAGATCCGCATCCAGCTGGCCGACGTCATCGAATGCGCGGTAGGGCAGACGCTGCTGCCCCGCATCGGCGGCGGCCGCCGCGCCGTCTTCGAGATCATGATCGGCACCTCCGCTGTCCGAAGCCTGATCCGCCAGAACAAATCCTTCCAGATCGTCAACTCCATGCAGACCGGCAAGCGTCAGGGCATGCAGCTGCTGGACGACGCGCTGGCAACGCTGGTACGCGCCAATCAGATCACGCTGCAGGACGCCCTGAGCGCGGCGAACGATCCCAACGCGCTGACCACTATGCTCACCGGGAGGTAAAGCAATGCCTTCATACAGCTATGTCGCCCTCAACAAGGAAGGCAAACGCGTCAAAGATACCATCGAGGCCACCAGCATGGAGACCGCCAAGAGCTCCCTGCGCGGCGTCGGGTATATCATTCTTGAAATCAACGAGCTGAGCGCCTTCACCAAGGACATCGAGCTGCCCTTCCTGGGCAATCCCAAGGCGAAGGATCTGGCGATCTTCTGCCGTCAGTTCGTCTCCATCATCCGCGCCGGCGTCTCCGTGTCGGCAGTTCTTTCCATGCTCGGTCAGCAGACCGAGAACAAAAAGCTGGCGTCGGCCATCCGCGTCATGCAGGCAGACGTCGAAAAGGGCATGACGCTGGCGGGCGCCATGCGCCGTCACCCGAAGATCTTCAACAGCATGCTGGTCAATATGATCGCAGCCGGCGAGGAATCGGGCAACCTGGAATCCTCCTTCGATCAGATGGAGGTCTATTTCGAGAAAAACCACAAAATCCACGGCGCGGTGGTGCAGGCGATGATCTATCCCATCATCCTGATCGTCGTCATGATCATCGTCCTGATCGTCATGATGACCCGCATCATCCCGCAGTTCATGAAGACCTTCGAGGAGATGAACGCGGAGCTGCCCGGCGTCACCAAGGCCGTCATGGCCGTCAGCTACTGGTTCGTGGATTGGTGGTGGGCCGTGGTGTTGGCACTTGTCGGTTTTGCGCTCTGGTGCGTGCTTTTCGGCCGCACGGACAGCGGCAAACACTTTTTCGGCTGGATCGCAAGGAAGGTCCCCGTCGTCAAGCTGCTGACGGTGCGCTCCGCCTGCGCCACCTTCTGCCGCACGCTGTCGCTGCTGCTGTCCTCGGGCATCCAGCTGACGGACAGCCTCGACCTGACGGCGGCCAACATGCGCAACATCTATTTCAAAGAGGGCGTCGTCGCCGCCCGCAGCCTCGTATCCCGCGGCTGGAGCCTGCGCACGGCGCTGGAGGATGGCATGCTGTTCCCGCCCATGGTCTGCAACATGGTGGGCATCGGCGAGGAGTCCGGCGATCTGCAGGATATGCTGGCCAAGGCCGCCGATTATTACGACGACGAGGTCAACGATGCCGTTTCCCGGCTGCTGGCGCTGCTGGAGCCGATCACGATCATCATCATGGCGTTTTTCGTGCTGATCCTCGTCCTGTCGATCTTCCTGCCCATGCTGACCATGACGAAGGCCTACGACCAGTATCTTCAGTAAACGTTTTGCCTTTAGCAATATATGTAAACTATCCTTTCGAGTGTTGACCGCGCTTTTTCGCCGCGGTATGATGATCAGGGGACGCTTAGCCTGCGGCCCCGGTTCAAGAGAAGATCCGTCCTTCTGAGGAGAAAGATATGAAGAAGAAAAAACTGTCCGGTAAAGCACTGGTCATTCAGCTGGACAAGTATCAGATGCGCGTGGCGCGCATAGGCCTCAGCGACGTCAACGCGCCGCCGCTGGCCAGCGCCATTGTGCCCGTGCCCGAAGGCGCGGTGGACGACGGCGCGATCCTGAATATGGAAGCCATGATCGATCTGCTCAAAACGACGCTCGCCGCGTCCGAGTTCCGCGGCACGCGCCGCGCGGTGTTCTGCCTCAGCACGTCCCAGATCATCGGCGAGCAGATCACCGTGCCCATCGTCAGTGAAAGCAGACTTCAGAAGCTGCTGGAGTCCAACATGGACGTCTATTTCCCGGTCAACACCGCCGATTATCGCCTCGTCTGGCAGGTCATCGGCCCCGCGGAGAACGGCGCGGAGCAGAACGTCCAGCTCTGGGCGGTGCCGCGCGCCATGGTCGAGAGCTACTATACCCTTGCCAACGCCTGCGGGCTGAAGATCGAAGCCGTCGATTACTGCGGACACAGTATCGCCACGGCCGTGGGCGTTTCCTTCGCCGAGCAGAAGGCAGGGAAGAAGCGCCGCGCCAGAAAGTCCGACGGCGACGCTGACGCCCCGGAGACCGGCGTCGATATCTGCAATCTCTATCTGTCCGCCGAGCAGGAGCATCTGATGATGACCGCCGAGCGCGGCGGCCGCGTGCTGCTCCAGCGCACGCTCCAGCGCGGCTATGACTGGGCCAGCGATATGGGCGAGGTAATGATGGCGCTGGAGTACTACAACTCCATGTCGCCCAAGCGCCTTGAAAATGTCGTCACGTACCTGACGGGCTCCTTTTCGCAGAGCGCCGAGCTGTATGAGGCGGCGCGGCAGGAGCTGGGCTATCAGGTCCGCGTCTATCCCGACTCCGAGTGGAGCCTCTGCCGCGGCGCCGGCGCCACCGATATCGATTTCGGCGAAGAGACGCTCAATAAAAAGGCCGGCTTCAGCGGCATCACGCAGGGCTGGCAGTACGGCCTGATCCTCGCCTCCGGCATCATACTGGTGGCCGTATCGCTGTTCACCCTCGGCAACCGCCTGCGCTGGAACGCCACTGTCGACGGCCTCAACGCCGGCAACTCGATCCTGCGCATCCAGCTGGAGCAGCTGCAGAATGACCCCGAGGCCCAGCGCTGCGCCGAATACGGCCAGAAATATCAGGAGTACGAGACGATCTACAACAGCTACAGCGACGACTGGGACAACATCTTTAGCGACATCGGTACATACAACGACAACCTCAGCCTGATCCTGCAGGAGCTGGAGCAGATCCTGCCCTCCACGTCCACCGTCGCCGAGATCGGCGTCGCGGAGCCCGGCATGGCTGTTCACATGTTCTGCCAGGACAAGGAGCAGGCCGCCGCCGCGATCATCGCCATGCGCAATATGAAATACGCCCATCTGGCGCAGATCTACGATCTCGGTTGGCGGTACAACCCGTATTATCCGAAACACCCCGCATATCCCCATACGACAGTTCTGGCGGCCCTCCCCGGTCTGTCCGACTGGCTCATGAAGCAGTATCAGAACGGCCTGATTCAGGACGAGGTCTCTCAGGCCTTCCTCGATTACCTCGCCGGTCTGGCGGCCGCGCAGAACGGCGAAGCCGCCAATACCGAAACGGACACGGACGCCAAAGAACCCACTACTGCGATCACCGATGAGAAGCCCCCCACGGAGGGCTCTGCTCTCAGCGACCTGATCAACGACTATCAAAACGGCGACCTGGACGTGGGCAAGATCGTCGACCTCGTGCTGGGCAGCGAATACGACATCGATACGCTGCAGGATAAGCTGGACGAGACCGATCGCCTCGAGCGCGTCGTCGCCGTCGCCATCGTCAAGAGCGAGATGGAGAGCCGCGGCATCGATCCCAGCCCCTACGATGATATCTTTGAGGCCATCAAGAACGGCGACGTCAAATCTGTCGAAAGCCAGATCAGCGACAGCCTTCACGACCTCTACAACAAGCTCAACGGCGGCGGAGACAATCCGCCCGACAATCCGGACAATCCGCCTGATAACCCGGACAATCCGCCCGTCAAACCCGACCGCCCGGGCACGACGTTCAGCGACGATATCACCAAGGATAACCAGAGCGGCATGGAGGAAGGCCAGCTGGCCGGTGAATCGATCCTCGTGCAGCTGGAGCCCGAATACATTACAAATGAGTCTGTCACCGAGGCGATGCAGGGCCTCAGCGCCTTTGAATGGGCGTATCTGCAGGGTTTATACGGCAAGACAGCAGAATCTGTGCTCCGTTACTCGAATATAGTAAAGACATGGAAAGAGACGCAGACAGCGCTGCGCACCATGCTGAACAACAGCCGGCCTGCCTATTACCGTACGCTGCAGCTGTACCGCGAAGACCTGAAGGACAGCATCGGCGCCAACTCGCTGTTCAGCACGTACCGCACCAAGCTGGCGCCTTACCGCCAGAGCCTCTATCAGGCGCTGGCCTCCGACCAGATGAGCGAGGCGCTGCGCCCCTATATGGTCGACATGATGACCGGCGAGAAACCGCTGGTGGACGCCGTGGAGGCCATGATCCTGCAGGATGAAAAGCTCACGCAGGAGCTGACGTATTATCTGCTGCTGCAGAAGGGCCGCGTCTCCGCACAGGAGGGCCTCGGCGCGTTGGATATCAATCAGCTCGTCAACGACCTGAAGGCCGTCAGCAGTGAGGGCCTCGTGCTCAGCGACGGTAATTATTCGTTCGAGGTCACCGAAGACACCGACGTCGACAGTCGTCAGTTCTATGCCCGTCTGTTTGCCAACTACCTCGACCGTCAGGTCAACGGTCCCGACCGCGCCAAGGCGCATATCCTGGCGCTGATCTACAACAAGGTCCATCATCCTGTGGTGGAGCCCGGCAATAACGGCGGCCTGACCGATGAAGATCTGCTGGCGTTGTTCAACGAATGGCTCAAGAGCCAGACGGGGAACACGGGCAGCAGCAACGGCGTTGATCTCGGCGCTCTGATCGATCGGCTCCTCAACGGCAATGGCAATGCTGCACCCTCACAGCCGGCGAAGCCGGAATACCGCGTCGAGCTCACCGTGCTGCTCGGCTACAAGAACGAGCTGCGCGACGCCGAACAGCAGCGTCACGGACTTGACCGCGGCGCGAAGATCGCCAAGCTGGAACCGGAGGTGGCTGACAGATGAAGGCATTGACAAGAAACTGGAAAGCCGTTCTCGCCGTCCTGTTGCTGATCGTCGCGCTTCTGGTGTGGTTCCTGGCGTACCGCCCGGCAAAGACCGAGTTTGAAAGCAAACAGGCCAACCTGACGAACGAGCTCATGCTCCTGCAGATGCAGGTGGCGAGCACGCAGGCTTATAACGAAGAGGTCATCCGCGAAAACAAGAAGTACGAGCCTCTGGTGGACAAGCTGCCCGAGGAGACCGCAAAGCTGGCGCGCAGCGAGAGCGAGCTGTTGTCCAAGTTCCCCGCGGAAATGCGCGAGGAGGACCAGATCATGTACATGGTCTGGCTGGAAAACGTCATGAAGGAGCTCGATCCCGAGTCTAAAAACGACGTTCACTTTGCCTTTGCCAGCTACGAGGAAGATCTCAAACTCAACGGCGCCAGCTTCGGCGGTATCACGCTGAATTACACCTTTGTCATGCACTACAAGGCGTTCCAGCGGCTGATCGATTATCTTTCCGCCGATGAGCGCATCGCCTCGGTCCGATATGTGACGATGAACTATGATGAAAGCACGGATCAGCTGATCGGCACCATGGGCATCAAGTTCTACATGGCGATCCCCAACGATTACAATTCCGCATATGAATACACTGAGCCCGACGTCCCGATGAACGGCGGCCAGGGCAAGGACAACGTCTACACGACCCCGGGCTATCCTGAAAATACAACGCCTAAAGACATCATCCCCGGCATCAGGAACAACCCTGAAAGCTCGACACAGAAGAATTGACCGGCAGATAGACAAACCACGGGAAAGGAGGCGGCGCAGAGTGCGCAAGATCAAAAGCAGAAGCGGCTTTTCGCTCATCGAAACGCTGTTGTCGGCTTTGCTCTTCACGTTTGTCGTCATGACCATCGGCAGCTCGATCATCGTGTCTGTCAGGCTCAATGCGAAAGCCAGAAGAATGACCGAAGCACGCCTGGCCGTCTCCTCCGCCGTGGAAACCATCATGGCGAAAGGCGTGGACAAGAGCCTGCTTCCGAATAGTCTAGCAGCGGGGACACCGACAGCGTATCCCTCTCCCAATGGGAGCGTTTCTGTCACGCTCGAAAGGGATAGCTCGATCAGCACTCTCTATAAGATCACTGTTACAAGCACAAATGAAAACAGTGTGGCAGCAGAGACGTATGTACAGGAATATGAACCCGATCCATCGCTGACAATTGAAGACGAAGGCGAAGGGGGCGGTGATTGATGCTGAAAAAACGTGACGGCTACGTCATGATTTACGTCATGATCGTCATGCTGATTCTCGGACTCGTCGCCGGAAATGCCCTCGCGGCGGCGTCGCATAATGCAACGTCGGAAGTGAACGCGGTCAGGCAGATGAAAGAAAGGTATACGGCAGAAGGGGCGCTGAATCGAAGAATCGCAGAATTGGAGGTAACACCTGAATCTGCGCTGATTCTTGATAGGTATGCGTTTAGTTATCATAGCGAAGAAGAAATACCTGAAACCGGTGAGGGCAGTGTTCCTAAGCAAAAAGAAAAGATTGCTAATGATGCCCTTCATGATGTCTTAGAGAAATATGATGGTTATACTCTTGAGTCTCTGAAGCATGACTCAGGGAAGATAGAAGCGGTTTTTCGTTTAGTCGTGAGTGAGGGCTCAACTACGATTAGTATAAAGGTACTTGCTGTCTTTTCTTTTCAAAAAGAAATCATTACAGACAATATACGTTATAAGCTGACAAACGTAACGTGCAATATTGAATCCTTTGAAATCACACAATCCTGAAAGGGGGTGCCGTTTTGATGAAGAACAACAAAGGCTTTACGCTGGTCGAGATGATGCTTGTGATCCTTGTATCCGCGATCGTCATGTTTACAACGACCGCGGCGGCAATGAATATCGTCAATCTGGAACGCGCCTCCAAAGAAACGGCAAGTACCCAGATGGATGCCCGTATGCTTAGTTCCTGGCTTGAAGAGCTGACGAAGGACAACAGCATCAAACGCGTTGAGGTCAAAGGTCCGAACAACTATGTCACAGAACTGATCGGGCAGGACGAACAGCCGATTATCGTCTATTTATCTTCTGAGCAGATGATTGTCAACGCTTCCGGCGACGTGATCCTTGATCGTGTATCGTCGTTCGACGCCAGCGTTGATATAACTTCAACAGGCAAGTCCCTTTTGAATGTAACGATGACGCTGACTCCCGCAGGCGGCGTTTACGATCAAGCGCAGACTTACACGATGTCCGCGTTCAATCGTTCCGGCGTAATCGTACAGAACGACGAGATTATGCCGACAAATGATGAGACGCAAGCAAAGATCAGTGAAACATTCCATATTGAAACGCCTCCTGTTGAATCTCAGGAGATTAAGGAGCAGAACAGAGCGAAGTTTCTTATTCTGCTTTTAACGCAGATTGGCAGCGACGGAAAGATTACATTCAACGGACAAAATAGTATTACCTACGCTGAATGGTATGCAAGAGGTGCAGACGGTTGGGGTACTGACACTCCGTGGTGCGCATGCTTCCTGTCCTGGGCAGCTGAATTTGTTGACACGTTGGGAAGAGACGGTTTAAGCGATAGGGTTTTTGCTGAAACGCCGCCAATTTTTGCCAATTGTCAAGATGGTTTAGAGAAGTTTGAAAGTAGAGGATTGTTGAAAGGAAGATCAAGCACCCCGGAAATCGGCGATTATGTATTCTTCGATTTTAACAGATCAACTCTCGGTTCAGACCATGTCGGTGTAGTTGTCGATGTCGATGTGGAGAATGGAACCTTTATGACGATCGAAGGCAACTCGGATAACGAAGTAAGGGTTCGTCAATATCGATTGAACGATACGGATATCATGGGTTATGGTTCTGTTCAATGGAACGGGATCGCTTCTGCAAACTGACACTATAATATAAAGCGGGCGCATCTGCGCCCGCTTTCTTATACCGCCCAACAGGGGAGACAAACAAAAATCCCGGTCAATGACCGGGATCTCGCTTCGTATTCAACTGTGGGTGCGGGGTGTTAGATGGCCCGCTGGACCTTACCCGAGCGCAGGCAGCGCGTACAAACATTGATATGGGTGGGAGTGCCGTTGACGATAGCCTTGACTCGTCTCACATTGGGCTTCCAGGTCCTGTTGGTCCTTCTGTGGGAGTGGGAAACCTGAATACCGAACGTAACGCCCTTGCCACAGATATCGCATTTTGCCATTTCTCTGCACCTCCTTATTCTTAGTCACAACATAGTTATATTAGCACAATCATTTTCATAAAGCAAGAGAAAAATCGAAGTTTTTTTCGCCTTTGCACAATGTTTTTTGTTGCGGTACGGATGTAAAACGATTATAATATTTTTATACCGCCCCGTCAAGGGAGAACGCTTTGTGAGGTGAATCGGCATGGCTGTCAAATACACCGTTATGCTGCACGAGCTGCTCAAGGAGCTTGCCTTCGACCCGGTCTACGCGCCGGAGGGCTATCTGGAGCGTCCCATCTGTGAGACAGGCGTCAACCGTCCCGGCCTGCAGCTGACCGGCTTCTTCGACGCCTTCGACGACGACCGCATCCAGGTCATGGGACAGATGGAGCAGGAGTACCTGCGCCAGTTCAGCGACTTCGAGCAGGAGAAGAAGTTCGACGCGCTGTTCTCCCACAACATCCCGCTGCTGGTTCTGTCCTGCGACAGCGAGGTGCTGCCCTCCTGCATCGAAAGCGCGAAGCGCTACGGCATCCCCGTCGTTCAGTCGGCCGATCACGCCTCTGACATCGTCGCGGCCCTGACCGCGTCCCTCAACGTCCATTTGGGGCCCCGCATCACCATGCACGGCGTCTTCGTGGAGGTCTACGGCGAGGGCATCCTGCTGATCGGCGACAGCGGCATCGGCAAGAGCGAAACGGCCATCGAGCTGCTCAAGCGCGGCCACCGCCTCGTGGCGGACGACGCCGTCGACATCAAGCGCGTTTCGGCCAAGAGCCTCGTCGGCTCCGCGCCGGAGCTGATCCGCTACTTCATGGAGCTGAGGGGCATCGGCATCGTCGACGTCCGCCGTCTGTTCGGCATGGGCGCCGTCAAGCCCACGGAGAAGGTGGATCTGATCATCAACCTCGTCAAATGGGACGACGGCGCGCAGTACGACCGCATGGGCATCGAGGAGAAGTTCACCCGCATCCTCGACATCGACGTTCCCTCCATGGACATCCCCGTCAAGCCCGGCCGAAACCTGGCCGTGATTATCGAGGTGGCCGCCATGAACCACCGCCACAAGAAAATGGGCCATAACGCCGGCAAGGAGCTCAGCGAGAAGATCTACAACAGCATGGTCAACAACCAGTAGGTCTTGACAAACGCCCGCGCGGGTAGTATATTCATCTTGAACTTCATACAGGGGTGCTGGCACGGCCGGCTGAGAGCGGGAGACCCTCCCGCAACCCTTTGACCTGATCCGGATAATGCCGGCGTAGGAAGCGCAGACAGTTTGACGTCTTTTGAAGCCGCGGCATTGTTCCGCGGCTTTTTCTTTTGCCGCCGCCCCTGATTACAGAAAGGAAGTAAAGTAAAATGACTTCACAGAAAAACCAGATCCGCATGCTCACCGAGGGCGCGCTGGTCGTGGCCATCGCCATGGTCCTCAGCTATATCAAGATCCCCACCGGTCTGCAGTACGGCGGCACCATCGGCTTCGTCATGGTCCCCATCATCCTCTACGCCTGCCGCTGGGGCGTCGGCCCCGGCCTGATGGCCGGCCTGGTGTTCGGCACGCTGAAGTTCTTCCTCAGCGGCGGCGTTGCCGTCAACTGGGAGTCCATGCTGCTGGACTACTCCCTGGCCTATATGATGGTCGGTCTGGCCGGCGTGATCAAGAACAAGCCCTCCATGCTGTGGCTCGGCGCGATCATCGGCTGCTTCGGCCGCTTCGTCATCCACTATATCAGCGGCGTGACGATCTACGCCGAGTACATGCCCGAGAGCTACATGGGCCTGAGCATGCACTCCGCCTCCTTCTATTCGCTGCTGTACAACGGCATGTACATGCTCCCCAGCACCGTGATCGCCGTGATCATCTGCGTGTTCCTGGGCAAGAGCCTCAGCAAGTATATCGCCGGCACAGACCTCAAGTAACGAACGCATAAAACCGGCCCCCTCGCTGTATCATGCAGCGAGGGGGTTTTTCTATGAACAACATCTACCGCATCTACGATATGGGGTACAAGGAGGTCATCAGCCTCGAGGACGGCGCGCGTCTGGGCTACGTCAGCGACGTGGAGATCGATATTGGCACGGGTCGCGTCCAGTCCCTCGTCATTCCCGGCAGGCTCAGGCTCTTCGGCCTGCTGGGCAGGGAAGAGGACTACATCGTCCCCTGGAACGCCATCGAGACCGTCGGCGAGGACCTGATCCTCGTCAGCACCGCCAGAAGCACCCTGCGCCGCGGCCGCACCGCACGGGAAAAACGGTTGGCGGAAGAACCGTAACCTCTTTCCATCCCGCCGGGAACGTGGTAAAATAAAGGTAGATTCTGAACCTGTGAGGAGGTCTGTTCATGTTTATCGATCTCAACTGCGATCTCGGCGAGAGCTACGGCTCGTTCAAGGTGGGTATGGACGAGGAGGTCATCCCCTTCGTCACCTCGGTCAACGTGGCCTGCGGCTACCACGGCGGCGATCCCGTCGTCATGGAGAAGACCGTCCGCATGGCCGTGCAGCACGGCGTCGCCGTGGGCGCGCACCCCAGCTTTCCCGATCTCATGGGCTTCGGCCGCCGGGATATGAAGCTGACGACGGACGAGGCTGTCGCCTACGTCAAATACCAGCTGGGCGCGCTGTACGCCTTCGCCCGCTCCGCAGGCACGGAGCTGCAGCATCTCAAGGCCCACGGCGCGCTGTACAACATGGCGGGCCGCGACATCGCCATGGCCCGCGCGCTGGCCCGCGCCATCAGGGAGTTCGACAGTCAGATCCTGCTTTTGGGCCTGCCCAACAGCAAAATGGAGGAGGCGGCAGACGAGCTGAACATCGGCTATGTCCAGGAGTTTTTCGCCGACCGCGCCTACAACGACGACGGCAGCCTCGTCTCCCGCAGCCTCGAGGGCTCCGTGATCCACGACACCGACGTCGCCGTGGGCCGCGTGGTCCGCATGGTCAAGGAGGGCGTTGTGGAGACGTACACGGGCAAGACGCTCAAGCTCAACTGCGGCTCCGTCTGCGTCCACGGCGACAACGCCTCCGCCGTTTCCTTCGTCAAAACCATCCGCGCCGAGCTGGAGAAGCAGGGCGTCACGGTGGCCGACATGCGCCGGGTGATCGCCGGATGAGCCGCGACATAAGACCCTGCGGCGACAGCGCCGTCACCGTCGAGTTCCGGCAGGTCATCGACCCCTCCGTCAACGCGGAGATATTCGCCTTCTGTCAGGCGCTGGAGCGCCTGCAGCCGCCCGGCGTCGTGGAGATCGTCCCGGCCTACTGCGCCGTCACGGTCCATTTTGACCCCATGGTCATCACCATGGGCGAGCTCCGCGCCGCTCTGGACGCGATCCCGGAGGGAACAGGGGAGAACGGCGCTCAGGACGCGCCGCTCATCGAGATCCCCGTCTGCTACGGCGGCGCGCACGGCCCCGACATGGCCTCCGTCATGGCCCATACGGGCCTTTCCGAGCAGGAGATCGTCGCCCGCCACAGCGGCGGCGACTACCTGATCTATATGCTGGGCTTCACGCCCGGGTTCCCCTATATGGGCGGCATGGACGAGAGCCTCTCGACGCCCCGTCTCAAAACGCCCCGCACGGCCATCCCCGCGGGCAGCGTCGGCATCGCCGGCAGCCAGACCGGCGTTTATCCCATCGCCTCCCCGGGCGGCTGGCAGCTCATCGGCCGCACGCCGCTCAAGCTGTTCGACCTCGGCCGGGAGCAGCCCTTCCTGCTGCAGGCCGGGGCGCGGGTGAAGTTCGTCCCCATCAGTGCGGAGGAATACGAAAGGTTGGATCAGAATGATTAACGTACTGTCGCCCGGCCTGCTGACCACTGTGCAGGACGGCGGCCGCGTGGGCTGGCAGCGCTTCGGCGTGCCGGTCTGCGGCGCCATGGACAATTACTCCCTGCGTCTGGCCAACCGTCTTGTGGACAACGCCCCGGAGGAGGCGGCGCTGGAGGTGACGATGCTGGGACCCAGACTGCGCTTCGAGGAGCCGTGCGTCGTCGCTTTCGCGGGCGGCGATTTTCCGCTGACGCTGAACGGCGTCAGCGTCGGGCGCGGACAGGCCATCGCCGTCAAAAATGGCGACGAGCTGGAGATCGGCGCCGCCGCGCGCGGCGTGCGCGGGTATCTGGCGGTCTCCGGCGGCTTCGACCTGCCGGAGGTGCTGGGCAGCCGCTCCACCTACGTCCGCGGCGGCTTCGGCGGCTACGAGGGCCGCAAGCTCCAGAGCGGCGACGATCTGCCACTGCGCGCGCCTGCTGTCTGGCTGCAGGACATGGCGAGCCGCAGGGCCGACCCGTGGCTCCTTGACGCGCCGCTGCAGGACCGCCCCATCCGCGTGGTGCTGGGTCCGCAGAACGACGTGCTGAGCAGGGAGGGGCTGGACGCCTTCTTCTACGGCGAATACACCGTCACCGCCGAGAGCGACCGCATGGGCTGCCGCCTCAAGGGTCCCGCCGTCTCGTTCCGTGAGGGACTCGACGCCAACATCATCTCCGACGGCGTGGCCATGGGCTCCATCCAGGTGCCCTCCGGCATGCCCATCGTCATGATGGCCGACCGCCAGACCACCGGCGGTTATGCCAAGCTGGGCGCCGTCATCACGGCCGATTTGCCCCTCATGGCCCAGAAGCGCCCCGGCGACATGATCCGCTTCGACCGCGTGACGCCCGAGGAGGCGGCCGTGGCCCTGCGCCGCATGCGCAGAAAACTGGAAAACCCCGATTTTTTGCATGAAATTTGGTAAAAAATCTATTGCATTCTGCACAATATCGTGGTAATATATTTGAGCTAATGTTTTGGGGGCAAAGCCCCTATCACACACACTGCGGAACCTGCGGACAGGTGTCGCACAGCGGCCGCCCGCTCGGATGATCGCAGTGGAGGAAAAACCAAAGGAGGACATTACAATGTCGGTAGTTTCTATGAAGCAGCTGCTGGAGGCCGGTGTGCATTTCGGTCACCAGACCCGGAGATGGAACCCCAAGATGCAGGAGTACATCTTCATGGAGAGAAATGGTATCTATATCATCGACCTCCAGAAGACCGTCAAGAAGCTGGAAGAGGCCTATTTCTTCGTCCGTGACACCGCGGCCGAGGGCGGCACGATCCTGTTCGTCGGCACCAAGAAGCAGGCCCAGGAGGCCGTCAAGGAAGAGGCTGAGCGCGTCGGTATGTACTATGTCAACGCCCGCTGGCTGGGCGGCATGCTGACCAACTTCAAGACCATGCGCCAGAGGATCGACCGTCTGAACCAGCTCAACCGCATGAGCGAGGACGGCACCTTCGATCTGCTGCCCAAGAAGGAAGTCATCAAGCTGAAGCTCGAGATCGAGAAGCTGGAGAAGTACCTGGGCGGCGTCAAGGAAATGAAGAAGCTCCCCGCCGCGCTGTTCGTCGTCGACCTGCGCAAGGAGAAGAACGCCATCGCCGAGGCTCATAAGCTGGGCATCCCCGTCGTCGCCATCGTCGATACCAACTGCGATCCCGACGAAGCCGATTACGTCATCCCCGGCAACGACGACGCCATCCGCGCCATCAAGCTGATCGCGCAGTCCATGGCCAACGCCGTCATCGAGGGCCGTCAGGGCGAGCAGCTGGAAGTCAGCGACGAGACCGTCGAGGCTTCTCAGCAGGCTGAGACCGTCGAGGCTCCCGTGGACACCACGCCCCGCGCTCCTCAGAAGAGAGAGTCCAAGACCGCCGAAGAGATCATCGGTTAATCAACCTTTACTATATAATTCGAACTGGAGGAATTATCATGGCTTTTACAGCACAGGATGTTAAGAAGCTGCGCGAGCAGACCGGCGCCGGCATGATGGACTGCAAGAAGGCCCTCACGTCGTCCGACGGTGATTTTGAGAAGGCGATCGAGTACCTCCGCGAAAAGGGCCTTGCCGCCGCCGCCAAGAAGGCCGGCAGGATCGCTGCCGAGGGCGCTGTCTATGCCCATGTGTGCGAGAAGTGCGGCGTCGGCGTCGTCGTCGAGATCAACTCCGAGACCGACTTCGTTGCCAAGAACGCCGATTTCCAGAAGTTCTGCGCCGACGTGGGCACTGTCGTTATGAACGACGATCCCGCCGATATGGAGGCCCTGCTGGCCTGCAAGTATCCCGAGTCTGACCTGACTGTCCAGCAGATGCTGCAGGAGAAGGTCCTGACCATCGGTGAGAACATCCAGCTGAGACGCTTCGCCCGTTATGACGCTTCGACCATGAACGTCTCCTATATCCACATGGGCGGTAAGATCGGCGTTCTGGTCGGTCTGGAAGTCTCCGACAACCTGCGCGGCAACGCCGCCATCGAGGAGCTGGGCAAGGACGTCTGCATGCAGATCGCCGCCATGCGTCCTCAGTACCTCAACAAGGACGAGGTCCCCGCTGAGGTCCTGGACAAGGAGCGCGAGATCCTCATGGCTCAGACCATGAACGAGGGCAAGCCCGCCAACGTCGCCGAGAAGATCGTCAACGGCCGCATCAACAAGTTCTTCGAGGAGAACTGCCTGGTCAATCAGGCCTTCGTCAAGGAGAACAAGGTCTCTGTCGAGAAGTACGCCGACCGCGTCGCTTCCGAGCAGGGCGGCACCGTCAAGATCGCCAAGTTCGTCCGCTTCGAGAAGGGCGAGGGTTTGGAGAAGCGCGTGGACAACTTCGCCGAAGAAGTTGCCAGCATGACGAAGTAAGTCAACCGAATAACGGCTTGAAAAGCCCCGGCTCGTCCGGGGCTTTTTTCTGTCATTTGATATCCCGCTCGCGCAGCGAGCGGTAATAAATCTGTGTTTTCGGCGGACATGCGCCGCCGAAAACACACCTTCCGATCTGCAAACGTGCGAGCGTCAGCGAGTGCGCTGCAGCAGACCGGCCAGAGCAGGCAGACGCCCTTCTGCCTGCGGGACCCTCTCTGGCGAAAAACCTGTTTTTCGCCGGGTTAAAAAAGCCCCGGCTCGTCCGGGGCTTTTTGTTGCTATATGGAGCGTTTTGTGGTACGATATAGTCAACCGAAAAATAAGAAAGAGGTGCAGGCATGAACAAGAAAGAGATCGTTTCCCGTCTTGTGGACAAATACACGCAGGACATCATCGAAGTCAACGACACCGTCTGGGGCTACGCTGAGCCCGGCATGAAGGAGACGAAGACCGCCGCCTTCTATGATGCGTTCTTCAAAAAGCACGGCTTCAAGGTCGATATGGGCGTGGCCGACATGCCCACGGGCTTCGTCGCCTCCTGGGGCGAGGGTAAGCCCGTGGTGGGCTTTCTGGGCGAGTTCGACGCGCTGCCCACGCTGTCCCAGAAGGCCGGCGTCGCCGTCAAGGACCCCCTGATCGTCGGCGAATACGGCCACGGCTGCGGCCACAACAGCCTGGGCGCCGGCGCTGCCGGCGCGGCGCTTGCCTTCCGCGATTATCTGGAGGAGAACCACATGCAGGGCACGGTGCGTTTCTACGGCTGCCCCGGCGAGGAATACGGCTCCGGCAAGATCTACATGGCCCGCGAGGGACTGTATGACGATCTGGACGTCTGCCTGACCTGGCATCCCGGCTCCATGAACCGCGTCTCCACGTCCTCCAGCCTTGCCAACATCAGCGTCATGTTCCATTTCCACGGCGTCACCTCTCACGCCGCCGCCACGCCGTATCTGGGCCGCTCGGCGCTGGACGCCTGCGAGCTGATGAACGTCGGTGTCAACTATCTGCGCGAGCACATCATCCCCGAGGCCCGCGTCCACTACGCCTACCGCGACGTCGGCGGCATCGCCCCCAACGTCGTGCAGGATCACGCCACGATCCACTATTTCGTCCGCGCCCCCAAGATGAGCCAGGCTATGGCGATCTTCGAGCGCGTCAAGGACATCGCCTGGGGCGCCGCGCGCATGACCGGCACCACCTACGAGGTCGATCTGAAGGAAGCGCTGTATGACTATCTGCCCAACCGTACGTTGGAGAAGGTCATGCAGGAGGCCTTTGAAGAGGTCGGCGCACCTCCCTTCGACGAGGAGGACTTCAAGCTGGCCGCCGAGTTCCGCAAGAGCCTGACCCAGGCCAATCTGGACGAGGTCCGCAACGGCCTGATCCGCAGCCATCAGGACCCCGACCTGATCAAGCCCGACGACGTGCTACACACAGGCGTGCTGCCCTACGTGCCGCTGGATGAACATTCGCCCGGCTCCACCGACGTGGGCGACGCCAGCTACTGCGCTCCCACGGCCCAGTTCAACGCCGCCACCGAGTGCCTGGGCACCCCCGGCCACTCCTGGCAGATCGCCGGTCAGTCCTGCTCCTCCATCGCCTGGAAGGGCACGGTCACGGCCGCCAAGGTCCTGGCGCTGACCGCCGCCAAGGCCATCGACGATCCCGAGATGCTCAAGCGCGCCAAGGAAGAGCTGGTCAAGGCCACCGGCGGCAAGTACGTCTCGGCGCTGCCGCCCGAGGTCAAGCCGAATCTCGGTTAAGAATCACAAGATAAAAGGAGCTTCAACTGATGAATAAACGTGAATCCATCTCCGCGCTTGTCGACAAGCATTTTGACGATATCGTTCTCGTCAACGACACCATCTGGGGCTTTGCCGAGCCCGGCATGAAGGAGACCAAGTCTGCCGAGTTCTACGGCAAGTTCTTCGAGGAGCGTGGCTTCAAGGTCGATATGGGCGTGGGCGAGGTGCCCACTGCCTTTGTCGCCTCCTGGGGCGAGGGCAAGCCCGTGGTGGGCTTCCTGGGCGAGTTCGACGCCCTGCCCACGCTGTCCCAGAAGGCCGCCAAGGCCGTCAAAGACCCCGTTGTCGAGGGCGCTTACGGTCAGGGCTGCGGCCACAACAGCCTGGGCGCCGGCGCCGCCGGCGCGGCGCTTGCCTTCCGCGATTATCTGGAGGAGAACCACATGCAGGGCACGGTCCGCTTCTACGGCTGCCCCGGTGAGGAGAACGGCTCCGGCAAGGTCTTTATGGCCCGCAACGGTCTGTTCGACGATCAGGATATTTGCATCACCTGGCATCCCAGCGACATGAACCGCATCGTCTCCTGCTCCAGCCTCGCCTGCATCGGCGTCTTCTTCGAGTTCCGCGGCGTCGCCTCTCACGCGGCCGGCAACCCCCATCTGGGCCGCTCCGCGCTGGACGCCTGCGAACTGATGAACGTCGGCGTCAACTATCTGCGCGAGCACATCATCCCCGAGGCCCGCGTCCACTACGCCTACATCAACGCCGGCGGCATCGCCCCCAACGTCGTGCATGACTACGCCAAGATCCACTATTTCGTCCGCGCACCCAAGATCAAGACCGCCCAGGAGATCTTCCAGCGCGTCATCGCCTGCGCCGAGGGCGCCGCGCGCATGACCGGCACCACCATGAACATGATCTTCCAGGACGCTCTCTGCGATTTCCAGGGCAGCCGCACGCTGGAGCCCGTCATGCAGGAAGCGCTGGAGGAGATCGGCGCGCCCGCCTTTGACGAGAACGACCTCAAGCTGGCCGCCGAGTTCCGCAAGACCTTCACCCAGGCCGATCTGGACGACATCCAGAAGAGCCTCGGCGATCTGGGCTACGATCCCGAGATCATCGGCAAGGACGACGTCCTGCATCAGGGCGTGCTGCCCTACAAGCCGCTGAACTTCGCCTCGCCCGGCTCCACCGACGTGGGCGACGCCAGCTACTGCGCGCCCACGCTGCAGCTGAACATGGCCACCGAGGCCCTGGGCACCCCCGGTCACTCCTGGCAGGTGACGGCGCAGTCCTGCTCCACCATCGCCTACAAGGGCACCGCCGCCGCGGCCAAGGTCATGGCCCTGACGGCCGCCAAGGCCATCGAGCAGCCCGAGCTGCTGGCCAAGGCTCAGGACGAGCTGCACAAGCTCAACGGCGGCAAGTACGAGTGCCCGATCCCCGCCGACGTCAAGCCCCTGCTGTAAGCTGATATCCCGCATAGGTTTTGCTCAAAGAGGCATGCTCCGCTCATGCCTCTTTGAGCCGTTTTTCGACGAAATTTCAGCGGAAGCAACATCTTCATCTTGAATCATTCTTTACAGTTTGTTATAATATTTTTTATATTCATAGTTTATCTAAATCGCATACAGGAAATGGTAGCATCATGAGAAAAGAGAAGTGGCTCGTCGCAGAACAGAATACGGAGGTCATCGCGCGTCTGAGCGCGCAACTGGGCATCTCCCGGCTGGCGGCGGCCGTGCTGGCGGCCCGCGGGATCGACACGGCCGAAGCGGCCGAAGCGTTCCTGGACGAGAACTGCGCCCATATCCACGACCCTTACCTCATGGCCGATATGGATAAGGCCGTCGCCATCCTCGAGGACGCCATCCGGAAGGGCGAGCGCATCGCCGTCTACGGCGACTACGACGTGGACGGCGTCACCGCCACCTGTGTGCTGATCAAATACCTGCGCTCCCGCGGCGCCGATTGCCGCTACTATATCCCGGACCGCATCAACGAGGGCTACGGCCTCAATGAGGCTGCCATCACCACGCTGAAGGACGACGGCTGCACGCTGCTGGTCACCGTCGACTCCGGCATCACTGCCGTGGAGGAGACGATCCACGCCAAGAAGCTGGGTATCCGCGTCATCATCACCGACCATCACGAGTGCAAGGATCAGCTGCCGCCCGCCGACGCCGTCGTCAACCCCCGCCGGCCCGACAGCGACCATCCCTTCCGCGAGCTTGCAGGCGTCGGCGTCGCCTTCAAGCTGGTGTGCGCCATGGAAAAGCAGACGCCCGTCTGCGAGCTGCTGGCGCAGTATTCCGATATCGTCGCCCTCGGCACCATCGCCGACGTCATGCCCGTACTGGGGGAGAACCGCATCATCATCTCCGACGGTCTGAAACGCATGAAGCAGACCGACAACGTGGGCCTGCGCACGCTGATCCAGAAGCTGGGCCTCGACGCAAAGCCTCTGACGGCCAACTCCGTCAGCTTTGTGCTGGCCCCGCGCATCAACGCCGCCGGACGTCTGGGCGAGGCCGACTGCACGGCGCGGCTGATGCTTACCGATTCCTGCCGCGAGGCAGGGGATCTGGCCGAGCATCTCTGTGAGCTCAACCGCCGCCGCCAGGAGGAAGAGAACGCCATTTACTGCGAGATCACGGACGACATCGACCGCGACCCGTCCCTGGCCTCCGGCAAGGTCATGCTCCTCTGGGGCGAGGACTGGCACACGGGCGTCATCGGCATCGTTGCCTCCCGTCTGGCCGACCGCTACGGCCTGCCCTGTATCCTCGTCTCCAGCGGCTGCGGCAAGGGCTCCGGCCGCAGCATCAAGGGCTTCAACCTCTACTGCGCCCTCAGCGCCTGCAGCGATCTGCTGGAGCGCTTCGGCGGCCACGAGCTGGCCGTGGGCCTCTCGGTGGACAAGGAGAACCTGCCCCTGCTCAAGCAGCGGCTGGAGGAATACGCTGAGGCCCACTGGCGCGAGGAGGACCTCAAGCCCTGCCTGGACGTCGACTGCGCCGTCACCCCGGAGGATCTGGAGCTGGAGCAGGTGAGGAGCCTCTCCGTGCTGGAGCCTTTCGGCATGGGCAACCCCATGCCGCTCTTCCTGCTGCGGGACGCCGTGATCCAGGAGATCACCCCCATCAGCCACGAGCGCCACGTCAAGCTGCTGCTGGAGAAGGACGGTGTGCGCCTGTGTGGCTTCGTCTTCGGCATGGGCTCCCGCTGCTGTCCCTTCGTCGTGGGAGATCAGGTGGACCTCGTCTTTTCGGCGGAGGTCAACGTCTTCCGGGGCCGCGAAAGCGTCCAGCTGGTCATCAAGGACCTGCACTGGAGCGGCCGCTCGGAAAGCTGCGACAACTCGTCCCAGCAGATCTACGAGCGCTTCACCGCCGGCGAAGCGCTTTGCAGGGAAGAGGCGCTGTCGCTGTGTCCCTGCCGCGACGATCTGGTGGCCGTCTTCCGTCATATCAAATCGAACGAGGAGAACTTCAGCCTCTGCGGCATGCCGCGCACGCTGTACCGCAAGATCAAGTACGAATCAAAATGCTGTATGAATCAGGGCCGGTTCCTGATCTGCATGGATATCATGCGCGAGTTCGACATCTTCGACTATGAGCGGATTGGGGAGAACATCCTCATCCGTGACCTGCAGTACAAGGGCAAGGTCGATATCAACGGTTCGCGCATCATACGCACACTAATGGAAGTCATCAAGGGGTAGCTGCCATGTGGGACACATACGAGCTTGAACAATCCTATCTCGACAAGGTAAAGGTCATGGCCGACCATCATCCCGACGACCGTGACCTGATTCTCAGCGCGTTCGATTTTGCCTACAAGGCCCACGACGGCCAGAAGCGCAAAAGCGGCGAGCCGTACATCATCCATCCCATCTCCGTGGCGTCGCTGATCGACGAATGGGGCTTCGATCCCGAGTCCATCATGGCGGGCCTGCTGCACGACACCATCGAGGACACCGAGGTGACGTATCAGGACGTGGAGAGCAAGTTCGGCCAATCCGTGGCGGAGCTGGTGGACGGCGTGACGAAGCTGGGCCATGTCGTGTACCAGAGCCGCGAGGAGGAGCAGATGGAGGATCTGCGCAAGATGTTCATCGCCATGGCGAAGGACATCCGCGTGATCATCATCAAGCTGGCCGACTGCACCCACAACATCCGCACCATCGAGTTCAAGCCCATCGAGAAGCAGCGAAAGAAGGCGCTGGAGATCATGGAGATCTACGCGCCCCTGGCCCACCGTCTGGGCATGCAGTCCGTGAAATGGGAGCTGGAGGACCGCTCGCTGAAGGTCTTGGACCCCATCGGCTACGCCGAGATCGAGAACTATATCAAAGACAGTACCGACACCTTCAACAAGTTCCTGGAGCGCACCAAGGAGAACATCCACAAAGCCCTGGCGGAACACGGGATCGAGGGTCAGATCAAGGCCCGCCTCAAGCAGATCTACAGCATCTACCGCAAGCTGTACGGCCAGAACCTCCAGTTTTCCGAGATATACGACATCTGCGCCACCCGCGTCATCGTCAAGGACCTGGCCGACTGCTACAGTGTCCTGGGCATCATCCACGACCTGTACAAGCCCGTGCCCGGCCGCTTCAAGGATTATATCTCGTCCCCCAAGCCCAACGGCTATAAATCCCTCCACACTGTTGTCATCGGCAAGGAGGGCATCCCCTTCGAGGTCCAGATCCGCACCGAGGAGATGGACCGCACCGCCGAATACGGCATCGCCGCTCACTGGAAATACAAGGGCGGCCTCAAGGGCGCACAGAAGGAAGAGGCCTTCGCCTGGGTCCGCCAGCTGCTGGAGAACCAGCAGGACGTGGAGCCCGAGGAGTTCGTCCAGAATATCAAGGTAGACCTCTTCGCCGACGAGGTCTACGTCTTCACGCCCAACGGCGACGTCATCAATCTGCCCCAGGGCTCCACGCCCATCGACTTCGCCTACGCCATCCATTCGCAGGTGGGCAACAACATGGTGGGCGCCAAGGTCAACGGCAAGATCGTCAACTTCGACTATCAGCTCAAGAGCGGCGAGATCGTGGACATCACCACCTCCAAGTCCTCCACCGGCCCCAAGCGCCGCTGGCTGCAGATCGTCAAGACGAACAGCGCCAAGACGAAGATACGCCAGTGGTTCAAAAAGGAGAAGCGCGCCGAGAACATCGAGGAGGGCCGCATGGAGCTGGAGCGCGAGCTGCGCGTCAACCTCGCGTATGAGGATTTCCAGGATGAGGAGCTGCAGAAGACGATCCTCGCCCGCCTCAAGCTGCCCAGCCTCGACGAGCTGTACGCCAACATCGGCTTCGGCGGCATCACCTGCGCCCGCATCGTCGCCCGCGTCAAGGAGGAAGCGGCTCGCCTTGCCAAGGCCCGCGCAACCAATCCCGAATCCATCACCGTCAAGGCCCAGCCCGTCAAGCGCCGCAGCTCCAGCAACGGCGTCATCGTCGAGGGCCTCGACAACTGTCTCGTCAAGTTCGCCAAGTGCTGCTCGCCCGTGCCCGGCGACCGTATCGTCGGCTTCGTCACCCGCGGCTTCGGCGTCTCGGTCCATCGGGCCGACTGTCCCAACGCCGTCCGCGGTCAGGAGGACCCCGACAACAAGAGCCGCTGGGTCAAGGCATACTGGGACGACACCCACCACCAGACCTTCGACGTCCCCATGACCGTCGAGATCAAGACCCGCGTCGGCGCCATCGCCGATCTGATCACGGTCTTTACGAATATGCGCATCAACGTGGCCGAGATCAGCGGCCGCGACATGGACGACGGCGTCAGCCGCTACAACCTGACGGCCTCCGTCAACAGCGCCGAGCAGCTCGACCTGCTGATGAACCGTCTCCGCAAGGTCTCCGGCGTCTCGGAGGTCCAGCGTTCACACTGATAACGGGAGCTGAAACAATATGAGAGCAGTCGTAACGCGCGTCAGCCGCGCCAGCATCGAGATCAACGGCGTCCCCGGCGGCACCATGGGCCAGGGGCTTCTGGTCCTGCTGGGCGTCGGTCCCAACGACACCGAAAAGGAAGCGCTGTATCTGGCCGACAAATGCGCCCTGCTGCGCATTTTTGAGGACGAGAACGGCAAAATGAACAGGAGCCTTGCCGACGTGGAGGGGAAGATGATGATCGTCTCCAACTTCACGCTGTACGCCGACTGCTCCCACGGCCGCCGCCCCGACTTTTTCCCGGCGGCAAAGCCGGATATCGCCGTTCCGCTGTACGAGCGCTTCAAGGCCCGCATGGCGGAGCTGGGCGTGCCCTATCTCTGCGGCGAGTTCGGGGCCGATATGAAGATCGACCACGTCAACGACGGGCCTGTGACGCTGATCATGGACACCGACCAGATGATGAAGAAAAAGGGAGAATAACATGATCCTGCGCACGATCCCCACCGGTATGCTGCATACCAACTGCTATCTCGTCGGAGATGAGGCGTCCGGCGTCTGCGCCGTCTTCGATCCCGGCGCGCACACCGAAAAGGTCCTCAACATGATCGCCGAAAGCGGTCTGACCTGCAGGTATATCATCCTGACCCACTGTCACTTCGACCACGTTATGGCCGCCCCCTTCGTGCAGGAGGCCACGGGCGCGGAGCTGATGATCCACGAGCTGGACGCCCCGTTCCTGACGCCGGAGTACGTCAACCGCCGCGGTTATATCCGCGAGACGTACCGCGCGCCCCGGGTGGACCGTCTGCTGCGCGACGGCGACGAGATCGATGTCGGCAGCATCAAAATGAAAGTCACGCTGACCCCGGGCCACACCCTGGGCTCCTGCGTTTTTACCTTCGGCGACGTCATGATCGCAGGCGACACGCTGTTCAAGGACGCCTGCGGCCGCTGGGACATGATGGGCGGCAGCATGGACGACATGATGCACAGCCTGAAAAAGCTCCACGACATGGAGGGCGACTATCGCGTCCTCTGCGGCCACGGAGATCCCACGACGCTGGAGGAGGAGCGGCAGCACAACCCCTACATGCGCATGGCGCTGGAAAAGCTGAAATGATCTTTTATCTGGAAGGACACGACCGGCTCAACCCGGTGCTGCAGCTTCTGATCTGCCTCTATCCCGATGAGGAGCACACCCGCGGGACTGACGTCACGCGCCCGCAGGGCGAATACGTCGTCTCGTCGCTGGCGAAGGATGGGGCGGCGCTGATCGCCTCGGCCCGCGACTATACTGGCACGCGCGTGGATCTGCGCTGTCCCGACGGGATGAGGGAGGAGGACCACGAGCTGTCCGAGTGGCTGCGCCGGGCGCTTTTCCTGCTGCTCCGTCCGCGCCTGCCAAAAGCGCCGGACTGGGGCATGCTCACGGGCGTCAAGCCCTCCAAGCTGGTGCTGAACATGCTCAATTCAGGCCTGACGCCGGCGGAAGCGGGGGAGCGGCTGGAGCGCGATTTCTTCGTCACGCCCCGGCGGCGGGAGCTATGCATGAAAACGGCCCTCGTCTCCCAAATGTATCGGGATCAGAGGGACAGTAAAGACATCGAGCTTTACATCGGTATCCCATTCTGCCCGGCCAAATGCTCCTATTGCTCCTTCGTCAGCAACGACGTGCGGAGCAGGGGACACCTGGTGGAGCCGTATCTGGAAACGCTTTTTTACGAGATCGCCGGTCTGGGCCGCGTCCTGCGTGAGACGGACCGCCGCATCCGCACGATCTATGTGGGCGGCGGCACGCCGTCGATCCTCTCGGAGGATCAGCTGGAGCGCTTTCTGACGCGCGTGGAGACGGATCTCGACCTCTCCGCGCTTCTGGAATACACCTGGGAGGCCGGACGCCCCGAGACGATCACGGCCGACAAGCTGCGCATCGCCTATGCTCACGGCGTCCGCCGCATCAGCGTCAACCCCCAGACCATGAACGACGACGTCCTGCGCGGCGTCGGCCGCCTCCACACCGCCGAAGACTTGGTTCGCTGCTACGAGCTGGCCCGCGCGACAGCCGATTTCGAGATCAACATGGACCTGATCGCGGGCCTGCCCGGCGACGACGAGCAGAGCCTCCTCAGCAGCGTCCGCCGCGTCGCCGCGCTGGAGCCTGACAACGTCACGCTCCACTCGCTGGCCCTCAAGAAGGGCGCGCCCCTGCGCTTCGGCGGCACGGGGGAGCTGACCGCGGAGACCATGGACGCCTGTCACGATGTCATCCTGGGCGCCGGGTACGAGCCCTATTACCTCTACCGTCAGAAATACAGCGCCGGCGGGCTGGAGAACGTGGGCTTCGCCAGAGACGGCAAGTCCTGCCGCTACAACGTCATCATGATGGAGGAGACCGGCCACGTGGCCGCCCTCGGCAGCGGCGGCGTCACGAAGCTCGCCTACCGCGACGGCAGCATCACCCGCATCACCAATCCCAAATACCCCGTCGATTACATCGGCCGCACCGATCTCATCGACCGCAACCTGCAGCGGCTCACGGCGGCGCTGGGAAGGGATTGAACTTTTCGTTCCGATATGCTAAAATAGCTCAAGATCATCCAAAGGAGTGCTGAACATGGATCCCGATGTGAAGACTATCCTCGAACGGGCGCGCGCCACGGCCACCTATGCCGCCGGACAGGCCGGAAAGGCCGCCGGAGCGGCCACGAAAAAGGCCGGCGATATGGCCATGCTGACAAAACTCAACCTCCAGATCTTCGATCTGAACACCGACATCGACGCGGTGTACAAGGAGATCGGCAGGATCGTCTATCTGGTCCATGCCGGCGGGGAGACCCAGGAAGCCGAGCTGGACGACAAGTTCGCCCAGATCGACGAAAAGCTGGCGAAGGTCGCCGAGCTCAAGGAGACCATCAACAGCAGCAAGGCCACGGTCACCTGCCCCGTGTGCGGCAAGGAGTGCGGCAGAGACGCTTTCTACTGCAGCCAGTGCGGCCATAAGCTTTAGAGTTCATTCACCTGAGCAGGGGAAGGACGCGTTCCTTCCCCATTTTCCTGACTGCGCCGCGGTATCGCGGGGGCGGGAGGGGAATATATATCGTTATAATCTTACGCGAAGGTCGTGCTGCGCTTGAGTAAAAACAGAAGCAGATCATTCTTCGAGGGCGCCTTCATCCTCGTTTTGTCCAACGTGATCGTCAAGGTCATCGGCGCCCTGTTCAATATCCCCATCGTCAACATGATCGGCGGCGACGGCAACGGGATCTTCACCGTGGCCTATTACGTCTACACCGCCATGTTCGTCATCTCCACCGCCGGACTGCCCGTGGCTGTGTCCAAGATGGTGGCGGAGGCCAACGCGCTGGGAAAATACGGCGAGGTGCGGCGCATCTTCCGGGTGGCCGTGATCACGTTCTCCATCGTGGGCCTTGCCTTTACGGCCGTCATGATGCTGGGCGCCCGCTGGTTCGTGGAGATCATCGGCAACAGCCGCGCCTATTACGCCGTGCTGGCCATCGCCCCGGCCATCTTCTTCGTGGCCATCGTCTCCGCCTTCCGCGGCTATTTCCAGGGCCTGTCCAACATGGTCCCCACCGCCATCTCCCAGCTGATCGAGGCCGGCGGCAAGCTTGTCTTCGGCCTGGGGCTGACGTATCTGCTGATCCGCAGAGGCTATCCTCTCGAGATCGTCGTGGCCGGCTCCATCGGCGGCGTCACGCTGGGCACCGTGTTCAGCGCGCTGTATATCGTCCTCGCCCGCGTCCGCGGCGGCTCCGGCCTGCCGGAGGGCGCCATCGAGACCGGCGAGGTCTCGCCCTACAGCGACATCGCCCGCCGCCTGATCAAAATCGCCGTCCCCATCACCATCGGCTCCTCCGTTTTGTCCGTGACGAACCTCATCGACACCGCTGTGGTCCTCAACCGCCTCCAGGACGCCGGACAGACCGAGGTCCAGGCCAACTACACCTATGGCTGCTACTCCATGGCCGTCAAGATGTTCAACATGCCCCAGGCGCTGATCGTCGCCTTGGCCGTCAGCATCATCCCCGCCGTGGCCGCGGCCATCGTCAAACGGGATCATGAAAAGGCCGCGAGCACCATCATGGCTGCCCTGCGCTTCACGGGCATCATGGCGCTGCCCTGCGCCGCGGGTCTTGCTGTGCTGTCGCACCCGATCCTCTCGCTGCTCTATTACCGCAGACCGGAGGAGGTCGATATGGCCGCGCCGCTGCTGGTCATCATCGCCCCGGCCGTGCTGCTGGTGGCCCTCGTCTCCGTGGGCAACGCCATGCTGCAGGCCATGGGCCGCGTCAAGGTGCCCATGAAGACGATCCTCATCGGCGGCGTCGTCAAGCTGACGACGAACTATATCCTCGTCGGCACCCAGGGCATCGAGATCTACGGCGCCCCCATCGGCACGACGCTGTGCTACGGAACCATCGCGCTGCTGGATCTGATCATCATCGCCCGTGAGGTCAGGGGCGTGTCCGTGGTTCGCTGCTTCTTCAAGCCCTTCCTGGCCTCCGCGCTCATGGGCGTGTTCACCTACTTCTGCTACGGCCCTGTCCGGGGCATGCTGGGCGCGAAGCTGGGCGTCGTGGTCACGGTGGGCCTGTCGGCCGTCGTGTACCTGATCGCGCTGATCGTCCTGCGCGCGCTGCCCAGAGAAGAGGTGCTCATGCTGCCCAAGGGCCAGAAGATCGCAAAGCTGCTGCGCCTGTGATTTTTGCGCCGGGATGAAATAAATCGTTTGAAACGCTTGCATTGGGGAATGATTTATGATAGATTTTAAAAGCAAGGAAAAATATGACTTTCAGGACCTGCTGCGCGTCATGGATATCCTGCGCGGCGAGGGCGGATGTCCCTGGGACCGCGAGCAGACTCACGAGTCTATCCGCAAGAACTTTATTGAAGAAGTTTACGAGGCCTGCGAGGCCATCGATCTGAAGGACAACACCCTCCTGTGTGAGGAGCTGGGCGACGTGCTGCTGCAGGTCGTCTACCACACCGACATCGCCGAGGATGAGGGCGCGTTCACCATGGCCGACGTCTGCGACGGCGTCACGCGCAAGATGGTCCTGCGCCATCCTCACATCTTCGGCGACGCCGTGGCCAACACCTCTTCCGAGGTGCTGGACGTCTGGGAGGACGTCAAGCGCAGGGAAAAGGGGCAGGAGACGTACGCCGACACCATCCGCGCCGTGGCGAGATCGCTGCCCGCGCTGGCCTACGCCCAGAAGGTGCAGAAGAAGGCCGCCAAGGCCGGCTTCGACTGGCCCGACGTCTCCGGCGCCTTCGACAAGCTCAGCGAGGAGACGGACGAGTTAAAGCGCGCCATGAACGGCGACGGCGACAAGACCGAAGAGCTGGGCGACCTTCTGTTCGCTGCAGTCAACATCGCACGCTTCCTGGATATCGACGCCGAAGAAGCGCTGGAGCGCGCCTCGAAGAAGTTCGTCAGGCGCTTCATCGCCATGGAGGAAGCATCCGACCGCGATCTCAGGACCATGTCCCTGGCGGAGCTCGAAGCGCTGTGGGAGCAGGTCAAGCACACTGTTTGATAGACCAAAAAGATCTGACGGAACGATTTGGTTTATACGATAAAGAATCATATATTACGGAGGAAATGTGACATGAACAAGACGGAACTCGTCGCGGCTATCGCCGAAAAGACCGAACTGACCAAGAAGGACGCCGAGAAGGCTCTGGCCGCCATGGTCGAGGCTATTACCGAGGAGCTGCAGGAGGGCAACAAGGTCCAGCTGATCGGCTTCGGCACCTTTGAGGTGAAGACCCGCGCCGCCCGCACCGCTTTCAACCCCCAGACCAAGAAGCCCATCCAGCTCGCCGAGACCAAGTACCCCGTCTTCAAGGCCGGCAAGGCTCTGAAGGACGTCGTAGCGAAATAAGCTGATCGAAGCAAACCATCGGATGGAAGCGGCTCACCGCTTCCATTTCCTTTTGCGGAAGGAAGATTGTTTCATGAGACTTGACAAATATCTCAAGCTGGCGCGGCTGATCAAGCGCCGCACGGTGGCCAACGAGGCCTGCGACACCCAGCGCGTGGCGGTCAACGGCCGGGAGGCCAAGGCCTCCTATCAGGTCAAGGTCGGCGATATCATCGAGATCGCCATGGGCGCCCGCACCCTGAAGGTCAAGGTGCTGGTGGTGCCCGAGCGCGCCACCACCAAGCAGGACGCTGCGCTGCTGTACAGCGAGATCACGGAATAAACCGTAGCCCTCCCTCATACCTATTCACAAGGTTGAAAGGAGGGCTTTTTCTATGGCCACGGAGGAACTGCGGAAAACGGACGGCAGCGTCATTCTGGAGGGGCGGCAGCGGCTGAGCCTGACGGGCGTCAGCGACGTGCTGAGCTTTGACGAGCGGGAGATCAGCGCCGAGACGGCCGAGGGCATGCTCCTCGTCACCGGCGACGAGTTGCACGTGGAGCGCCTGAGCCTCGACGCCGGCGACCTGATCATCACCGGGAGGGTGGACGGACTGGAATACGTGGGGGACAAGAGGCAGAAAAGCGGCTTCTGGTCCAAGCTGTTTTAGCCATGGAGATCGTTGTTGCCGACCAGAGCCGCGCCTTTCTCTACGCCGCCGTGCTGGGTTTGTGCATGGGCGTGGTGTACGACGTGTTCTCCTTCGTCCCGCTGATGGCCGGAAAAAAGAAGCTGCGCGGGGTGTGCGACGTGCTGTACTGCCTCGTATTCCTCGTCGGCTTCCTCGTGCTGGTCCACACGAAGGCCGGAGGCGTCGTGCGCTGGTACCTGCCCGGCGGCGTGGTGCTGGGCATGGTACTGTACTTCTGCGGCCTGTCCGACGCCGTGCGTTTTTGCCTGTCGCTGCTGACGAAGGGCGTCGCCGTCATGCGGAAAATGATCGCGCGCATCCGGGATTCGTTCACCTGCATTTTTGCCCCGCTCAGGGGGAGAAGATCGTCTCACAGGGATTGACTTTTGCATGAAAAGGGAATAGAATAAAGACGTAAAAATATCGCGATCGGCAGGTGAGGTCCATTGAAAAAAACGAAGAAGGTCAGCGCGGCGGCCAAGCTGTTTCTGATCGCTTTTTCGATTTATGCGGCCTTCACCATCGTCTCTCTGCAGATGCAGATCCGCAGCAAGCAGAATGAGATGGCCGAGCTTCAGCAGCAGATCGATGCGCAGAAGCTGGAAAACAGCGAGATCAGCGACGTTCTGAAGGGCGGAGACGAGACCGAATACATCGCTCAGATCGCCCGCGAGCGTCTGGGCTACATCATGCCCGGTCAGCGTGTCTTCGTCGATATCTCCGGCAAATAGGCACTTTTATTTCAGGGGGCAGGCAGCAGCAAGATGGATCTGACGGTAGGGAACATTTACGAGGGTAAGGTCACAGGCATCACCGGCTTCGGCGCTTTCGTTCAGCTGGCGCCCGGCAAGTCCGGTATGGTCCATATCTCCGAGATCGCCAACACATACGTGGACGATATTCACAAGCATCTGAAGGAAGGGGACGTCGTCAAGGTCAAGCTCATCGCCATCGACCAGAACGGACGCATCAACCTCTCCATCAAGAAGGCCCTCCCGCCGCCCGAGAAATCCGGCGCGCCCACCGTGCGCAATGCCGCCCCGTCCGGCCGTGATCACACAAGGTCCGGGGCTGCGCCCGTCACGGCCGCAGCGGAAGGCCCCGTTCAGGAGCCCACCGCCGACAGCCAGTTCGAGGATAAGCTGCGCGCTTTCATGCAGCGCAGCGAATCGAAAATGTCCGATCTGCGCATGCAGAAGGACAGGCGTTCCGGCGCCCGCAGAAGAAGATAACCATGGCGCAGTCCCACAAGGAGACTGCGCTTTTTTTTCATCCCGGCTCCATAAAAAAGGGCCGCCCCTCGCGGAGCGGCAAAAATGGGGTTGTGGGGATAAAGATATGAACGGCGCGGCCCGGCGCTTTTCCGGAGCGCACCGCAGACGCCGAAGCGTCTTTGACGCCTGCGCTGTGTTCCGGAGAACACGATCATCTTATCACGTTCCCTCCGGGAAACGTGTCGAAAACAAATAGACGGGAGGAGTTCCTTATGGATGTCTGGACCCGGCCGGCTCGCTGCGGCAGGACCTGTGCAGGACAAACACAAAGATCCCTCAGAAAAGGAGAAGAAGCATGAATATCAAGTTCATCGAAAGAAAAGTCACCATTTCGGACGACCTCAAGGCCTACACCGAAAAGAAATGCAAGAAACTGGACCGTTACTTCAATGAAGAAGCCGACGGCACCGTTACCTATTCCATCCAGCGCGGCATGCACAACGTGGAGATCACGCTGACCTACAAGAGCTTCTACTTCCGCGCCGAGACCTGCACCAACGATATGTACGCTTCCGTCGACGGCGCCGTCAGTTCCATCGACCGCCAGATCCAGAAGAACAAGACCCGCCTGAGCAAGCGCATGCGCGTCGATTCCTTCGCCAAGGCCTCGCCCATCGCCGACGTCGTGGAGGACGTTCCTGACGAGGAGTTCGACGTCGTCCGCGTCAAGGAGCTCGAGGTCAAGCCCATGACCGTCGAGGACGCCATCATGCAGATGAACCTGCTGTCCCACGAGTTCTTCTTCTTCATCAACAGCGAAGAAAAGAACGCCTATTGCGTCGTCTACAAGAGAAAGGACGGCGGCTACGGTCTGCTGAAGGCCAAATAACTTTCGCAAATCCCGCCCGGAGGACGATCGCCCTCCGGGCTTTCTTTGTTTCCTTACACTCAAAAAGCCCCGCCGAAGCGGAGCTTTCTGAGTGTGTGTAGTAATTGGAGAGAGAAGTTCGGTATGAAATACCTTCATCATGCTATCACATTATCACGATAAAGTCAAGACATATTTTGAACCAATTTGCACTTTTATGTTGAAAAACGCGCCGGAATGATGGATAATGAACGTGTTATCCTTGGGACAGTGAACGGAGGGAGCCAATGAAATACGATTTTGTCGTGCCATGCCTCATGGGCACCGAGAGCCTGGCGGCAGATGAGCTGCGGTATCACGGCTTCGGCGACGTGGAGACGGAAAACGGCCGCGTCGTCTTTGTGGGCGACATGGCGGAATGCGCCCGCGCCAATATCCTGCTGCGCTGCGGCGAGCGCGTGCTGCTACGCCTGGCCTCCTTCGAGGCCCGCACCTTCGAGGAGCTGTTCCAGGGCGTCCGCGCCATCGCCTGGGAGGACCTGATCGGCCGGGACGACGCGTTCCCCGTCAAGGGCTACAGCCTGGAGTCCCAGCTCCACAGCGTCCCCGCCTGCCAGTCCATCGTCAAGAAGGCCGTGGTGGAGCGCCTCAAGGAGCATCACGGCGTCCAGTGGCTGGAGGAGAGCGGCGACCGGTACCAGATCCAATTCGCCCTGAACCGCGACCGCGCCGAGATCTTCCTCGACACCTCCGGCGAGCCGCTTTATAAGCGCGGCTACAAGCAGCAGAGCAACATCGCCACCATCCGCGAGACGCTGGCCGCCTCCATGGTCAAGCTGGCCCGCTATCGCGGACGCGAGGACTTCATCGATCCCTTCTGCGGCAGCGGCACCATCGCCATCGAGGCCGCCATGGCGTCGCTGAACATCATGCCCGGCATCCGCCGCAGCTTCGACTGCGAGCAGTGGGGCTTTTACGACGTCCGCGTCTTCGACGACCTCCGGGAGGAGTACAGGGAAGGGGAGCGCCGCGAAAAGCTGCCCATCGTCGCCGTGGACATCGACCCGGAGTGCGTGGCCATCACGAAGGAGAACGCCCGCCGCGCCGGCGTCGGCGACTGCATCGAGGTCCGCCGGGGCGACGCGCTGAAGCTGGAGTACCCCGCGGAGCGCGCCACTCTCATCACCAACCCGCCCTACGGACAGCGTATGCTTGACGTGGAGCAGGCGAGAGGTCTCTACCGCGGCCTCGGCAAGCGCACGGCAAAGCTGGAGGGGCTCAAAAAGTACATCATCACCTCCGACCCGCAGTTCGAGACCTGCTTCGGCCGCAAGGCGGACAAAAAGCGCAAGCTGTACAACGGCATGATCCGCTGCGACCTCTATATGTATTTCAAATCGTCTGGAAGATAAACCCCATGGAAAAGAGACATATTTTCATCATCAACCCCGCTGCCGGGCGTCGGGACCTGAGCGCCGCCGTCGTCCGCGACGCGGAGGCTGCCTGCCGCAGGCTCGGCCTGCCCTACGACATCTACCTGACCTCTCACCCCGGTCACGCCGCCGAGATCGTCAGAAGGACGGCGGAGAGACTCACGGATGCGGAGCCGGTCTTTTACGCCTGCGGCGGCGACGGCACCCTCTGCGAGGTGGCAAACGGCGTCGCCTCACTGGAGGACCCCTCCCGCTGCGCCTTTACCAGCTATCCCATCGGCACGGGCAACGACTATATCAAGATGTTCGAGGGCGGCAAGGATGCCTTCCTCGACCTCGACCGCCTGCTGACGGGCGAGGCGATCCCCGTGGACGTCATCGCCTCCGACTGCGGTGATTCGCTGAACATCCTCTCGGTGGGCCTTGACGCGCAGGTCAGCATGCGCAAGGACCGATATCGCTTTCTGGGCGGCGGCATCGTGCCCTACGCGCTGTCCGCCGTGGAATCCGTGATCCGCGGCATCGGCCGCGCCTATCACGTGGAGGTGGACGGCAAAGCCTTCGACGACGAGTACACGCTGATCTTCGTGGGCAATGGCCGCTATTACGGCGGCGGCTTCTGTCCCGTGCCCGATTCCAAACTGGACGACGGCCGCCTGGAGGTCCTGCTGGTGAAGAAGGTCACGCGGCGCAGGGCCGCTGGCCTCGTGATGAAATACAAAAATGGCCGATACAGCGAGCTGCCGGACCTGATCATCCATATCCCCGCCAGAGAGATCCGCGTCTACGCCAGAGACGGCGCCGACATGTGCATCAACATCGACGGCGAGATCGTCGAGAGCAGCCACATCAGCATGCGCGTGGAGCCCGGCCGCCTGCGCTTCGTCCTGCCGCGGGGCGCAAAGACGATCGTGTAAAGCGCATCACGGTCAAAAAGGGAAGACAGACCCGCCTGTTTCAGGCGGGTTTTTCCATTTTGGCAGAGACTTTTCAAGGCGTGAAATCCACTTTGTCTAAAAACCACAAACAAAGCACAAAAAATTCATATCTTTTTTCAAAAAGGGGCTTGCAAAACAGCGCCGTATGGACTATTATATTGTCAGTGGTTAGCACTCGGGAGAAATGAGTGCTAAAATGAAACCAAAATAAACTCACATAGAAAGAGGTCATCGAAAATGAAACTGGTACCTTTGCAGGACAGAGTCGTGCTGAAAATGGCAGAGGCTGAGGAGACCACCAAGAGCGGCATCATCCTGGCTGGCGCAGCCAAGGAAAAGCCGCAGTTCGCCATCGTCGTGGCGGTCGGCCCCGGCGCCGGCACCGGCGAGAAGAAGACGCCCATGGAAGTCAAGGTCGGCGACAAGGTCATCACCAACAAGTTCTCCGGCACCGAGGTCACTCTGGAGGGCGAGCAGCTGGTCATCGTCAAGCAGTCCGACATCTTGGCCGTTATCGAGTAATTAAAACATCATCGCTTATACAGTTTGGAGGTAATTCATTATGTCTAAAGAGATCCTGTTCGGCGAAGAGGCCCGCCACGCCCTTGAGAGAGGCGTCAACAAGCTGGCCGACACCGTGAAGGTCACCCTGGGCCCCAAGGGCCGCAACGTCGTGCTGGACAAGAAGTTCGGCGCGCCCCTGATTACCAACGACGGCGTCACCATCGCCAGAGATATCGAGCTGGACGACATCTTCGAGAATATGGGCGCTCAGCTTGTCAAGCAGGTCGCCGATAAGACCAACGACATCGCCGGCGACGGCACCACCACTGCCACGCTGCTGGCTCAGGCGTTCGTCCGCGAGGGCCTGAAGAACGTCACTGCCGGCGCCAACCCCATGGTCGTCAAGAAGGGCATCGCCAAGGCCGTTGAGGCCGCCATCAAGGATATCAAGGCCGGCGCGAAGGCCGTTGACGGCTCCCGCGACATCGCCCGCGTCGCCGCCGTTTCCTCCGGCGACGAAACCATCGGCAACCTGATCGCCGAGGCCATGGAGAAGGTCACCTCCGACGGCGTCATCACCGTCGAGGAGTCCAAGACCGCCGAGACCTACAGCGAGGTCGTCGAAGGCATGCAGTTCGACCGCGGCTATATCTCCCCCTATATGATCACCGACACCGAGAAGATGGAAGCCGTCATTGACGACGCTTACATCCTGATCACCGATAAGAAGATCTCCAACATCCAGGAGATCCTGCCCCTGCTGGAAGAGGTCGTCCAGGCCGGCAAGAAGCTGGTCATCATCGCCGAGGATATCGAGGGCGAGGCTCTGAGCACCCTGATCGTCAACAAGCTGCGCGGCACTTTCACGTGCCTGGCCGTCAAGGCCCCTGGCTTCGGCGACAGACGCAAGGAGATGCTGAAGGATATCGCCGCGCTGACCGGCGGCGTCGTGATCTCCGAGGAGATCGGCTATGAGCTGAAGGACACCAAGATGTCCATGCTGGGCCGCGCCCGTCAGGTCAAGTCCACCAAGGAGAACACCATCATCGTCAACGGCGAGGGCGACAAGGACGCCATCCAGGCCCGCATCAACACCATCCGCACCGAGCTGGAGAACACCACCTCCGACTTTGACCGTGAGAAGCTGCAGGAGCGTCTGGCCAAGCTGTCCGGCGGCGTTGCCGTCGTCAAGGTCGGCGCCGCTACCGAGGTCGAGATGAAGGAGAAGAAGCTCCGCATCGAGGACGCTCTGAACTCCACCAAGGCCGCCGTGGAAGAGGGCATCGTCGCCGGCGGCGGCACGGCCTTCATCAACGCCATCCCCTCCGTCGCCGCTCTGGTCGACACCCTGGAGGGCGACGAGAAGACCGGCGCCCGCATCGTCATGAAGGCTCTTGAGGAGCCTGTCAAGCAGATCGCCTTCAACGCCGGCGTCGACGGCTCCGTCGTCATCGAGCGCATCCGCAACAGCGGCAAGACCGGCTACGGCTTCGACGCCTACAACGAGACCTACGTCGACATGATCGACGCCGGCATCGTCGACCCTGTCAAGGTCACCCGCACCGCGCTGGAGAACGCCGCTTCCATCGCCTCCATGGTCCTCACCACCGAGTCCCTGGTCGCCGAGAAGAAGGAGCCCCAGCCCGCCATGCCCGCAGGCGCCGGCATGGGCGGCGACATGATGTACTAAGCCGCAAAACCTCCGATACCGATATCAGCAAGGCCCGCCGACGCAAGTCGGCGGGCCTTTTGGCATGATTTGGACTGTCGTCTTCAGAAAGATTTAAAAGACTTTCAGGGGTTCCTGTGGTATAATGTCGACGTACGCAACCCACGCACCGAACCCAAGGAGAGTCCCATGAAACGAATCCTGTGCGCCCTTACGGCGCTTCTGATGCTCTGCACGATGATCCCCGCGGCCTCCGCCGCGCCCCGTACGCGCCGCCTCAGCGAGGACGGCTTCACGTTCCTCAAGCAGCGCGAGGGCTTCACCAAAAACCCCTGGCTCGACAAGGACACCTGGCGCGTCGGCTACAACACGCCCATTCAGAACGGCCAGTACGTTTACGGCATCACGGAAGCCGAGGCCGAGCAGCTGCTGCGCGACAACGTCACGGAGTATGAGGACAAGGTCAACGATTACCTGCAGCAGCACGACATCACCGTCGAGCAGCACGTCTTCGACGCCCTCGTCAGCTTCACCTACAACGCAGGCATCAGCTGGAGCGACCCTGGCTACCGCTTCAGCGCCATGATGATCGACGGGCTGGACAAATACGACGAGCTGCAGATCCTCGACGCCTTCGTCGTCTGGTGCCACGCGGGCAAGACCGTGGACAGGAGCCTTGCCGCCCGCAGGCTGGCGGAGGGGAAGCTGCTGCTCTACAGCGATTATTCGGGCAATGACTCGCCCGACTTTACATACGCCGTGCTGACGGCCAACGGCGGCACGGCCCCCTCGGATATCTATTGCTTCCGCGTCGGCGACGCGCTTCTCAGCCGCCTGCCCCAGCCCGCGCGCAAGGGCTACACCTTCGCCGGCTGGTACACCTACGGCAACAAGCCCGTCCGCGACGGCGATACGATCACCGAGCCCACGCGCCTGACGGCCAAATGGTTCACCGACGTTGTGCTGCCCTTCGGCGATGTGGGGGAGGGCGCTTGGTACCAGGGCTACGTCCGCCAGCTCTATGCCGGCGGGATCGTCGACGGCACCTCAACGACGACTTTTTCGCCCGCGGGCACCGTCACTTACGGACAGGCGCTCAAGCTGATCCTGCTGGCCACGGGCTTCGAGCCCGGCAAGACGGAGGCCGCGGAGGGCCACTGGGCCCAGCCATACCTCGACATGGCCCTCAATGAGAGCATCATCTCCGAGAGCTTCTGCCCCGGCCTCGACGTCAACATCACCCGGCTGGAGCTGGCCCGGCTGGCCTGCGCGGCCATGGGCCTCAAGAAAACTGACGCAGCATCGCCCTTTGCCGATACAGCGCACGACAGCGTCCTGTCCCTTTGGCAGGCAGGCGTCGTGGAGGGCGCACCGGAGGGCGGTATGTCGTATTATTATCCCGATCGTTTCCTGACCCGCGCCGAGATCAGCGCCATCGTCTGGCGCATCCTCAGCTACACCGAGCTGCAGGATCAGATCGGCTCCATTTCCTACGGCTCCCACACCATGGGCATCCTGTCCTCCGTGCGCAGATACCGGCTGGACAACGACGAGTTCTACATGGAAAACGGCTTCAAGCAGTACGGCGGGAAACGGACCTGGACCGGCGTCGACGTCTCTCACCATCAGGGCGACATCGACTGGCAGAAGGTCAGAAACGCCGGTGTCGACTTCGCCATGATCCGTGTCGGCGGCCGCGGCTACGGGTCGGCGGGCGTCATGTACGACGACCAGACCTTCACGCAGAACATCCGCGGCGCGCTGAACGCCGGACTCAAGGTGGGCGTCTACTACTTCTCCCAGGCCACCTCTGTCGGCGAGGCGAGGGAGGAGGCGCGGTACGTCCTCGACAAGATCAGGGGGTATGACGTCACCTATCCCGTCGTTTTCGACTGGGAGTTCCTGGGCGGCAAGACCCAGCGCACCTATTCCACGCCCACGAGCGTTATCTGCGACGCGGCCAACGCCTTTTGCTCCATGATCGAGGAGGCCGGCTACACGCCCATGATCTACTTCAACACCTACTGCGGCTACCTCAAATACGATCTGAGCAAGGTCAACCGGTACGATTTCTGGTACGCCCAGTACACCGACGTGCCCACGTTCTACTACGATTTCCAGATGTGGCAGTACACCAGCAAGGGCAGAGTCCCCGGCATCAGCGGCAACGTCGATCTCGACATCAGCTTCGTCGATTACGCAGACAGATAAAGAAAGCGCCCGAGCCTCCCGGCTCGGGCGCTTTTGCGTAGCGTCAAAGGATCATTCCTTCATCGAGGTCCGCTCTCGCAGGCCGCTCTTTTCCAGCGTCCGCAGGCCCAGCAGCAGCGTCAGCTGCGCCAGTGTGTTGGTGCATTCCGCGGCCCAGTTCTTGGCGGCGTCCACGCCCACATCCCGGGAGGACAGGTAGCCCATGCCCAGGATCAGCACGAAGCCGAGGACGAAAAGCGCCGCGGCGGAGCGCTTTTTCATGCGCAGGGACAGCGCGGTCATGCTGCCGCACAGCCCCACCGCGCCGAGGATCATAAAGGCGACGAAGATCATCGTACCCGAAAAGACGGCCGGCGCGGCGTACACCGTATGCTTCCCCTGGGGGAAGAAGGTCCCCGCGGCCATGCCCAGGCCCAGCAGCATGAAGCCCGTGGACTGCATGGGGAAGAACGCGCGGTTCAGCGTCTCGAAATCGCAGACCTCCAGCGCGTACAGCAGCTTCCACAGCGCCTTGTACCCGCCGGCTGTCACGATCATCAGCACGCCCGCCGACAAAAGCGCAAACGCGCCCTTGGACAGCTTGTTGTAAAGGTCGCGCATCAGCCCGACCCCGAACAGGGCGAACAGCAGCACGGGGATGAAATCGACGATCGACATTGTCGCAGTCAAAGTTGATTTCTCTCTTTCGCAGGGTTATTTTTTGTTGAGCGAATACAGCGGGACGAAGGGCAGCAGGATCGGCGTTTTTGAGACGTAGGCCCGGTAGGCGGGATCGTCGCCGTAACGGCCGTTCTGGCGCTTTTCAAGGCGCTGAGCGCCGTTGAACATGATGAAGACGATGCAGACGTAGGCGATCACCGCCAGCGCCCACTGACCCGCGCCGCGAAGCGCCGTGAAGGAGCCGACGAACACGCCCGTCCAGAAGATGATCTCTCCCAGATAGTTGGGGCAGCGCACCAGCCTGTAAAGGCCCTGTGTCGCCACCATATTCGGGTTCTTCGCCTTCTGCGCCGATTTCTGGCGGTCGCTCTCGGCCTCCAGCAGGATGCCGCACAGCGAGATCACGGCGCCGATCATCGGACACACGACGTCGCCCGCGCCATTCAGCAGGCGATAGAACACCGGGCTCAGCTGCATGGTGTACAGCGCGCCCATGAACAGCCACATGACCACCAGCACGAAGAAGGGGATGGGCTTCTCCGTTTTCGTGGCGTCCTTGAGCGTCTTGCGGTAGGCGGCGTTTTTCAGCTCGCGCACCGCCAGGAAGCCCGACAGACGGATGCCGTACACGACGAACAGGATCAGCTGCAGCAGCGTCACGAACCGCAGGCCGCCCCGGAACAGGATCGCCATGCACACCGCGCCTGCCGCCACGGCGAAGCCGTAGCCGATGGACATGAAGTAAACGTACTTGATAAAGCCGACGCAGCAGGCCGCGAGGCACACCGCGAAGATGACGGCAAGAAGATTCCAGCCCATGGCGTCCTCCTTTACTTCACATGATCCTTGATATACTGCCTGAAGGACATCTTGCCGAACTTGTTCTCGGCCACCATGCTCTCGGTGAGCGTCCACTTGGAGAAGCGGATGATGGCCTCCTTGCCGTTCTTCTTGAGCTTGTTGACGAAGGCGAGGATGTCGAAGATCACGGGGGAGGTGTGCTTGATGACGGGTGTCTTTCCGGCGGCCTCGAAGCACATCGCGGCGATCTCCTCATAGGTGTACGTCTCCGTGCCGCCGATGTCGTAGGTCTTGTTGACGTCGCCCAGATGCAGCAGCACGAAATCCGCCAGATCGGAGGTGTCGATGACGTTGGCACTGACGGGCTTATTGCCCAGCAGCGTCACGGCGCCCTTGTCGATCATGGGCTGGAACACCTTGATGATGTCGTAGAAATAGCCCGTGGGGCGGAAGATGACGTAGGGAATGCCGCTCTTTTTCAGCTCCTGCTCCAGCATGGCCTTGGCGTGGAGCATGGGGACCTTTTCGTTCTTGTCGGCCTTGAGTACGGAGATATAGGCGAACTTTCCGACGCCCGCGCGCTTTGCCTCGTTCAGCAGGTTGAGGTTGCCCTGATAGTCCACATCGTAGCACGTCAGCTCCGCCGAGGCGCGGGTGAGGCCGACGGTGGTGATCACGGCCTCCATGCCCTCGCAGATGCCCGCGACGGCGCTCTTGTCCGTGACGTTGACCACCTTTTTCTGATACTTGCCCTCGATGCCGTCGATGTCGCGCACGACCATATCGACGGCCAGGACGTCGTGACCGTCCCGCACCAGGGCCTTGAGGATGTCGGTGCCCAGCTTTCCATAGGCGCCAGCCAGTAAGATCTTCATGATCGGATGCCTCCCGTTTTTATTTTTTCTTTTCCTTGGAACGCTTGTCGTTGATGATGTCCATGTGCTCCGCCGTGATCAGCGTCACGCCGTTCTCACGGGCCCACTGGACGCAGCCCTTGAGAGCCGTGGGCAGGAAGATGCGCGGCACCTTCACCAGCTTCGCGCAAGCCTCGTCGGTGAACCTGATCTTGTCGTCGATGCGGTCGGCGGCGTAGCGGACGGAGGCGATGCTCGTCTCGCGCATGGGCAGCAGCTCGGGGATCGGACGGCGGAACTTCGTGTACCAGAAGTTCTTGCTGTCGCGGTAGCCGTAGTCCACGGGCACCGGCGGGAAGTCGGAAGCCCGGACGCCGTTGATGATGCCGTTATACTGCTTTTCCTTCATCAGGATATGATCGATGCGCAGGATAAAATGCGCGCCGAAGGGCGAGGTGATGCCGTTGAAGTCGTGATAGGGCCCCGGATAGCCGTTCAGCTCGCCGGGCTTGTCGTCCTGGGCGTTGTCCAGCTCGCGCATCCACGTGCACTCGAACACCTGGAACGACTCGGCGACGATTTTCGGATAGACCGTTGAAGGGTCCTCACGGGCCCGCAGGCCCTCCTCCAGCGTGAACCTGCAGTCCTTCATCTTTTCCTCCGGCGTGTCGCCGGGCCAGCCCAGGCGCACGGCTTCCTTGAAGTACTTGCGCTTGTCGGGGATGAAGTTGATGGCGCACTTGCCGTCCCGCAGCAGATGCTGGGCCGTGTTGGAGGAATTGCGGCAGTTGAGCAGCATGGCGTAGTATTCGCGCCCCGCCACGTAATAGGGCGCCAGCAGGGAATAGGGGCCCAGCGACGTCTTGCCGTCAGGCGTCAGCGTGCTGATCAGCACGGTGGGCATGGGGTAGTAGGCGGACGTCTGATAGAAGTTATCGACGATCCGCAGGTCCTTGAAGTCAAACATGAGACGTTTCCTTTCCGTGTCAGTTTTCGATGATCCGCTCCAGCACGGGCGTCGCCCGGTCAAAGGCGGCCTCCTCCCGCTGGGACAGGATCAGCAGCGTTTCGGCCAGGAAAATGCATTCGCCCTCGTAGGTGCGCCGGCCGAAGCGGCGCATCAGCAGCTCCACGCCCCGGGCGATCTGCTGCACCACCATGTGGTGGTAATCCTGGACGATCTCCGTGCGGCGGGAGCCCGCGGAGTAGTGGTCCCAGGCCGGACGATAGATGGCGATGAACCGGCGCAGCGCGCCGTCGATAGCCCGCAGGCCGCTCATGACGCTCCGCGCCTGATCCACCCGGCCCTGCAGCTCCTCGGTGGCCTGCTGCCAGTCCACCAGCATGACCGAGGCCATCAGATGCTCCTTGGAGGGGAAATAGTTGTACACAGTCCCCACAGCGGTGCCGCAGTCGGCGGCTACCTGACGGATGGTGATGTCGTGCTCGCCGTCCACGATCCGCCGGCGCGCCGCGTCGATCAGCGCCTGACGGAGCTCGGGGATGATCTTCGGCATAGATCCGCTCCTTTCGTTTATGAACATGTTCATATAAATCATATGTCATTGTTATACTCCTGTCAATAGTTATGCAATGCTTTATTGATGTAGATAACATTTAATAAAAGGCATGAAAAAAGGGCCGGACGTCAGTCCGGCCCGCTGTCGTTCGCTATCGGTGCGCTTTCTCCAGCGCCAGCAGCTTTTTCTTGTTCTCCATACCGTAGGCATAGCCCGTCAATGACCCGTCCGCACCCACGACCCTGTGGCAGGGGACGACGATCATCAGGGGGTTGACGTGGTTCGCCTGCCCGACGGCGCGGAACGCTTTGGGGCTTCCGGCCGCCGCGGCGATCTGGGCGTAGGTCCGCGTCTCGCCGTAGGGGATCGCCCGCAGCGCCTGCCAGACCCGCATCTGAAACGGTGTGCCGTGCGCCGCCAGCGGCAGGTCGAAGTCTTTGCGTTCGCCGAGGAAATACTCATCGAGCTGCTTTGCGGCCTCCCGCAGCAGCGGCGACGTCCCCTCGGTCCCGTCGGGACAGTCACAGGAGATGCGGCTCAGCGCGCCGTCCTCCTCACACAGATACAGCGTCCCCAGCGGGGAGGGGACCGCGGCAAAGATCGTCAGTTCATTCATTTTTCACGCACTCCCGGAAATACAAGCGCTTCGGCCAGCGGCACGAGCCCGCGGTCCTCCGTGACGCCCACGGTAAAGACCTTGAAGGATACGGCGCCCTCAGGCTGCGTCAGATAATAATTGACCTCCGTCGATTCGCCGACGCCAGGATCGTCCGCCATCTGGAAGACCGTCAGGACCTGCCGCCCTTCGGCGTCGTAAAACGCGTACAGCAGCAGCCAATCAACATTGTTCGGCGTCTTGTGCGTCACGGTCACCGTGATCATGCAGCCGTCTGACGGGATGGCGCTGATCTCGCCGCCGTAGCGGTTGAACACCTTCAGTCCCGCGGCAGCATACGCTTCGCTCTCGCTCCGCACGGTGATATCCGTATTATTGACCCGATCCTCCAGCGCTGTCAAGGCCTCGCCGCTGTCCAGCATATAGGATACGATCTCGCCGAAGCCCGTCACCTTGCCGTCGCTGCGGAACCAGACGATATCGATATCTGACTCCTCCTCGTGGTACCCGCCGCAGAAGAACGTGCCGTCCAGCACCAGCTCGCCCGCTTCGCGGACAATGACCGAGCCGCCCATCTGGCTGATCAGCTGCCCGTCCTCCTTGACGATCAAACGTCCTCCGACGTCGATCATGCCGCCCATGGTCGTGCCCAGCGTACCGCCGCGGACCAGCACCTCGGCCTTCGGCTCGATCGTCAGTCCGGCCTCGAGGCTCGCACCTTCCGCGACCGTCAGCGTGACGCCCTCCGGCACGGTGATCCGCGCCATGGACCGGATGCTTCCGGTGATCGTCATGTCCTGCGTCAGCACGACGAGGACGTCTGCGTGGGCCTGAAGCTCCTCGCAGGTCTCACCGCCGACGGTACGCGTCTTGCTCTCATCCAGCAGCGAAGCGAGCTCTTCCTCGGAGGAGACGATCTCGCGCTTGAAGATGAACAGGTCGTCCCAGCGCTCGAACCGCGCCGTCTGCCCGAGCTCCGCCATCATCCGTCCGAGGGCGTCTTCCAGATCCGTCTCGAACGCCGGATCGGCCTTCTGTACGATCACGTCGCCGATGCCGTCGACCGTGCCCTCGTTGCGGAACCACATATAGCTTAAGGCGCAGTTGCAGACGAACGTGCCGTCGATCGTCAGCTTGCCGTCCTCGGCGTTGATGATCGTGGAGCCGAACCGCGATTCCAGCTCGCCTTCAGGCATGATATAGATGCTGCCGTGGTTGACGACGTCTCTGCCCTGACTGGTGCGGTAAGCGCCGCCGGGATAAACGGTCACCGTGCCGAAGTTTTCCTCCGCGCAGACGGCCATGCCGCCGAAGCGCACCAGCAGAACGCCGTTGTTGCGCGTAAAGCCGGCCTGCAGCGCGCCGCCCGGCAGGACTTCGATGGTGCCGTTGTTGATCACCTTGCCGTCGGGCTGGAGCTCGTCCTCCCAGTCGCCCTCATAAGACGGCCAGAAGCTGCCGAAGACGCCGCCCTCTCCGATGGTCAGCGTGACATTTTCGTCCACCGTCACAACGACGTCGGAATAAAAGGGCAGAAGCTCCGGCGTGTAGCGGATCGTGCAGTCCTCCGTGATCGTGAAGCTGCCTGCGATCTCGATGGAGGCGACCTTCTCGCTGCGGTTCAGCGCGTCGATCAGCTCTGCCTGATCGCGCACGACGAGCGCCAGCCCCTCCTGGGCCGAGACGCGGCCCGGCGCGAGAATCAGCAGGCATAAAACGAGAAAAAGGGAAATGGAATACCGCTTCATAACAAGTCCTCCGTTCCTTGGATGCTTGGATATATCTTACAAATCAAATGTACCACCGCGCGCGGAGAATTGCAACCTTCCCGCAAAAGTTATTTGCTTGACGAGCCACGGTTCGGCTTTACAGCGGCTCACGGTTTTGCTATAATATAGGGACCAAACGCATAAGATAGCTCTGCGCCCCGGCGGCGCAATTCATGAACAGGGGACTGTGACCTGTGGATAAATTCTTTAAGATCGTCGGCCGCACCACCAGGCGGTTCTTTACGGACGGCGTAGGGAGGACCTCGGCGCAGCTGGCCTATTACCTCTTCTTTTCGCTGTTCCCCATCATCATCCTCGTCAACGCGGTCATCAGCCGCTTCGGCGTGGACATCAAATACGTCGTCCAGCGCTTCGACTATCTGTTCCCGCGCCAGATGACGGAGATCGTCACGGACTATCTCGACTATCTCACGGGCATCGAATCGACGACCTTTGCCATCGGCGCGATCTTCACGGCGCTGTACGCCCTGACCCGTGCCTTCAACTCGCTTCTCAACTCCGTCAGGACGGCCTACCGCATCAAGCGCGCGGGCGCGGTCAATTACATGACCGCCTTCATCCTGTCGGCCTTCATCATGATCGCCTTTTTCCTGCTGACGATCCTGATCCTGGGCGGCGAGGTCGTGGTGACGGAGCTGGAGAAGTATATCTATATCCCGGACAGCATCATTTCGCTGCTGCAGCTGATCAAGTTCGTCCTGCTGCCCGCCGTTATTTTCCTCACCCTTTGCGGCTTTTACTACATCGTTCCCAGCCGGCGCTTCCGCTTCCGCCGCGCCGTGCCCGGGTCGGTGTTTTCGCTGCTGGGGCTGACGGTGGTCACCATGGCGTTCTCCTACTATATCTCCCATTTTTCCAATTACTCGCTGCTGTACGGATCGCTGGCCGCCGTCATGATCCTGATGGTCTGGCTCAAGCTGGTGGCGACGATCCTCATCATGGGCGGCGAGCTGAACTACGTGATCATCGAGATGACCGAGGATCGCCTGGGCTACACCAGAGACAAGAAAAGCGAATCAAAATAACATAGAAAACGGAGGAACACTGACATGGCAAGAACCATCGGTATCCATGCGGCCTTTCTGGATGACGGCCTGAAGGCCAAGATCAACGCGGCCGCAGCCGAAAACGGCTTCGAGGTCGTCTATTTCAAGGACAAGGACGACGCCGTCGCTCACAGCGACGGCTGCGAGGTGCTGTACGGCGGCTTCCCCGCCGAGGCGATCAAAGGCGACAAGGCCCTCAAATGGCTGGGCGTCTCTTCGGCCGGCGTCGACAACATCGTATCCGACGATCTGTACCCCAACCCCGACGTGCTGGTCACCAACTCCGCCGGCGGCTACGGCGTCACGATCTCCGAGCATCTGATCTGCACCACGCTGATGATGATGCGCCGCATGCCCGAGTATGCCGCCCGCGTGGCGAAGCATCAGTGGGGCTTGGTGGGCGAGATCCACTCCCTCATGCGCTCCACCGTCACCATCGTCGGCATGGGCGACATCGGCACCAACTTCGCCAAGCGCTGCAAGGCCATGGGCGCCGCCTGCGTCCGCGGCGTCCGCCGCACCAACAAGCCCGGCCCCGAGTGCTTTGACGAGACGTACACCATCGTGCATCTGGACGACGCCATTCAGGGCGCCGACGTGGTCGCCCTCTGCGTCCCCGGCACCGACGCCACGTCTCATCTGATCGATGAGCGCCGCCTGGGTCTGATGAAGGACGGCGCGTATCTGCTGAACGTGGGCCGCGGCTGGGCCATCGATCAGCCCGCGCTGATCCGCGCGCTGGAGTCCGGCAAGCTGGCCGGCGCCGCCATCGACGTCACGGTCCCCGAGCCCCTGCCCGTGGACGATCCCCTGTGGAATGCGCCCAACCTGTTGCTGACGCCCCACGTGTCCGGCAACATGACGCTGAACATCACCCGCGAGCTGGTCATCGACATCTTCGTCGAGAACATCGGCCGCTACGCCCGCGGCGAGAAGCTCCGCAACCTCGTGGACCGCAAGCTGGGCTACTGATAAAACACAGATCCAACGCCGCCCGCTGCGCGGGCGTGACATGGATGACGAAATAGAATGCGATCGACGATGCCTCCTGTGCCAACAGGAGGCATCGTGCCATTTTATCGTTTGATATTGGCACATGAAATACAATAGTGGCATATATTGAAATTCCCCGATCCCTGTGGTATACTGATTGCAAGATCGAACCACAGGAGGGGAGACTATGAAAAAACGCATGCTCGCGTGCCTGTTGGCACTGTTGTTCACGCTGACGCTGCTGCCTGCCGTGTCGCTGGCGGCCGATCCGGCCGTCGTGATCACAACATACGGCGGCGGGAGCGTGGAGGTCTTCTATGAAGGCCCGCGGGCCGACGTCATCGCCGCGTCCTACGACAACGGCCGCATGACGGCCAGTGAGACGAAGACCGGCGTCACGGAAGGGAAGCTGACGTTCGCGCTGCCGGAGGCGGACGCTTACCGCGTCTTCGCGCTGGACAGCGTCACAAAGGCCCCGCTCTGCGAAAGCGGCCTTGAGGCGGACGCTTCCCGGCTGATCGTCTATGAATCGACGGATCAGCCTCTGCCCATGATGAGCGACAATATGGCCCATGCGACCTCGTCCGCCGTGGACGCTTATGTCGAAGCGTCCATGCTGCTGGAGGAGCTGATGCAGCTCGATATCACCGACATCCATATGCCCGTCCGGCCGGACTACGAACATGCCGTCGATATGGAAAGCGAAGAGACGCTGGCCGCCCGGGCGAAGTACGAGGACACTCTGGACAAGCTGCGCCGGGCGCAGAAGGCCTGGGACCAGGTGCTCAAGGCCGGGGCTGTGCTGGACGCCGCGGCAGAGCAGGAGATTGCCGCGCTGCAGTCCGCAGGCGCGCAGCCTGTGCTGCAGGCGGCTTCGCAGGACGAACAGCTCGCCTGGGCCAAGAGCCTGACGGCGCATTATGACGCCCTCAAGGGCGCCAACCGCATCGCCCAACTGGCCAAAGACATGGGCTGCGACGCCCACCGCGCCTACGCCTCTCTCGTCATGGCCCAGAACATCCTGCAGGGCCACTACGCCAACGAGGAGGGCGACAACGCCGAGTTCTGGGAAAAGACGATGATCGCCACTAAGACCGGCGCCAAGATCGGCCTGTTCATTTGCGCCACCATCGCAACGGGCGGCGCCACCGCCACGGCTCCCGCGGGCTATGTCACCGTCGGAGAAGCAGCCGGTATCGTGCTGGGCGGCGTGGACTGCACCATTGACGCCACCAGCTCCACATGCAAGATCCTGCTGGGCCCCGACAATAAGGTCGTCAAGGCCTATGACGACGCGATGAAGCCCGTCACCGACACGCTGATGATCTACAGCATCGTTACGGGCGGCGGCAGCTCGGCAGGCGAGAAGATGAGCTGCATCTTCGACGCGGGCAACCGAGCCAAGGAGCTTTATGATCAGTTCACGGTCAAAAAGGACAAGGACGGCAACCTCGTGGTCGATGTGACGACCGTCAAGACGAGCGACGGTCAGGCCGCCCAGGACGTCATCGACAAGGAGCTCGACGGCGGCACCGGCTTTGCCGGGCAGGGCACGGAAATGACCCCCGAGGAAGCCGTGAAGGACTTCACCGACAAGGTGGACAGCGGCGACGACTGGCTCGACGTGCTGATCCATGAGCTGGGTCTCGACGACAAGAGCCTGATGGATCTGATGCGCGACTTCGACGAAAAGGTCCGCGAACAGATCGACGAGGACAACAAAGACGAAGACGATGACGACGGCGGCGGAGGCGGCGGTGGCGATACCGGCGGCGGAGGCGGCGGTGGCGATCCCGACGGCGGACCACCCGAAGAGCCCAAGATTATCCGAAATTATTACGAAGAGACCGGAACGCTTTCGTCCGAAATAGCCGTCGACAAAAAGGGTCGTGAGCTGTGGTCCAAGTACTACACGAAGAGCGGTCTCGTCTCCCGTGAGGACGTTTTCAGCGCCGGGCCCGAGGAGGGCACACGGATCCTGACCAGGAAATTCTATTACAACAACGAATGGGATCTGGAGGAGACCGGCGGCGTTACGGATGTTCTCAAAACAGTCCAGCAGTATCTTGAGGATGCGAACGGTACGAAAGAATACTATGGCAACTGGTACGGCTACTATCCGGACGGCACCCTTTCCGGCTGGTCAACGGGTGTCGGAGACATGCACGATCAGGCCTATCACCGCGAGGGATACGCCAAAAACGGCTGGCTCTCTACCGTCTATGAAGTCGATCCCGCAAATCCGAAGCATGTGACGCGGTTTTTGTACTACACCGATCCCCATTACAATGGCTGCCCCTACTTTACCGCCGGTCACCTGTGGGAGATCAGGGAAGGCATCCAGGACAACACATATCCCGAAGGCTGGAGAGAAACATACGTCTATGATAAATGGGAGGTCCGCAAATGGCCCAGCGACGCCTATGACTGGGTCTGGCAGTATTACGACTATCTGGGGGTGAACCAGTCCGAGGTCATTCCCATGAACTGAGGTGAATCTGCTTGAACAAGCGTAAGAAAAAGCTGGATGCGATGCTCTGGGCAGCCGTCTTCGGGCTGCTGTTCCTGACCTTTGCAGGCGCGGCACTGTGGATTTTTACGGAGGTGAAGCCGCCGCTGCTGGTGATCCTGCTGTATGCGGGCATCTACGTCGTCATGGCCGCGTGCGTCGTCGCCGCGGGCGTCCAACGCGTCAAAGAGATCGAAGGAGGAGAAGAGGATGAAGCTCGTAAGTATTGATTATCTGCCCGGCTGTGAGCTGGAGGTACTGGGCCTCGTCAAGGGCGCGGTCGTCTATTCCAAGAGCTTTGGCAAGGACTTTATGGCCGGCATGAAGAACCTCGTGGGCGGCGAGATCAAGGGCTATACCGAGATGCTTGCCGACGCCCGCGCCATCGCCACCAAGCGCATGGCCGACGAGGCCGAGGCCTTGGGCGCCGACGCCGTGATCAACGTCCGCTACGGCAGCTCGTCCGTCATGCAGAGCGCCGCCGAGGTCATCGCCTACGGCACCGCCGTGAAGATCAAATAGGAAAACCGGATACAGCCAAGGCCGCGGGAGCGATCCCGCGGCCTTTTGTCGTCTTCGGAGCCTCTGCAACTCTTTTTCGTTGACATGGTTCGCGCGCCGTCACTATAATAAAGTATAGTAAGCCGCGGTTAACTACGGCGACGGAAGGAAAAGCGCCATGAAACGATACGAACCGGAGGACATGGTGGCGGTCAGCCGCTACCGGAACTATTTCCCCACGCTGCCCCTGGCCGTGCAGCAGGACGTCTACGTCCGCATGCGCACTCTGTTGGAGGAGGAAAAGGACTACTGCGACAAGGGCAATTACGATCACATGGCCCAGATCCTCACCTCCATCGCCCTGTATGAAGTTCTGCAGGCCCACGGCAGCACCGAGGCGCAGGCATATCGCGCCGTGTCAGGGGAGATGTGGAAGTTCCTCGACCCCTCCGGGATGCAGAAGCTGGCGAGGCGCAGCTTTTTCCTGCCGCTGATGAAGACGATCGTCCCCTTCGGCTTCCGCAGAAAGTCGGGCGTCGGCTGGCGCTACACCTGGCATGAGGACGACCCGAAGGACGAGTTCCGCTTCGAGTGCAACGAATGTCTGTACGCAACGATCCTGGGCAGGCGCGGTCTGCTCAAACTGGGCGCCATGTGCTGTCACGCCGATATCATCAACTACGGCAGCCTGCCCTATACCGATTTCATCCGCACGAAAACGCTGTGCCAGGGCGGAGACGTCTGCGATTTTCGCTTCGTCCGCCACAAGACCGATGAAGGTGACGGCTGGCAGCGCACCGAAAGCATTTGAGGAGGAAAAGCAAATGGGACTGTTCAAGGATTACGTGAGTCAGACAAGAAAGCCGGAGGGCTTTCTCGGGAAAATGATGCTCAGCACCATGAACTCCGGCCACGCGAAGCTGGCGGACTGGGGCTTTGCGCATCTGCCCGCGCTGGACGTCAGGCAGGCGGCGGACCTCGGCTGCGGCGGCGGCCGGAACGCCGGCGAACTGATGAAGAAATACCCGCAGGCGCATGTGACGGCCATCGATTATTCCGACCTTTCCGTTGAAAAAGCGAAGGAGTACAACAAGGACATGATCGCCGCCGGGCGCTGCACGGTCCGGCAGGGAGACGTGTCGTCCCTCGACCTCCCGGCAGGCGCATTCGACCTCGCCACGGCCTTTGAGACGATCTACTTCTGGCCGGGGCTGGAGCGCTGCTTCACTCAGGTGGCGAAGATCCTCAAGCACGGCGGGTACTTCATGATCTGCAACGAGTCGGACGGCACGGATGCATCGGGCCTGAGATTCGAGAAGATCATCGACGGCATGACCTGCCACACGGCAGGGGAGATCGAAGAAGCGCTGAGAGCCGCGGGCTTCACCGAGGTGACCATCTACAGCCACCCGACCAGGCCCTGGCTCACCGTGCTGGCAGGAAAATAGAAAACAAAAAAGCGCTGCTTCGGCAGCGCTTTTTTATGCCTGTCAAACGTCAGGTTTTCTTTTTCCCTTTTTCCTGTCGCTTCCGGACAACGTCCTTCATCGCGTCGCTGGCTTCCTCGTCCCAGACCATTCGTTCCGGGCCCAGAGTGCCGTACATCGTGTTCTCAAAGGAATATGCCAACTTCCCGGTCCGGATCAGCGTCTCATTTTCGCAATCGTCGCCGAACGTCCCGAGCCGGTCGTAGATCTCCCGGGTGATCTCGTAATCGTACTGCTCGCGTCCCTCCCGGCTCGTGTAGATGATCTCGGCGAAGAACCGTTCCGTATCGGGGTCATGATACGCCGTCCAGCAGATTCCGCGCTTTTCGTTTTGCATCGTCGATCACCGCCGTTTATAAAGCACCAGCTCGGGGTCAGCGCCGCCCGTCTCATAGGTGGCCACCAGCAGGAATGACGCGTCAGCGACGACGCCGAAGCACCGCTCGCCGCCGAACTCGCATGCCAGCTGATTGCCGAAATAGGTGGCGTCGTCGTCCAGAAACTGTACCGTCTGACCGTTGGGCAGGCGATAGCTGAGATTGACGGATCTGCCGTCCAGGGCGTAGAGCTTTTCCACCTTCGGCATGCCTTCTATCTGCAGGTCGTTGAGCTCATGCATGAGCTGTTGCTTCAGCTCCGCCAGCTTCTTTCCTCCGCCCAGCTCCTCGTAGCGCTTCCAGTAGTCGAGCTGCGGCAGCCGCTGCCGCAGATACGCCCGCACCTGCTCCTCGCTGAACATCTCGCTGACCATGTTTTTGGCGCAGACGTCGATCAGGTCGTCCATATCGCTGTAGGTGTATTCGCCATCTGAGAAGCACCATTTGCAGTAATCCTCATTGACGCTCCCGTCCTCGTTGCGGCCGAGGATCGAATCGTCCAGGGGCATACCGCAGCACTGGCAGACCAGCTTCCGCGGCGAGCCGAGAAGCGTGTTGATCGACACGTTGAAGTAGTTCGACAGCAGCTTGAGCGTTTCCGTGTTGGGCACCGTCTCGCCGGTCTCCCAGCGGGACACCGCCTGTCGCGTCACGAAGATCTTTTCCGCCAGCTCGTCCTGCGACAATCCTTTCTGTGTCCTCAGTTGAAGAATGACGTCCTTTGTTTCCATGCTTGTTCACCTCCACTACTATATATACCATAAGCAGACGGAAGTTTCACGCAACCCGTTGTTGCGCTCAGCCGCGCCGGACGCGCAGTGTCCTCAGATGATCCTTCTGTGAAGGCGTGATGCGATAGCTCTCCACGGCCTTCTGGATCGCCTTGTTGTGGGTCCAGGCGCCCAGCCGTCGATCCTCCAGAAAGGGGAGGACCCCGTCATACTGCTTCGCCAGCGCCGTGGCGAAATACCAGGCGATCATCATATTGACGTAGTATTCCTCCGACCGCAGCCCGGCCACCAGCGCGGGGTAAGCGGGATCGAAATCCTCATCCAGATAATGCTGCATCAGCATCCCCACGCCGAAGCGGATCGTGTACGGCTCCTTCGCCCCGATCCACGCCCGGACATGAGGCAGCAGCTCCGCCCGGTGTTTTTTGAACACCTTCGGCGACAGCTGGTCGCAGGTGGCCCAGTTGTCGATATGGGGCAGGAAGCGGCACACCTCTTGGACGCAGCGGCCAAAGTCCTTCATCTCCGAAAGCAGGAACGCGTGCAGCTGGTTTTCTTCAAACAGCTGATGGGGCAGCGCCCGCAGAAAGGCGTCCGCGGCCTCCGTCTTCGCAAGCGCCTTCGCAAAGGCGCGCAGCGCGGGCGTCCGCACGCCAATCACCGTTTCCGGGTCGACGGTCGGGATCAGCCCGCACTGGAACTCCCGGTATTTCAAGTCCTGCAGCCGCATCAGCTCGCGCCCGATCCTGTCCTCCATGATCCATCCCTCCCGACAGCAGTATCTGATGGCGTCATTATACCATACCGTGCGCCGCGTCCGCAATCGCGCAAGTCCTTTCGGTCATATTTCATAAAAAAGATTGTGTCAATTGCAGGAAGAAAATACAGCTTTGCTTTGTTATAATAGCCATAGCAAAGCTTTATAGCAATTGAGAAAGAAGGATCTCCATGCTTGACAAATACGAAAGACCGAAACGGGAAGAGAAAGAGGCGCTGAAGGCCGAGATCAAGGAGCTGCGCGCGCGGCTCATCGAGCAGCAGCAGCTCGTCCGCGACAGCAAACTGCCGATCCTCGTCCTGGTGGAGGGCTGGGCCGCCGCCGGCAAGGGCAGCCTGATCAACGAGCTCATCAGCGAGATCGACCCCCGCTTTTACAACGTCACCTCGCCGCAGGTCCTGCCTGAGGCGCAGGAGCGCTATCCCTTCCTGTACCAGTACGCCGCCGCCATCCCGGAGAACGGGAAGATCATGTTCTACGATTCCGGCTGGATGGAGGGCGCCGTGCGCAAGTACCTGCACCGCGATATTACGTCCTCTCAGTATAAAAAGCGCATCCGCGCCGTCAACGAGTTCGAGCGCCAGCTCCGCGACGCGGGCTATATCGTCCTCAAGCTCTTCCTCCATATCGGCGAAAAGGAGCAGCGCAAGCGCCTGACCGAGCTGAAGGAGGACTACGAGACCGAATGGCGCGTCAGCGAGGACGATCTGTGGCAGCACCGCGAGTACAAGACCTTCCTCGAGACTTACGACGGCTTCATGGAAAAGACGGACGACCTCATCCGGTGGCACGTCCTCGACGGCGAGAACGGCCGCCAGGCCGTCCGCGACGCCTTGAAGCTGCTGGTGAAGAAGATCGACAAGGCGCTGTCGGAGGGAAAATACAACGGCGAGCCCTTCAAGGAGGACTTCCCGCTGCTGACCATGCCGAAGCTCAGCGAAGTCGACCTCTCTCCCGTCATCGAGGAAGAGGAGTACAAAGAAGAGCTCAAGCGCCTGCAGAAGCGCCTGGGCGAGCTGCACAACGTCATTTACCACAAGCGGATCCCCGTGATCCTCTGCTACGAGGGCTGGGACGCCGCGGGCAAGGGCGGCAATATCCGCCGCATCGCCTATCCTCTCGACCCCAGAGGCTTCGACGTCAAGCCCATCGCTTCGCCGGAGCCCCACGAGCTGAACCGCCAGTACCTCTGGCGCTTCTGGACCCGCCTGCCGCGCAGCGGCCACATCTGCATCTTCGACCGCACCTGGTACGGCCGCGTGATGGTGGAGCGTCTGGAGGGCTTCTGCACCGAGAAGGACTGGCAGCGCGCCTATAACGAGATCAATGAGTTCGAGCGTCAGCTCACCGACTGGGGCGCCGTGGTGCTGAAGTTCTGGATGCATATCGATCAGGACGAGCAGCTGGCCCGCTTCACCGCCCGGCAGGAGACGCCGGAGAAGCAGTGGAAGATCACCGAGGAGGACTGGCGCAACCGCGAGAAATGGCCCCAGTACGAGGTGGCCGTCGACGAGATGATCGCCAAGACCAGCACGAAAAACGCTCCCTGGTACATCATCGAATCAAACGACAAGAAGTACGCCCGCATCCGTACGCTGCGGATCGTGGTGGACGCGCTGGAGAAAGCCTGTGAAGAGCACATCGAGAGAGGACTGAGTTGAGCATGGCTGTGAAAGAAGCGCGCCCCGTCAGTCCCTGCTTTTTCAACCGCGAGCTGAGCTGGATGCAGTTCAACCAGCGGGTGCTGCTGGAGGCCGCCGATCCCGCCGTGCCGCTGCTGGAGCGGCTCAAGTTCCTGTCGATCTACCAGTCGAACCTCGAGGAGTTCTACCGCGTGCGCGTGGGCATTTTGACCCACCGCGCCATGCTGACGCCCGACAGGCGCGACGATTATTCCGGCATGACGCCGTCGCAGCAGATCCGTGAGCTTCTGCGCGTCAGCGCCGAGCAGCAGAACCTGCAGGTCAGCGTCTGGAAGGCGATCCGCGAGGAGCTGAAGCGCTACAGCATCGATCTGCTCGATTTCAAGCGGATCAGCAAGGTGGATGAGCTGATGAGCAAAAAGCTCTTCGGCGACCTCAAGCCGCTTTTGTTCCCGAAGATCATCACCCAGGATCAGGCATTGCCGTTCCTGTGGGGGCAGGAGTCCTACGTCATCGCCTTCCTGGGCCGGGGAGCGGACGCCCGGCTGGCCGTCGTGCCGCTGTACCGCGTCCCGCCGTACCTGACCTTCGAAATCGACGGACGGCAGAAGATCGTCCTGACGGACCGTCTGGTGCGCCATTTCCTGCCGCTGCTGCTGAAAAAAGAGACCATCCGCGAGTCTGCTGTGGTGCGCGTGACGCGGAACGCCGACGTGTTCCTCGCGGACCTGGAGGTCATGGGCAACGAGGACCTGCGCCAGAAGATGGCCGGCATGCTGTCCAAGCGCAGACGGGCCATGCCCGTGCGCGTTCAGATCTGCGGCAAGCTGTCGGAGCAATCCAGGAGCCTGCTGACGAAGAAGCTCCGCGTGCCGGAGCAGAACGTCTTCCCGGCGTCGGTGCCCTTCGATTTCTCCTTCCGCTCCAGCATCCCGGCTCACGAGGGCTTTCGCTATCCCGAGCGCAGGCCAGCCCGCGAGATCGGGCTCAAAAAGGGCGAGTATTTCAAATTTATCGAGAAGAACGACCTCCTGCTCAGCTTCCCGTTCCAGAGCATGATGCCCTTCGTCGATCTGCTGTACGAAGCGGCGGACGACCCTGAGGTGCTGTCCATCAAGATCACGCTCTACCGGCTGTCGAGCAGCAGCAAGGTGGCCGCCGCGCTGGCTTACGCCGCCGACCGCGGCAAGGACGTGACCTGCCTGCTGGAGCTGCGCGCCCGGTTCGACGAGCAGAACAACATCGACTATTCCGAGCTGCTGGAGGACGCGGGCTGCCGCGTGCTCTACGGCCTGCCGGGCAAAAAGGTCCACTGCAAGCTGTGCCTGATCACCTACCGCCGCGGCGGCAACCTCCGTCATATCACACAGGTGGGCACGGGCAACTACAACGAAGTCACCGGGGAGCAGTACACCGACCTGTTCCTCTTCACCGCCGACGAGGGCGCCGCCGCGGACGCGGAGTCCGCCTTTGCCGCCATGGCCGACGGGAGGGTCCCGCCGGAGGCGCACAGCCTGTGGATCGCGCCCTTGAGCTTCAAGAGCCGCGTGCTGGAGCTGCTGGAGCGCGAGCGGCGCAAGGGCCCCGCGGGGCGCGTGTCTATCAAGGCCAATTCCCTCAACAGCCGCGACGTCATGGACGCGCTGATCGCCTGCTCGCAGGCGGACGTCCGGGTGGAGCTTTTCATCCGCGGCATCTGCTGTCTGCTGCCCGGCGTGAAGGGACAGACGGAGAATATCACGGTCAAGAGCGTCGTGGGCCGCTGGCTGGAGCACTCGCGCATCTTCCGCTTCGGAGAAGGGGAGGACGAGCGGCTGTTCATCGGCTCCGGCGACCTGCTGAACAGGAACCTGGAGCGCCGCGTGGAGGCGTTCATCGAGGTGCGCACTCCGGACACCCGCGCGCAGGTGGATCAGATCCTCTCCGCACTGGCCGCCGACCGGGAAAAGGCCCGGCTCCTGCAGCCCGACGGGACGTATCTGCATCCCGAAGGCGGCGAGGGCACCTCATCTCAGGAAGCCCTTTACCGCTATTTCCACGAGCGAAAGGTGAGCCTGCCGCCGGAGCCCGAACCGCCCGCGCCGAAAAACGCGTCGCCGGTTCCTGTCCGCCGTGTGCAGTCCGGGAAATTGTCGAGCCTCCTGTCACATCTGCTGCGTCGGGATCAGACGCCGCCGGACCGCAGCTGACGATCCTGCGGGAATACAAAAAATCGAGTTCATCATCAGCCGCCGCAGGCTTTTCCGCGGCGGCCGTGCTAAAATGAGATCATAATCTGCTTTTATCCGTCAGTTGGAGAATACAGATCGCTATGGGAGGTATCCGTCATGAAACGCATGATCATCCGTGTCCTTCTGCTTTCCGTTCTTCTTACGATCGCGCTGTCCGGGACGGCGCTGGCCATGATCGAGTCTGGCAACACCTGCGGCGAGCACGTGACCTGGGCGCTGGACGAAGAAAACGGCGTCCTGACCATCACCGGTGAGGGCCCCATGAAAAACGATTATACGACGAACGAATACAACAGGATCTACTACCTGCCGCCGTGGTGGTACCGCAGGGATCAGATCCGCAGCGTCGTCATCGAGGAGGGCGTCACCGATATCGGCCAGAACGCCTTCAGCGGCTGCGATCGGATGACGAGCGTTCAGCTGCCTGATTCCCTCGTCACCATCCAGAGCGGCGCCTTTGACTCCTGCAAAGCCCTGACGGAGATCCGGTTTCCCGACGGCCTGCAGGTGATCGCCTCCGGCGCATTCAATAATTGTACCGGTCTGAAAGAGGTGACGTTCCCCGCCGGGATCAGGGAGATCGGCGGCTTCAAGGATTGCGACAGCCTCCGCAGCGTGACGATCCCCGACGGCGTGGAGTATTTGAGCGCAAGCGCCTTCGAGTCCTGCAACGATCTGATGACGGCGGAGATCGGCGCGGGCGTCACCGTCCTGAAGGGCCGCACGTTTGCCAAGTGCCGCAATCTGAAGTTCATCAATCTGCCGGATACCATAGAGGAGATCGAATCCTTTGCCTTCTCCGGCTGTAACGATCTGGACGACGTCTATTACGCCGGCACGGAAGAACAGTGGCGCGCCATCGACGTCTCTTACTCCAGCCGCCTCATAACCGAGTTCGGAGACGACGTCAACGACGCTCTGCGCTATGCCGACTATCATTTTGAAACGCCGGCTCCGGAAACCTGGACGACAACGGGCACCTGGTTTACCGACGACGAAGGGGAGTGGGAGCATGCCATGACGTACGTCTGTGCCAAGGTCCCGGCGCTGGCCTGCAGCGCCGTCTACGATGAAGACGGCTGCTGCCTGGAGATCCGGCTGCACGAGCTGACGCCCGGCGAGATCACCGAGATCGCCTTCGACCTCCCCAAAGACGCCTGGGACGCCAAGGTCTTCGTCCTCGACGGTTCCATGACGCCCCTGTGCGACTGCAACAGCTCATGGTACTGGGAATAAACTGCAAAGACATATAAATCAAAAAACCTGTCACGTGAGTGACAGGTTTTTTAGACTTGTTTTGAGGTACGATCACCAACTATAGCATTGAAAAAAGCCAGATTTTCAATCATTATTCATTTCGGGGGAATGAATAATGAAAACTGAAGAATGATGAAAACAAAGCGAAAAGCCTGCCGCTTGCGCGACAGGATTTTCACTTTGGTCCGAGTGGGGAGATTCGAACTCCCGGCCTCCACATCCCAAATGTGGCGCCCTACCAACTGGGCTACACCCGGATCTGCCCCGCTATTATATCATGGGGGCGGCGGAAAAACAAGTGCTTTCGGCGGTGAGGCTACGGCCTGCGGATGGGGTGGCGGATGACGGTTCTGAGCTTCTCCGACGGGGTCTTTCTCGCGTCGCTGAGGTAGATTTCATGGTGCAGACGCTCGTTATTGATGTCAAGGACATAACCTTCACAGGTCATGTATTTATGCATCTTTTCAACGGTCGCGGGCTCGTCGTCGAAGGGGCCGATGTGCATGCACTGGACGCACAGGCCCTCCTCGCAGGTCAGGAACTCGACCCCGGAGAAATCCGCTTTCTTCTTTGCCGTCGCCTCGCGGATCGCCCAGTCGAAGTCCTCCTTCGTCACGAAATCGGGAAGGCGGATCACGGAAATCCAGCGGAAGCGTTCCTTGTGGGCGTAATCGACGCTCTCCGCGCCGTCCTGCTGCCAGAAGCCCTCCAGCGGGGGAATGACGTAGTCGAAATATCCCTCCATCGCGCGGCCGCCCTTTTTGCTCATCTTGATCGTGTATGCAACGCCGTACAGCAGCTCGATGGCCAGCTTGTACGCGCCGCCCTCCTCGTTGGGGTCGCCCTGACCGCGCACGGCGATGTAATTCATCCGCGGGACCGTGACGACCGCGGGCTTGTCCTTCGGCAGATAGAACTCCTTGTACTCCTTCTTGAAATCGAATGCCATGACTGCTTCCTCCGTTCGGTTTCTACCGTTACTATACCATACAGTTTCAGCCGATACAAGCGGGACGATTTCGTGTGGTATTCTCCTTCGAGGTGTGATATAATATATTGAACATCCGCACGAAACGGAGTGGAACGCTTGAAAGAGTTTTGTGAAAAGAACGGGATCCGTCTAACGGAGAACGAGATGCTGAGCCGGCACACGTCCTTCCGCACGGGTGGCCCTGCCAGATATTTTGCCGCACCGGCGGACGAAGCGGACCTTGCAGCGCTGCTGAAATACGCCCGGGAGCGCGCGGTCCCGACCTTCATCATGGGCAACGGCACCAATCTGCTGGCGCCCGACGAGGGCTTCGACGGGCTCGTGATCGCACTGGGCGAGCGGTTTGCTGCCATCAGGGCCGAGCGGGACATCGTCACGGCTCAGGCCGGGGCGCTGTTGTCCCAGGTGGGGCGCTTCGCGCTGCAGCAGGGGCTGACGGGCTTCGAGTTCGCCCACGGCATCCCGGGCAGCGTCGGCGGCGGTGTCTACATGAACGCCGGGGCCTACGGCGGCGAGCTGAAGGACGTGACGGAACGTGTCAGGTTCCTGGACGAATCGCTGGAGCTGCGCGCGCTTGACGGCGCGCAGTGCGGCTTTGCCTACCGCACCAGCGCCTTCAAGTCCCGTCCCGGCTGGATCGTCACGGGGGCCGACTTCCGGCTTGTCCCGGGAAATACCAACGAGATCGCCGCGAAAATGGAGGATCTTGCCCGCAGACGCCGCGACAAGCAGCCGCTGGAATACCCCAGCGCCGGGAGCACCTTCAAGCGCCCGGAGGGCTACTTCGCCGCCAAGCTGATCGAGGACGCAGGCCTTAAGGGAACGGCCGTCGGCGGCGCGCAGGTGTCGGAGAAGCACGCGGGCTTCGTCATCAACCGCGGCGGCGCCACCACCGGCGACATCCTGCGCCTGATGGAGCTTGTCCGCGAGACGGTCCTCGCGCGCTTCGGCGTCACGCTGGAGCCGGAGGTCGAGCGGATGCGCCCGAGAGAGATATAAAAACTGCGATACAAACAGGGGAGAAGAGATATGGACTGCCTGATCATTTCCGGAATGAGCGGTGCGGGCAAGAGCCTGGCCGTGGACGTGCTCGAGGATATCGGCTATTACTGCGTGGACAACATGCCTGCGGCCATGATCCCGCGCTTCGTGGAGCTGTTCATGGACAGCTCCGCCAAATACAAGCGCGTGGGCTTCGTGGTGGACGCCCGGAGCGAAGACGACTTCGCCCGCATGTTCAAGGCCATCGACGAGCTGCTGATGCTGGGCGTTCACAGCAGCATCCTGTTCCTCGACTGCAGCGACGAGCGGCTGATCAACCGCTACAAGGAGACGCGCCGCCGCCATCCGCTGGATGTGGACGGCAAGGGCATCGTCGAGGCCATCGCCGAGGAGCGCAGGCTCCTGGAGGAGGTCAAGCTGCGGGCCGACTACATGATCGACACCACCTCGCTGCCCTCCTTGCAGCTGCGCCAGCATCTGACGAACCTCTTCGGCGAGGACGGCGGCAAGAAGGTCATGGTGATCTCCATCACCTCCTTCGGTTATAAATACGGCATCCCTCACGAATCGGATATGGTCTTCGACGTGCGCTTTATCAAAAATCCCTATTACGTGCCCGAGCTCAAGGACAAATGCGGCCTCGATCAGGAGGTCCGCGACTACGTCTACTCGAACCCTGCCACCGTGGAGTTTTCCGACCGCGTGTCCGGCCTGCTGGACTTCCTGCTGCCGAAATACGTGGACGAGGGGAAGACGTCGCTTGTGGTCTCCGTGGGCTGCACCGGCGGCCGCCACCGCTCGGTGGCCATCGCCCAGTGGCTCTATGAGGAGCTGCGGGACAAGGGACATAACGTGGTGATCCGTCACCGTGACATTGAAAAGGGATAATCATGCAGCTATTTGACGATTTTTCCTTACCGCGCAGCGAGGTCCTGAGGGCGGCGAAGGCCGCCGGACGGAAGATCGTCGCCATCGGCGGCGGCACCGGCCTGTCGGCATTGCTGCTGGGTCTCAAGGAATACACGGACAACATCACCGCCGTCGTGACGGTCACGGACGACGGCGGCGGCTCCGGCATCATACGGCAGGAGTTCGGCATGCTGCCCCCCGGCGACATCCGCAACTGCCTGCTGGCGCTGGCCAACACCAGCACCATGATGAGCGACGTGCTCAACTACCGCTTCACCGAGGGCAGCCTCAAGGGGCAGAACTTCGGCAACCTGTTCCTGCTGGCGCTCAATCAGGTGTGCGGTTCCTTCGACCGCGCCGTGGCCAACATGAACGAGATCCTCGCCGTCACCGGCAAGGTCCTTCCCGTGACAAACACCAACGTCAATCTGCGCGCCTGGTTCGAGGACGGCAGCGTCGCCGTGGGTGAGACGACGATCACGGCCAAAAAGCAGAACACACGCCTCAACATCGCCCAGATCGAGATCATCCCCAAAACGGCCGTGGCGCTCGACAGCGTCATCGAGGCCATTTCCGAGGCCGACCTGATCGTGCTGGGGCCGGGAAGCCTGTACACCAGTGTCATCCCCAACCTGCTCGTCGGCAACGTGTCGAACGCCATCAAGAGATCCGGCGCCTTCAAGATCTACGTACAGAACATCATGACCCAGGATGGCGAGACCGAGAACTTCTCCGCCTCCCGTCACATGTCCGAGATCAACCGCTACGGCAAGGGCAGGCTGATCGACGGCTGCATCTACAATACACAGACCATCACAAGGAACCTGGCCCGCAAGTATCAGGCGGAAAACAGCTATCCCGTCGAGATCGACAAGATGCGCATCGAATCCATGGGCATCAAGCTCTTCGGCGCGGAGATCCTGGCCCGCGACAGCATGCTGGTCCGTCACGACCCGCTGCGTCTGGCCTATAACCTGATGCTGATGGCCGATATCATGGCGCCCAGAAAGGGCGTGCTGCAGCGGTATGATAAGCTGCTGCTGGAACAGGAGTAAAGATCATGTCCTTTACAGAAGAGATCAAGATCGAGCTGTGCCGCAGTCCCATGACGAAGAGCTGCTGCCTCAGCGCGGAGGTGCTGGGGCTGCTGCTGTTCTGCAATCGCTTCGGGCCCGACCGCATCCGTCTGATCTCCTCGGTCAGCGACGTGCGGCGGCGGGTGCAGGCGCTGTTCACGTCGCTGTTCGGCTTTGCGCCGGAGGAGCGCGAGAACGACAATGCCCTCGTGCTGGAGGACATCGATTCCATCCGCGCGGTGTATGACTGGTTCGGCTTCCAGCTGAAGACCGGCGCGCCGTCGCTGAACCGCGCCTTCGTGGAGGAGGAATGCTGCCGCGCCTCCTTCCTGCGCGGCTGCTTCCTCATGGGCGGCACGGTCATCGCGGGGAAGAAGGGCTACCATCTGGAGCTGGTGACGCCTCACTACAGTATCGCCGGGCAGATGGGCTCCTTCCTCTATGAGATGCAGATGGAGCCGCGGCAGGTCATGCGCCGCAGCAATTACGTTTTATACTACAAAAACAGCGAGAGCATCGAGGCGTTCCTGACCACCATCGGCGCCTCCGGCGGGGCCATGGAGCTGATGCTCAAAAAGGTGGAAAAATCGCTTGTCAACCGCGTCAACCGCAGCGTCAACTGCGAGACGGCCAACCTGTCCCGCGCCGCCGACGCCGCCGCAAAGCAGACGAACGCCATCGAGCGCATCCACGCCGCCGGGCAGCTGGACCAGCTGTCCCGGGACCTGCAGGAGACGGCGCGGCTGCGGCTGGAGCATCGGGAGGACTCGCTGACGGAGCTTGCCGCCCGCTTCGAGCCACCCCTTTCAAAGCCGGGCCTCAGCGCCCGGCTGCGCAAGCTGATCCGCATCGCCGAGGAGATCGATCATGACTGATTTCGTCCATTTACACGTTCATACGGAATACAGCCTGCTGGACGGCGCCTGCCGCATCGAGCAGCTGATGGAGCGCGTCAAATCCCTCGGCCAGACGGCCGTCGCCATCACCGATCACGGCGTCATGTACGGCGTCATCGATTTCTATAAGGCGGCGAAAAAGGCCGGGATCAAGCCGATCATCGGCTGCGAGGTGTACGTGGCGCCGAAGAGCCGCTTCGATATGACGCCCGGCCCCGGCAGCGAAGGGTACCACCTGATCCTGCTGTGCAAAAACGAGACCGGGTACAGGAACCTGATGTATCTCGATTCCTGCGCCTTTACTGAGGGCTTTTACCGCCACCCGCGCATCGACTGGGACCTGCTGACGCAGCACAGCGAGGGCTTGATCTGCCTGTCGGCCTGTCTGGCCGGGCAGGTTCAGCGATTGCTGGCGAACGGCAGCTACGACGAGGCGAAGGAATGCGCCCTGCGCTATTATCGTCTTTTCGGAGAGGGGAACTATTACCTCGAGCTGCAGGACCACGGCATCGAGGAGCAGAAGCAGGTCAACCGCCTGCTGGTCAGGCTGTCCGCCGAGACGGGCATCCCGCTCGTCTGCACCAACGACGCCCACTACCTCGAGCGCAAGGACGCCGACATGCACGATGTCCTGCTGTGCATCCAGACCGGGAAGAAGCAGCAGGACGAGGACCGCATGCGCTTCCAGGGCACCGAGTTCTATATCAAAAGCGGCGACGAGATGGCGGAGCTGTTCCCCTACGCCCCCGACGCGCTGGCCAACACCGTGAAGATCGCCGAGCAGTGCAACTTCGACTTCGTCTTCGGCAAGCACCATCTGCCGCATTTCCCTCTGGCCGAGGGCGAGACCTCCGAGGGCGTCTTCCGGAAGAAGTGCCTGGAAGGGTACAAGGTCCGCTATCCCGACGATCCGGAGGGCTACGCCGAGCGCCTTGCGTTCGAGATGAACATGATCCGCCAGATGGGCTTCGTCGATTATTTCCTCATCGTCAGCGATTTCATCGGCTACGCCAAGAGCAAGGGCATCCCCGTGGGCCCGGGCCGCGGCTCGGCCGCCGGGAGCATGGTGGCCTACTGTCTGTATATCACGGACGTGGACCCCATGCGCTATTCGCTTTACTTCGAGCGCTTTCTCAACCCGGAGCGCGTCACCATGCCCGATATCGACATCGATTTCTGCTATATCCGCCGTCAGGAGGTCATCGACTACGTCGTGCGGAAGTACGGCAGCGAGTGCGTGGCGCAGATCATCACCTTCGGCACCATGGCCGCCCGGGCCTCCGTCCGCGACGTGGGCCGCGTGCTGGATATGAGCTACGCCGAGGTGGACGTGGTGGCCAAGCTGATCCCCCAGGAGCTCAAGATGACGCTGAAAAAGGCTCTCGAGACCTCGCCGGAGCTGAAGACGTATTACAACGACGATCCCCGCGTCAAGCGCCTCATCGACACCGCCATGCAGCTGGAGGGCATGCCACGCAACGCCTCCACCCATGCAGCCGGCGTCGTCATCGCCGCCCGGCCCGTTTACGAGTTCGTGCCGCTGGCCCGCAACGACACGGGCGTCGTCACTCAGTACACCATGACCGACATCGAGGAGCTGGGCCTGCTGAAAATGGACTTCCTCGGCCTGCGCAACCTGACGATCCTCGACGACGCCATCCGCCTCGTGGAGCGAAGCGGCGAAAAGATCGACATGCAGCACCTCGACTACGACGACCCCGACGTTTACGACATGATCTCCAGGGGCGACACCATCGGCGTCTTCCAGCTGGAGAGCAGCGGTATGACGAACCTCGCCGTCAGCATGAAGCCCAAGTCCGTGGAGGACATCACCACGCTGATCGCCCTGTTCCGTCCCGGCCCCATGGATTCGATTCCCATGTACCTCTTCCGCCGGGCCAACCCGGACAAGATCCAGTACAAGCACCCGCTGCTGAAGAACATCCTCGCCCAGACCTACGGCTGTATCGTCTATCAGGAGCAGGTCATGGAGATCTTCCGCCTGCTGGCGGGCTACTCTCTGGGTCGCGCCGACGTGGTGCGCCGGGCCATGGCCAAGAAAAAGATGGACGTGCTGCTCAGCGAGCGGGAGACCTTCGTCCACGGCAATGAGGCCGAGGGCGTCAGGGGCTGCGTCGCGAACGGCGTGCCGGAGGCCGTGGCCAACGATATCTTCGACGAGATGACCGATTTCGCAAACTACGCCTTCAACAAGGCGCACGCATTGGCTTACGCCGTGCTGTCCTACCAGACGGCATATATGAAATACCACTATCCGAAGGAATACATGGCCGCGCTGCTCACCTCCGTGCTGGGGCAGAGCAACAAGGTCTCGGAATATATCTCCCACTGCAAGGAGATCGGCGTGCCGCTGCTGCCGCCCGACGTCAACGAGTCCGACGCCGACTTTACGGTCTCAGGCAGCGGCCTGCGCTTCGGCCTCGCGGGCGTCAAGAACGTGGGCCGCGGCTTCGTCGAGAAGCTGATGGAGGAGCGCGCCGAAAACGGGCGCTTCCGCGGTCTCGACGATTTCTGCCGCCGCCTGTGCGGCGAGGAGCTCAACAAGCGCGCGCTGGAGAATCTGATCCGCTGCGGCGCCTTCGACAGCTTCGGCTTCAAGCGCGCCTATCTGATGCAGAACTACGCCCGCGTGCTGGACGCCGCCGGCGACGACCGGCGGCGCAACCTCTCCGGTCAGATGAACCTGTTCGGCGATCTGGACGACAATTCCACCTCCTTCGACAATGATTTCGGCCCCAACGACCGCGCCGTCGAGTTCTCCAAGCGCGAGCTGGTGGCCATGGAGAAGGACACCACGGGCCTGTACCTGTCCGGCCATCCCATGGACGACCTGGCCCCGCTGGCCCGGAAGGCCGGGGCCGTACCCATCGGGCGCATCTACACGGCCCAGGAGGACGGCGACGACCGCTACGGCGACGGCACCTACGTCACGCTGTGCGGCGTGGTGCTTTCGGTCAAAATGAAACTGACGAAGAACAACACCAACATGGCCTATGTGGTCATCGAGGATATGTCGGGCTCCATCGAGCTGCTTTTGTTCGAGAAGGCGCTGGTATCCGCGGGACAGTATCTCGGCCCCGACAACGCCGTGATCGTCTACGGGCGCATCTCCGCCCGGGAGGACGAGGAACCCAAGCTGGTGTGCGACGAGGCGTACCCGCTGAACGAGGGCATCGTGGAGCAGTATCTCCAGACGCGTCGCCGCAGCGGCGGCCGGAGCTACGCGCCACGGCCGGAGCGCCCGGAACCGCCGAAGACGCTGTTCCTCAAGCTCAGCGGGCTGAACGATCCCGCGCTGGAGCAGGTCAAGCAGGTCCTGCGCGTCAACCGCGGGGACAACCGGGTGGTTTTGTACTTCGCCGCCGAGAATAAGAAAATGGCAGCCAACGATTCGCTGCGCGTCAGCGGGAACGCTCAGATGCTGGACACGCTCAGGGAGCTGCTGGGAAAAGAAAACGTAGTCATGAGGTAAAACAAGATATGAGCGATTTTGATATCCGATACAGTTCCATCCGGCGCGCGCTGATCGAGCGCGAGTTCGCGCGCCTGAACGATATGCAGCAGAAGGCCGTCTTCAAGACCGAGGGCCCGCTGCTGCTGCTGGCCGGCGCGGGCAGCGGCAAGACCACCGTGCTGATCAACCGCATCATCAACCTGCTGCGCTTCGGCAGGGGCTACGAGAGCGAGGAGGCTCCCGCTTACGCTGGCGAGGAGGAGCTTTACAGGCTGGCCGCCGCTCTCAACGACAGCGAGTCCCTCGATGACCCGGAGATCGAAGCCCTCTGCGCCGTCGATCCTCCCAAGCCCTGGGAGATCATCGCCATCACCTTCACCAACAAGGCGGCAGGGGAGCTGCGGGACCGTCTGGAGGCGGCCTGCGGTGCCGCGGCCAACGACATCTGGGCCCACACCTTCCACACCGCCTGCACCCGCATCCTGCGCCGCAACATCCAGCGTCTGGGCTACAGCAGCAACTTCACCATCTACGATGACGACGACCGCAAGAAGCTCATGACCTCCGTGCTCAAGGACATGAACTACGATCCCAAGCGCTACGACGTCAAGGGCATCGCCGCCGAGATCTCCCGCGCCAAGGATGAGCTGGTTGGCCCCGAGGAGTACGCATCGGGCGTCGGCGACGACTACTACAAAAAGATCGTCTCCCGGGTCTACACGGCTTACCAGAAGGAGCTGCTTGCCTCCAACGCCCTGGACTTCGACGACATCATCTTCAAGACCGTGGAGCTCCTGCAGACCTGCGACGACGTGCGCGAGTACTACCGGCGCAAGTTCCGCTACGTCCTCGTGGACGAGTATCAGGACACGAACCACGCCCAGTACGTCCTGTGCAGCATCCTGGCCGGCGGCTACGAGAACCTCTGCGTTGTGGGCGACGACGATCAGAGCATCTACAAGTTCCGCGGCGCCACCATCGAGAACATCCTCGAGTTCGAGCATCAGTATCCCGCCGCCGTGACGATCCGGCTGGAGCAGAACTACCGCTCCACCTCCAGCATCCTCTCCGCCGCCAACAGCGTCATCCGCCAGAATACCGCCCGCAAGGGAAAGACGCTCTGGACGCAGAACGGTCAGGGCGACAGCGTGGAGCTGTATATGGGCGAGACCCAGGACGAGGAGGGCCAGTTCATCGCCAAAACGATCCTGGCGGGCACCTCCAAGGGTGAAAAGCTCAACAGCTTTACGATCCTTTACAGGAACCACGCGCTGTCCAACGGCATCGAGCAGGCGCTGAAACGCAACGGCATCCCGTATCGCATCGTGGCCGGTCTGCGCTTCTTCGACCGCGCCGAGGTCAAGGATATGATCGCCTACCTCTGGGTCGTGTGCAACCCCGCCGACACCGTGCGCCTCATGCGCATCATCAACACGCCCGCCCGCAAGATCGGCGAGCGAACCGTGGACGCCATGATCGCCATCGCGCAGGAGCAGGGCATGTCCGTCTTCGAGGTGGCGCGGCACAGCAATGAATATCCCGAGCTGTCCCGCTCCGCCCCTGCTATCCGCAAGTTCACCGATATGATCGACGGCGTCCGCGCCCGGCTGGATCAGCTGCCGCTGCCCGAGCTCTATGACGAGCTGCTGGAGAAGAGCGGCTACGCCGCGTTCCTGGAGCTGCAGGGCAGGGAAGGGCGCATGCGCCTTGAGAACGTGCTGGAGCTGAAGTCCAGCATCCTCGAGTACTGCGAAAAGACACAGGAGCCCACGCTGCAGGGCTTCCTGGAGGAGATCTCGCTGCTCAGCGACGTGGACCGCCTCGATCAGGAGGCCGACGCGGTGACGATGATGACCATGCACTCAGCCAAGGGCCTGGAGTTCGACACCGTCTTCATCTGCGGCGCCGAGGAGGGCGTCTTCCCGTCCCACCGCTCCATGGATTCCAACGAGGAGCTGGAGGAGGAGCGCAGGCTCTGCTACGTCGCCATGACCCGCGCCAAGAAGCATCTGTACATCACCTCGGCCCGCCGCAGGCTCCTGTACGGCCAGACCATGTACGGCAAGCTGTCCCGGTTCGTGGAGGAGATCGATCCCCAGTACGTCCACCGCCACGAGCCGCGCATCGCCGCGCAGGAGCAGCACGCGGCCCCACACCGCCGCCGCATCGAGCAGCCCACGGTCTCCGTCACCCACGCGGCGGAGGAGAAGAAGGTCACGCTGGACTTCCGGCCCGGCGACCTCGTCGTCCACCGCGCCTTCGGCAGCGGCACGGTCCGCAACGTCACGCCCATGGGCGGCGACCTGCTGCTGGAGATCGAGTTCCGCGAGGCGGGCGTCAAGCTGATGATGGCCAAGACGGCCTCCCAGTACATCACGAAAATATAGCCGGAAACGCCGAAAAAACTTGGCTTTTTGCGTCAAAAAAAGGTTGCATTTGCGCGCCCCATGTGCTATTATAATTAGGCTTGTATTACGGATGGTCCTCTGCCCGGGTCAAGGCACGAACATCTATGACGAAAGGAAATCAAAGAAATGGATTTGATTCAGAAATTGACTGAAGACCAGCTCAAGGAAGGAGCCGGCAATTTCGGCATCGGCGACACCATCAAGGTCTATGCCAAGATCAAGGAAGGTTCTCGTGAGAGGATCCAGGTTTTCGAGGGCACTGTGATCGCCAGAAAGCACGGCGGCATCCAGGAGACCGTCACGGTCAGACGTATGTCCTACGGCGTCGGCGTCGAAAAGACTTTCCCCATCCATTCCCCCAACATCGAAAAGTTTGAGGTCGTGAGAAAAGGTAAGGTCAGACGTGCCAAGCTGTACTATCTGCGTGACAGGGTCGGTAAGGCTGCCAAGGTCAAGCAGGACATCTAACATCTGCACGAACGGGGGACGGGAATCTCGTCCCCTTTCTTTTCGTTATCCGCTTTTTTAGGGTAAGGTGCTGAAAATGGAAAAAGAAGAGAAGAAAAAGCTCACCCCCGGCGAGGAGCTGTTTTCCTGGGCGCAGTCCCTGATCTGGGCGCTGCTCCTGCTGGTGTTCATCAGCGCATTCCTGGTCCGCATCTCCGGCGTCTCCGGCGATTCGATGTACCCGACGCTCCACGACGGCGACCGCATCCTGGTGCGCGTGGCGTCCTACGAGCAGCCGCAGCGCGGCGACATGATCGTCGTGCAGGCGCGTCACTACCTCAGCGAGCCCCTCGTCAAGCGCGTCATCGCCGTGGCCGGCGACACCGTGGAGGTGGAATACGGCGGCGTCGTGTACGTCAACGGCGAGGAGATCGACGAGCCTTACGTCAACGAGGAGGTCTTCGGCGGCGGCGATACCCAGTATCCCATCACTGTTCCCGAGGGCTCCGTCTTCGTCATGGGCGACAACCGCAACAACAGCGCGGACAGCCGCCTCACCGCCGTCGGCACCCTGAAGACCGAGGATATCATCGGCAAGGTCATCTTCCGCATTTTCCCCTTTAACCGCATCGGAGGGGTTTATCGTTGAGCATCAACTGGTATCCGGGCCATATGGCCAAGACCCGGCGGCTCATGCTGGGCGACCTCAAGAATATCGACATGATCTGCGAGATCCTGGACGCCCGCATCCCTGAGAGCTCCCGCAACCCCGATCTGACGGACATCGCCCGCGACAAGCGGCGCATGCTGGTGCTCAACCGTGAGGATCAGGCCGATCCCGCGGTCACGGCCGGATGGGTGGAGCATTACAGGCGCCAGGGCTACACGGTCATGACTGCCAACAGCCAGAAGGGCGGCTTTCTGAATGAGTTCACTGCCGCCGTGGGCCGCTGCTGTGCCGATCTGCTGGAGCGCAACGCCGCCAAAGGCGTCAACCGCACGGTGAAGATCATGATCGTCGGCATCCCCAACGTGGGCAAGTCGTCGTTCATCAACCGCCTGCTGGGCAAGAAATCGGCGATCGCCGAGGACCGCCCCGGCGTCACCCGCGCCCGCCAGTGGTTCAACCTGGCCGGCAAATACGACTTCATGGACACCCCGGGCATGCTGTGGCCCAAGATCGACGACGACAGCGTCGGCTACAAGCTGGCCTTCACCGGCACGATCCGCGACGAGATCCTCGACCGGGAGGACATGGCCTGCATGCTGCTTCGGCAGCTGGCGGAGCGTTACGGCGAAAACGTTGTAAAGCGTTACGGCATTACAGACGTAAACGCCGAAATGCCCTACGAAACGCTGGAGGAAATAGCAAAAAAGCGCGGATTCCTGCAGGGCAGAGGCCAGCTGGACACCGAGCGCATGGCCAAGGTCTTCATCGACGAGTTCCGCGCGGGCAAGCTGGGGCGCATCACCCTCGAGCTGCCGCCGCAGGAGTAAGACATGTACGAATACGAAACGCCCTGTTGGGCGAAGGGACAGACCGTCTGCGGCATCGACGAGGCGGGCAGGGGACCGCTGGCCGGGCCTGTGTGCGCCGCCGCCGTGATCCTCGACCCGAACGACCGCATCGAGGGCGTCAACGACTCGAAGAAGCTCAGCGAGAAAAAGCGCGAGGAGCTTTTCGATGAGATCACCCGCCGCGCGCTGGGTTATGCCATCGCCTTCGCCAGCCACGCGGAGATCGATGAGATCAACATCCTGCAGGCGACGTTCCTCGCCATGCGCCGCGCCTTCGATGGTCTGAGCCTCCGTCCGGACGTCGCCTTCGTGGACGGCAACCGCGACCCCGGCCTCGGCTGTCCGACGCTGTGCATCGTCAAGGGCGATGCCAAAAGCGCTTCTGTGGCCGCCGCGTCCATCCTCGCCAAGGTGACGAGGGACCGATATATGAAGGAGATGGCGGTGAAATATCCCGCCTACGGCTTCGAGATCCACAAGGGCTACCCGACGAAGGCGCACCGCGAGGCGATCCTGCTTCACGGCCCCTGCGAGATCCACCGCGCGACGTTCCTGAGAAAGCTGCTGAGCCATGACGATCGATAAAAAGCTGCTGGGCCGCTACGGCGAGAAGATCGCCGCGGACTTCCTTATTAAAAAAGGATACGCTATCCTGGCCAGCGGCTACCGCGGACGCTTCGGCGAGATCGACCTCATCGCCCGGCAGGGCGAGCTGGTGTGCTTTGTGGAGGTCAAGACGCGGCAGGACAACACATATCTCGCCGCCAGCGCTGCTGTCGACAGCGAGAAGCGCCGTCGGATCATCGCCACGGCCAACCAGTGGCTGGGCGAGAACGAGGGCGACTGGCAGATCCGCTACGACATCGTGGAGGTCTACGTGGCGCTGAAAAAGATCAAACACATCAAGGACGCCTTTTAGGCGCGGAGCGATGCAATATGGCACTGTACGCGATCGGCGATACCCATCTTTCCGAAAGCGCGGACAAGCCGATGGATATCTTCGGCGGCGCGTGGAAGGGCTACCGTGAAAAGCTGCTGGACGGCCTCGGCGCGTGCCTCACCGACGAAGAGGACGTGCTCGTCATCTGCGGCGATTTTTCCTGGGGCATGACCCTGCAGGAGGCGCTGCTGGACTTCCGGCTGATCGACCGCTTCCCGGGGAAAAAGATCCTCGTCAAGGGCAATCACGACTACTGGTGGGAAACGGTCTCGAAAATGAACCGTTTTTTCCAGGAGAATTCGCTAAAAGACTTGCTTTTTTTACATAATAATTGTATTTTTTATAATGGTACGGCGCTGTGCGGCACTCGGGGCTGGTTTTACGACCCGAGCGACAAAACGGCGGGGGACGAGAAGGTCTTCAAGCGCGAGCTGATCCGGCTGGAAGCGTCGCTGAAAGCGGCCCGGCAGGAGAGCGAAGCGTGTGAGATCGTCTGCTTCCTCCACTATCCGCCTGTTCTCAGCTCCGGGGAGGTGGAGCCCATCACCGCTCTGCTGGAGCAGTACCGCGTCACACGCTGCTATTACGGGCACCTGCACGGCGAAAGCCTGCGCGGCGCCTTCAACGGCCGCCGGGGCAGCGTGCTGTATCAGAACATCTCGGCGGACAACCTCGGCTTCCGGCCGATCCTGATCCAACCATAATGACAGTAAGAATATCAAGGAGGAACTCCCAGTGAAACTGACGAATGTCGAAAAGAAGGAAAACAATCAGGTAGAGCTTTCGATCACGGTCGAAAAGGACGAGTTTGAGAAGGCGATGCAGGAGTCCTATAAGAAGAACGTCAAGAACATCAACGTTCAGGGCTTCCGCAAGGGTCACGCTCCCAGAAAGATAATCGAGAAGATCTACGGGGAGGGAGTCTTCTATGAAGACGCTATGGAGTACAGCTATCCCGCCGCTTACGAGGCCGCGATCCGCGAGGCCAACGTCGAGCCCATCGCCAACCCCTCCATCACCGATCTTGACATCAAGGACGGCGAGTTCACCTTCAAGGCCGTCGTTCAGATCAAGCCCGAGCTGGGCCTGAAGGAATACAAGGGCCTCGAGGTCGAAAAGCCCGCCGCCGAGGTCACCGAGGACGAGCTGAACGCCGAGATCGACAAGGTCGCCCAGCGCAACGCCCGTCAGGTCCCCGTCGAGCGCGAGGCGCAGAACGGCGACGTGGTCATCTTCGATTTCGAAGGCTTCACCGACGGCAAGCCCTTCGAGGGCGGCAAGGCCGAGGAATACAGCCTGGAGCTGGGCTCCGGCATGTTCATCCCGGGCTTTGAGGATCAGATCGTCGGTCACAAGGCCGGCGACGAGTTCGACGTCAACGTCACCTTCCCCGAGCAGTATCAGGCCAAGGAGCTGGCCGGCAAGCCCGCCGTCTTCAAGTGCAAGCTGCACGAGGTCAAGATGATCGAGAAGCCCGCCCTGGACGACGAGTTCGCCAAGGACGTCTCCGAGTTCGACACCTTCGAGGAGTACAAGGAAGACCTGCGCAAGACCATGCTGGAGACCGCGCAGGCCCGCGCCGAGAGCACCTATGAGGAAGCGCTGATGGACAAGCTGATCGAGAATCTCGAGGGTGATATCCCTGAGGTCATGTATGAGAATCAGCTGGACCAGATCGTCAGCGATTTCGGCTATCGCATGGGCGCTCAGGGCCTCGATTTCGATACGTATCTGAAGATGAACGGCATGGAGATGGGCTCGTTCCGCAACCTGTTCCGCACCCAGGCCGAGCGTCAGGTGAAGGTCCGTCTGGCTCTGGAGGCCGTCGCCCGTCTCGAGAATCTGGCCCCCACCGAGGAGGACACCGAGCAGGAGTTCGCCAAGCTGGCCAAGCAGTACAACATGGACGTCGAGAAGGTCCGCGAGCTGCTGGCCCCCATCGCCGTCAAGTCCGACCTGTCCGTCCAGAAGGCTGTTGACTTCGTGAAGGCCAACGCCAAGGTCCCCGGCGCCAAGAAGACCCGCAAGACCACGAAGAAGACGACAAAGAAGGCCGAGACCGCCGAGGAATCGACAGAAACGGCCGAGGACAAGGAGTAAACTGTTCCTGAACGCACGAATCAGAAAGGAGCAACCGAATGCCTTATATTCCCATGGTAGTCGAGCAGACCAACCGCGGCGAGAGGTCCTATGACATCTTCTCCCGCCTGCTCAACGACCGCGTGATCATTCTGTCCGAAGAGGTCAACGACACCACGGCCAGCCTCGTGGTGGCGCAGCTCCTGTACCTGGAGGCCCAGGACCCCGACAAGGACATCCAGTTTTATATCAACAGCCCCGGCGGCTCCATCACGGCCGGCATGGCGATCTATGATACGATGCAGTACGTCAAGTGCGACGTCGCCACCATCTGCGTGGGCATGGCAGCCAGCATGGGCGCCTTCCTGCTGCAGGCGGGCGCAAAGGGCAAGCGCATGGCGCTGCCCAACAGCGAGATCATGATCCACCAGCCGCTGGTCAGCGGTATGCAGGGCCAGGCCACGGACATCAAGATCCACGCCGCCCACATGCAGCAGATCAAGGACCGCCTCAACCGGATCATGAGCGAGCGCACCGGCCAGCCGCTGGAGGTCATCGAGCAGGCCACCGAGCGCGACAACTTCATGACGCCGCAGGAGGCGCTGGCCTTCGGGCTGATCGACAAGGTCATCGAAAAGAGATAACGGAGATAGAGATATATGCCTTCTAACAACGACAGAGAGCTGCACTGCAGCTTTTGCGGACGGTCTCAGGCCGAGGTCAAGCGCCTGATCGCCGGTCCGGGGGTCTATATCTGCAACGAGTGCGTGGAGATCTGCGCCGACCTGCTGCACGACGGCGGAGGCATCGGCGGACCCGAGCCCACCTTCGACGCCGATGAGACGCTGCCGACGCCCGCCGAGATCAAGGCGGGCCTCGACCAGTACGTCATCGGGCAGGAGCGCGCCAAGGTCTCACTGGCCGTTGCCGTCTACAACCATTACAAGCGCATCCGCAGTCCCGAGCCCGACGACGGCGTGGAGCTGCAGAAGAGCAATATCCTGATGATCGGCCCCACGGGCAGCGGCAAGACGTACCTGGCCCAGACGCTGGCCAAGAACCTCAAGGTGCCCTTCGCCATCGCCGACGCCACGACCCTCACCGAGGCCGGCTACGTGGGCGAGGACGTGGAGAACATCCTGCTGCGCCTGATCCAGGCCGCCGACTTCGACGTGGAGCGCGCCGAGCACGGCATCATCTATATCGACGAGCTGGACAAGATCGCCCGCAAGAGCGAGAACCCGTCCATCACCCGCGACGTGTCCGGCGAGGGCGTGCAGCAGGCGCTGCTGAAGATCCTCGAGGGCACGGTGGCCAACGTCCCGCCCCAGGGCGGGCGCAAGCACCCCCAGCAGGAGTTCATCCAGATCGACACCAGTAACATCCTGTTCATCTGCGGCGGCGCCTTCGACGGCATCGAAAAGATCGTAGAGAAGCGCACGGGCAAGCAGGGGATCGGCTTCGGCGCGGAGGTCCGCTCCAAAACGGACAAGAGCTCCGATCTGATCCAGAAGGTGGAGCACCACGATGTGCTGAAGTTCGGCATCATCCCCGAGCTGGTGGGCCGTCTGCCGGTGCTGGTCACGCTGGACAATCTGGATGAGGAGGCCATGCTCCGGATCCTCGTGGAGCCGAAGAACGCCATCACGAAGCAGTATCAGCGCCTGTTCAAAATGGACGGTGTGGAGCTGGTGTTCGAGGATGACGCTCTTCATGCCATCGCCCGCAAGACCATCGACCGTAACACCGGCGCCCGCGGTCTGCGCTCCGTCATGGAGGAGCTGCTCAGCAAGGTGATGTTCGAGACGCCCTCCGACCCGACGATCAAAAAGGTGACGATCACCGCCGCCTGCGTCGAGGGCAGGGAAGAGCCCGTCGTCACGCGTGAATAAGAATAACGATCAAGGGACGCAGCCGATCGGCTGCGCCCCTTTTTTTTGCCCGAAGGTCGTAAAAAGTAAATTTTTATTGAATTATCCCTCTCTTCATGGTATGATAATTCAGTAATACCCGCGTTTTCCGCGCATGCGGGCAAATAACAAAGAGAGGAAGAAGAATATGGAAAAGCTCTTCAAGGTCCGTGAAAACGGCTCGACCGTCCGGACCGAAGTCCTCGCAGGTCTCTCCACGTTCATGACGATGGCCTACATCATCGCCCTGAACCCCAACCTGCTCACCGGCTTCGCCGTCGGCACGCCGCTGTGGAACGCCGTCTTTATGGCCACGCTGATCTCCTCGGCCATCGGCACGTTCGTCATGGCATTTGCCGCCAACAAGCCCTTCGTTATGGCGCCCGGCATGGGCCTCAACAGCTTCTTCGCCGTGGTCGTGGCCAACATCGCCGCCATCACCGGCCTGAGCTATGATGAGTCCTTCAACGGCGCTCTGTGCATCATCCTCGTGGAAGGCATCGTCTTCCTGGTCCTGACGTTCCTGAAGGTCCGCGAGAAGATCGTCGCCGCCATCCCTTACGGCGTCCGCATGGGCATCGCTCCGGCCATCGGCCTGATGCTGCTGAACATCGGCCTCGGCTCCAACGCCGGCATCTACTCCGAGACCGGCGGCCCGTTCTACATGCTGGGCACCTTCTTTACCAACCTGACCCCCTCCATCACCAAGGAGGCCATGGGTTCCGGCTATTCCACGATGATCCTGTACGTCATCACCACCTTCGTCGGCCTTTTCCTGATCGTCGCCCTCCACCATAAGAAGGTCAAGGGCTCGGTGCTGTTCGGCATGCTGGGCGCGTCGGTCGTCTACTGGATCGGCAGCTTCATGCAGGGCAACAACCCCTTTGCCGGGCTCGCCACCGCTTCCTGGGCGCCTCCCTTCGCCGATATGTTCGGCACCACCTTCTTCAAGTTCAATTTCAGCACCTTCATGTCCATCGGCTGGCTGACGGCCATCATGATGATCGTCACCTTCTGCATGATCGACATGTTCGATACCATCGGCACTCTGGTCGGCACGGCCTCCCGCGCCGGCATGCTGGACAAGGACGGCAATATGCCCAAGATGAAGGAAGCCCTGATGGCTGACGCCGTCGGCACCGTCGCCGGCGCTCTCACGGGCACCTCCACGGTCACCACGTTCATCGAGTCCGCCTCCGGCGTCGAAGAGGGCGGCCGCACCGGCCTGACGGCCTTCACCGCCGGCTGCATGTTCCTGGCCTGCATGTTCATCGCCCCCATCGCCGCGCTGATCCCCGCTCCCGCCACCTCTGCCGCCCTGATCTACGTCGGCGTGCTGATGCTCAGCGGTCTGCGCAACATCGACTTCGACGATATCTCTCAGGTCCTGCCCGTCGCCCTGATGCTGATCTTCATGCCCATCTCCGGCTCCATCGGCCACGGCATCGGCATCGCCCTGATCTCCTACACCATCGTCAAGCTGGTCACCGGCAAGTCGAAGGAGATCTCCGCGCTGACCTATATCCTGTCCCTGCTGTTCATCCTCAAGTTCTTCCTGGTCGTCTAAAGCGGCTGAACCATAAGAAAAGCCCCCGGAGCATCCGGGGGCTTTTTTGATGTTCAAGACATCCTTTTACATCATCGAATTGTTCCAGAAGCCGAGAAGGCGGAAGAAATAGAGCTCCTTCTCCATCTGGTAGAGGGCCGTGCGGGCCTCGAGGGAATTGAAGTCGCCGGACAGGTCGATGAACACCAGATCGTCCGGATGCTCCGCGCCGTTGACCGAGCGGCGCAGGCGCATATGCTCGATGTTCAGCTTCGCCTCCGCCAGCATAGACAGCGCCTGCACCAGCGAGCCGTATGTGCGGTTGACGGCGAAGGCCAGCGTCATGATATTGGCGTCGGGCGCCTGGATCAGCGACTTGGACAGGTCGAACAGCAGCTTGCCGTAGCGGGAGCGGCAGACGGCGTTGATGAACAGGTCCGTGTTGTAGATGGACAGATACAGGCTGTCGGCGTCATAGATGCTGTCGCAGGCGATGACGGCGCGGGCCGCCTCGCCGCTGAGGACCTGATCCAGCGCGCTGTGGATCGAATGGCAGGCCTTGACCTCCTCGCCGAGGGTCATGGAGACGTCGATGGCGTCGGTCTCCGTGGTGACGATGGCGCCTTCTGGCAGGTGAGAGGCCAGGTGCGATTCGTGCGCCAGCGAATCGGCGCCGCTTTTCAGCACGTAGCGGTACTGCTGGCTGCGGTTCATGCGGGTCATGGAGGACCACAGGGAGTTGGCCTTCAGCAGCAGCTCCGGCGGGAACTGGGATACCGTGTTCTGGATGTATCGCAGCTCGGACGGGGCGTTATAGATATCGACGCCGAGATCCAGCTTGCTCTGGGCAAGGCTGGCGCCGACGTTCATCCTCTTCTCAAAGGCATCCTTGAGCGCCTCGTCACAGTTCTGGATGATGTGACGGAGCAGATCGATTTGATTCATGCAAACCACCTTTAGATTCGTTAATATACCACGCTTATCTTATCGCAAAGATTTTCACATTGTCAATCGATTTAATTTACAAAAAATAGCCGACGTGCTATAATCTTATCGTTAGTATTCCCATTGCGAAGAAACAACGTAAAAATATCGGATCGGAGGAAACGGGAAAATGAAGTACATCGATTTCAGAAGCGACACCGTGACGCTGCCCACTGACGAAATGCGCGCCGCCATGGCGGCGGCCGAGTGCGGTGACGACGTCTACGAGGACGACCCCACGACGAACCGGCTGGAGGAGCTGGCCGCGCAGATGCTGGGCAAGGAGAAGGCCATGTTCACCTCCTCCGGCACCATGGGCAACCAGCTTGGCATCATGGGCCAGACCCGCAAGGGCGACGAGATCATCGTCAGCGCCGACGCCCATATCTTCACCAGCGAGGCGGGCGCCACCGCGCTGCTGTCCGGCGCGAATATGTGCACGCTCCATTTTGAGAACACAATCCCCAATGCGCAGCAGATCGAGGCCGCCATCCGCTCTGAAAACGTCCACCATCCCGACACCACGCTGATCTGCCTGGAGAACGCGCTGGCCAACGGCATGGTCGTGCCTGTGGAGACCATGGCGGAGATCTACGCCGTGGCGCAGAAGCATGGTATCAAGGTCCATCTGGATGGAGCGCGCGTATTCAACGCCGCCACGGCGCTGGGCGTCCCCGTCACGGAGCTGACGAAATACTGCGACACCGTCACCGCCTGCCTGTCCAAGGGCCTGTGCGCTCCCGTGGGCGCGGTGCTGGCCGGCTCCGCCGAGTTCATCAAGGCCGCCCGCCGCTACCGTAAGATCCTGGGCGGCGGCATGCGCCAGACCGGCGTGCTCGCGGCCGCGGGCATCATCTCCCTGGAGAAGATGACAAAGCGCCTGCAGGAGGACCATGACAACGCCAAATACCTGGCCAAAAAGCTCAACGAGGTCCCGTACCTCCACGTCAACGAGGACGCCGTTCAGGTGAACATCGTCTTCTGCGACATCGACAAGCCTGCCGAGCAGGTGAAGGCCATGGCCGGGAAGCTGCGCGAGAAGGGCATCAAGATCGGCGGTTACGACAACGGCAAGACCCGCTTCGTCACCAACAACGACATCACCCGCGAGCATATCGATCTGCTGGTGAAGGAAATTCAAAACTGCTTCTGATTTTTCGTCCAGGCAATGGACATTTGCCGCAAGATGTGGTATCCTATTTCGTGGACGTGCGCGACCGCCGCGCGCCCATAGAGCTATTCTTACCGAAAGGGCAATACAACAATGGTAACAGTGAAATCGATCCTGCACGAACCGCAGGAGTGGCTTGACAAGCAGGTCTCTCTCAGCGGCTGGGTGCGGACGTCAAGAGATGTAAAGGCATGCGCCTTTATCGAGCTGAACGACGGCTCCACCGTCAGGAACCTGCAGGTGGTCGTGCCCTCCGACAGCGCTTTTTATCAGCTGGCCGGTTCGCTGAACGTCGGCACGGCCGTCACGGCCAGAGGCAGGGTCACCGCCTCGCCCAACGCCCAGCAGGCCGTTGAGCTGACGGCCGACGAGGTCGTCGTGGAAGGGGAGTGCCCCTCCGATTATCCGCTGCAGAAAAAGCGCCACACGCTGGAGTACCTGCGCACGATCCAGCATCTGCGTCCCCGCACCAACACCTTCAACGCCGTGTTCCGCGTCCGCAGCGAGGCTGCCTTCGCCATCCACAGCTTCTTCAATCAGCGCGGCTTCGTCTACGCCCACACGCCCATCATCACCTCCAGCGACGCCGAGGGCGCCGGCGCCATGTTCCGCGCCACGACCATCGAGCTGGACAACGTCCCCAAGACCGAGGACGGAAAGGTGGACTGGAGCAAGGACTTCTTCGGCACCAGCACGAATTTGACCGTTTCCGGTCAGCTGGAGGCCGAGGTATTCGCTCTCGCCTTCGGCAAGACCTATACCTTCGGCCCCACCTTCCGCGCCGAGCGCAGCAACACCACGCGCCACGCCGCCGAGTTCTGGATGATCGAGCCCGAGGTCGCCTTCAACGACCTGGAGGCTAACGCTCAGCTGGCTGAGGATATGACAAAGTACGTCATCCGCCACGTGCTGGACACCTGCAAGGACGAGATGGAGTTCCTCAACAAGTTTGTGGACAAGGGCCTCATCGAGCGCCTGACGAAAATCGCCAACGAGGAGAGCTTCGGACGGATCGATTACACCGACGCCATCACACTGCTGGAGAAGAACAAGGACAACTTTGAGTTCCCGGTCTTCTGGGGCTGCGATATCCAGACCGAGCACGAACGCTATCTGTCGGAGGTCATCTTCAACAAGCCCGTCTTCGTCTTCAACTACCCGAAGGAGATCAAAGCCTATTACATGCGCCTCAACGACGACGGCAAGACCGTCGCCGCCATGGACATGCTCGTGCCCGGCATCGGCGAGCTGATCGGCGGCAGCCAGCGCGAGGAGCGCCTGGACGTGCTGGCGCAGCGCATGAAGGAGTGCGGCCTGAAGGAAGAGGACTACTACTGGTATATGGAGCTGCGCAAGTACGGCGGCGTCGTCCATTCGGGCTACGGCATCGGCTTCGAGCGTCTGATCATGTACCTCACGGGCATCACCAACATCCGCGACGTGCTGCCGTTCCCGAGAACGGTCGGCAACATCAGTATCTAAAACAGCAAATACTCTATACGGAAAGCCAGTGCACCTAAAATGAACAAAAGTACGAAAAACTTTACCCGCTTTGCCATTCTTCTGGCCATCGAGGCCGTCTTCTGCTTTACCCCCCTCGGATCGCTGCCCGCCATCGGGCCGATCGTAGCGACCCTCGCCATGATCCCCGTCGTCGTCACGGCCCACACCATGGGCGTCAGGGCCGGCGGGCTCATGGGCTTCTTCGCCGGCCTGTTCAGCTTCATCGTCTGGAGCTTCATGCCGCCTAACCCCGCGCTTGCCTTCGTGTTCACGCCGCTTTACAGCTTTGCAGGCGTGTCCGGCGGCGTCCGCAGTCTGCTGATCTGCTTCGTCCCCAGGATCCTGGTGGGCGTGGTGGCGGCCGCGGTCTATCAGGCGCTCAGGCACAAGCCCAACGTCATCTCCTATGGCGTGTCGGGCTTCCTGGGCAGCATGATGAACACCATATTCGTCATGGGCGGCATCTACGTGTTCTTCGGCCGCAGCTATGCCGAGGCGCTGGGCGTCGGGTTCGAGCTGCTGCTGGGGCTCATCTGGACGACGGTCCTGACCAGCGGCATCCCCGAAGCCGTCATCAGCGCGCTGACGGGCATCTTCGTCTCCAGTAAGCTGAACAAATACTTTAACTGACGAGGTCATCAGACATGATAGTCGGCATTGATATCGGCGGCAGCACCACCAAGATCGTCGGCGTGGACGGGGAGAGGATCGTGTCTCCCATCATGGTCAAGGCCAGCGATCCCCGCACCTCGGCATACGGTGCCTTCGGCAAGTTCCTGCTGGAAAACGGCCTTGAACTTAAGGACGTCAGCAGGATCATGGTGACGGGCGTCGGCTCGTCGTTTCTCGACCGCGATATCTACGGCATCGAGACCACCAAGGTGGACGAGATCACGGCTGTGGGCCTCGGCGGGCGGCAGCTGTCGGGCATCGACGACCTGGTCGTCGTCAGCATGGGCACCGGCACCGCCGTCATCGGCGTGCAGGGGAGCGACATCGCCCACATCGGCGGCACTGCCGTGGGCGGCGGCACGATCCTCGGCATCTGCGACAAGCTGCTGGGCGTGCGCAGCATCGACCACATCATCGAGCTCGCACTGCAGGGCGACCTGAGCAAGGTGGACCTGTCCATCGGAGACATCTCCTCGGAGAAGATCTCCAACATGACGGCCAACATCACCGCGTCGAACTTCGGCAACGTGTCCGATCTGGCGACGCCCGCCGACCTGGCTCTGGGCGTCATCAACATGGTCTTTCAGACCATCGGCATCGTCGCCGCGCTGGCGGGCCGCGCCAGAGGTCTCAAGCGCATCGTCCTGACGGGCAACCTGTCCCGCATGCCGCTGGTGCGCGAGGTCTTCGACGATATCGCCATGCTGTACGACGCGCAATTCATCATCCCGGACAACTCAGATTTTGCTACCGCCATCGGCGCTGCAATATATGGAAAAGGAAAATAAGAAGGAGAGAGAATCTCATGGATGTACGTACCGCCACAAGAGAAGAGCTGCTGAAGCTGCACGAGGACCTGCAGGCCCAGTACAACGAATGCTGCAGCAAGAACCTCAAGCTGGACATGTCGCGCGGCAAGCCCGGCGCCGACCAGTTGGATCTCAGCCAGGGTATCCTGACCGTGATCTCCACCAATGAAGACGCCGTTTACGAGGGTCTGGACCTGAGAAACTACGGCGGCCTGGACGGCATCCCCGCCTGCAAGGCGCTGTTTGCCGAGATGCTCCACGTCAAGCCCGAGAACGTCCTGATCGGCGGCAACGCCAGCCTGACCATGATGTACGACAACATCATGCGCCTGTGGGTCTTCGGCGACTGCGCCGGCAACAAGCCCTGGAGCCAGCAGGGCAAGATCAAGTTCCTGTGCCCTGTTCCCGGCTACGACAGGCATTTTGCCATCTGCGAGCAGCTGGGCATCGAGATGATCAATGTTCCCATGAACGCCGACGGCCCCGACATGGATATGGTCGAGAAGCTGGTCGGTGAGGACGCCTCCGTCAAGGGCATCTGGTGCGTGCCCAAGTATTCCAACCCCACGGGCGCCGTCTACTCCGACGAGGTCGTCCGCCGTTTCGCCGCGCTGAAGCATGCCGCCCCCGATTTCAAGATCATGTGGGACAACGCTTACTGCGTGCATCACCTGACCGACGACAAGATCGAGATCCCCAACATCATCGAGCTGGCCGCCCAGTACGGCAATGAAGACATGGTCTTCGAGTTCGCCTCCACCTCCAAGGTCACGTTCCCCGGCGCCGGCGTCGCCTGCCTGGTCACCAGCGTCAACAACATGAAGTGGATCAAGAACCTGCTGAAGGTCCAGGCCATCGGCCCCGACAAGATTAACCAGGCCCGCCACGTCAAGTTCTTCGGCAACGCCGCCGGCGTCGCCGCGCACATGGAGAAGCACAAGGCCATCCTGGCCCCCAAGTTCCAGATGGTCCTGTCCATGCTGGAGGAGAACCTGGGCGGCACGGGTTGCGGCGAGTGGCTGAGCCCCAAGGGTGGCTACTTCATCAGCTTTGACGCCTATCCCGGCTGCGCCAAGCGTATCTACGAGCTGGCCAAGCAGGCCGGCGTCGTGCTGACCGGCGCTGGCGCCACCTATCCGTACGGCAAGGACCCCGAGGACCGCAACCTGCGCATCGCGCCCTCCTATCCTCCCGTCGAGGAGCTGAAGGCCGCCATGGAAGTCTTCTGCGTCTGCGCCAAGCTGGCCGCCGTTGAGAAGAAGCTGGCCGAGTAAATCCAATCAGCATAAGAAAAGGACCTCACAGGTGTGAGGTCCTTTTTGACGTTTGCCTTATCTCCTGCGGCGCGGGCGGCGGGAGCGGGAGGAGGAGCGGGAAGAAGAGGAGGCGCCGCCCTTGGCAGGCTCCAGCTTGCTCTCGTCCACGTTCTTGAACACCACGAGGAAGTCGTTGACCGTGGCGTCCACCATCTTCTTCATCACGTGGCGGGCGTTTTCGGGGGACAGCTCCACATAGGATTCGTCCTCGCCGATGGTGATCTTGCCGATGTCCTGCTTCTTGAGTCTGGCGTACTTCATGATCGCGCCGGAGATGTGGCTGGGCCGGATGTCGTGGTTCGAGCCGACGTCAACAGACAGAAGCACGTTTTCGGCGTCGTCCTTATAGCGGGAGGGAGACCCGCCGCCGCTGCTCCGGCGGCCGGAGGACGGACGCTGGCGGTGAGACGCCTTGGCGTTGTTGGTGGCGCGGACCTTGTCGTCGGGCAGCTCCTCGCAGCCCTCCAGCTCAAAGGGCAGCAGGTGCGCGTCGGTGCTGTCCTCGATGTCGCACAGGCTGAAGAACTCGCCGCGGTTGGCGATGATCGTGTACGCCGCGCCCAGATTGCCCGCGCGGCCCGTACGGCCGATGCGGTGGACGTAATACTCGGTATCCTGGGGGATGTCATAGTTGATGATGGCTTCCACGCCCTCGGCGTCAATGCCGCGGGCCGCCACGTCCGTGGCGATGAGGATGTTGACGTCACCCTCCTTGAAGGCCTTCATCACGTGGCTGCGGAAGGTCTGCTTCATATCGCCGTGGATGGCGACGGCCGCCAGACCCTTTTCCACCATGTGCTCCGTCAGCACGTCGACCATATGCTTCGTGTTGCAGAAAACCAGCGCGCGCTTGATGCCCAGCTTTTCCAGCAGCAGGCACACGGAGTTGGCCTTCTTGTGCTGGGGGACCTCCACGTAATACTGGGAGATCAGCTCGAAGGCTGTCTGGCCGTCGTCGCCCTTGACGAGCTCGGGGTCCTTCTGGAACCGCTCGGTCAGACGCAGGATCTGGCTGGGCATGGTGGCCGAGAACAGAAGCGTCTGCCTGTCCTCGGGGCAGCAGCGCAGGATGTAGCGGATGTCATCGTAAAAGCCCATGTCGAGCATCTCGTCGGCCTCGTCCAGCACCACGGTCTTGATGTGGTCCAGCTTCAGCGTGCCGCGCTTGATGTGGTCGATGATGCGGCCCGGGGTGCCCACGACGATCTCGGCCTTCTTGAGGCCGCGGATCTGGATCATGATCGTCTGACCGCCGTAGACGGGCTCGGTCTTGATCCCTTCCTTATACTTGGTGAACTTGCGCATCTCGTCGCAGATCTGGATGGCCAGCTCGCGGGTGGGGGCCAGCACCAGGACCTGTGTCAGACCCTCCTCCGAGGGCTGCGTCTTCTGAATGACGGGGATGGCAAAGGCGGCCGTCTTGCCCGTGCCGGTGCTCGACTGGCCGATGACGTCGCGGCCCTCCAGAATGGCGGGGATGATCTTTTCCTGAATGGGGGTCATCGTCTCATAGCCGACGTCTTCGATGGCTCTCAGGATCTCGGGATCGAGAGCCAGACTGCTGAATAAGTTTTCGCTCATCTTTATCTCCAAAACAATAGTATTGCATATGCCACATACAAAATTATTATAGCATAAAGCGGCGGGATACGCAATTACTACTTTTTTCGACTGCGCGGAAAGTATCTTCCGGGGCATAAAAAAAGGGCCCCCGACGGGGGCCCTTTGCGGCAGGAAACGATCAGTTCTTGTAAACGACGCCTTCCTTCATGACGAACGCGCAGTTCTTCATGATGGTGATATCCTCCAGGGGATTGCCCTTGAAGGCGACGATATCGGCCAGCTTGCCGGTCTCGACGGAGCCGAACTTGTCGAAGGAGCTCAGCAGCTCGGCGTTCGTCTTCGTGGCGGCGACCAGGGTCTGGGTGGGGGTGAAGCCGAACTTGGTCATCAGCTCGAACTCATAACCCTGCTTGCCGTGGAAGTTGGACGGCGTGCCGGAGTCGGTGCCGAAGGTGTGCTTGACGCCCAGGCGCAGACCCTCACGGATACCCCACTCGTGGCGCTCGTAGACCTGCTTGGCCTTGTCGATCATCCACTGCTGCAGACCCATCTCGGGGCCGCAGACGATGATGCGCTCGGCGGCGATGATGGTGGGGGTGTGATAGGTGCCGTGCTCCAGGAACAGCTCGATGGCCTCGTCGTCCAGCATCATGCCGTGCTCCACAGAGGTGATGCCCGCGCGGGCGGCGGCTTTGATGCCGTCGGTGCCGTGGGCATGGGCGGCCGTATGGACGCCGTACATCCGGGCGATCTCGCAGATGGCGTTCAGCTCGTCCTGGGTCAGCTGCTGAGAGCCGACGGTGGTGCCGAGGCTCATGACGCCGCCGGTGGCCATGACCTTGATGAAGTCGGCGCCGTATTTCAGATTGTAACGGGCAGCCTTGCGGGCCTCATAGGGGCCGTCCACAGGGCCGCAGCCGATGGTGGTGGAGATGTAGGGGCTGAAGTGGTTGTCGGCATGGCCGCCGGTGGAGCTGATGCCGCCGCCGCTGGCGAACACGCGGGAGCCCACGAACTTGCCGGAGGCGATGGCGTTCCTGACGGAGACGTTGACGAAGCCCTGGCTGCCGCAGTCGCGGACGGTGGTGAAGCCGGCCAGCAGGTCGGTCTTGGCGTTGTCCAGCGCGCGCACGACGAAATCACCCAGCAGAGCCTGAGAGGCGCTGTAAGGATCGTTGTGGCCGGTGCTGCTCAGATGAACGTGAGCGTCGATCAGACCGGGCATGACGAAGCTGTCAGACAGATCGATGAGCTTGTACTCAGGGTCGATGTGCTCGGGGCAGGGAAGTACGTCGCAGATCTTCTTGCCGTCGATGACGACCAGCATGTTCTCAGAAACCGTGCCGTCCTGAGAGTTGAAGAGCTTGCCGCACTTGATTGCTGTTTTCAATGGGATTACCGCCTTTCAAGGTTTATTTTGCTAAAGTATATCATCATTATAGTATAGCTTTTAGTCAATTTCAATAGTATAATTGCAATATGAGCATTTCCGGAAGCAAAGGAGGCGACGATATGCCTGTCCTGATCTGTTCGCCGGACCGCCGGGAGAACCGCGATCTGATCTTTGACCGCATCCTCAGCGGCGCCCGGGAAGGCCGCAGGCAGCTGTTGATCGTGCCCGAGACCCACTCCCACCGGGCGGAAAAGGAGCTGCTGCACCGCGGCGGCAACCCCATCGGCGCCATGGCGTCCGTGACCACGTTCACGCGCCTGGCGGACCGCGCGTTGGAGGAGCAGAACGTCCGCACCCAGCCCATCGACGGCGGCGGACGCGTGCTGATGATGTACCGGGCGGTGCGGTCGGTGGAGCCGATGCTGACCTATTACCGCAGCATCGCCCTGCGCAGCGACATCCTCACGGGGCTGATCGAAGCGGTCTCGGAGCTGCGCAGCTGCTGCATTTCCCCGGAGCAGCTGGCCGCGAACATCCCGGGGCTGACGCCAAAGCTCCGCGACCTGAGCCTGATCTATACCGCCTACTGCGCCGTCTGCGGCGACCGCCCGGCCCATGGGGCCGACCGCCTCGAGGCCGCGCTGGACGCGGTGGAGAAAAGCAGCCGCACCGTGGGCGCCGACCTGCTGCTGTACGGCTTCGACGGCTTCACGGCGGCGGAATACCATATGCTGGAGCGCCTGCACCGCGTCTGCGCCGGCGTCACCGTCGCGCTGGAGATCGGCGGCGACAGCAAGCTCTTCGCGGAGCAGATCAAAACGAAGGGCCGCCTGGAGCGTCTTCTGGGCAGGCTCGACGTCGTCGCGCCCGACCCGGCGGAGCAGACCGACCCGCTGCGCCGGATGGGCCGCGTCCTTTTCGATTTCACCTGTGAAAAGCTGGACGCCGAGGGCAAGGTCAAGCTGTACGAATGCCGCGACGTTCACGAGGAGTGCGAGCTGGCGGCCGGGCTCTGCCGCAGTCTGACCGCCGAAGACGGCGCGCGCCTGCGCGATATTGCCATCGTCACCTCCGAGGCCGACAAGTACGAGACGTACCTCTGTGAGGCCTTCGCCCGCTACGGCCTGCCGCTGTATCTCAGCCGCAGGGAGCAGCTGCTGGAAAAGGCCCCGGCCGCAGCGGCGCTGGGCGCTTACCGTGCCATCGAGGACGGGCTCAGCTTCGCGTCAGTCCTGCGCTATATGAAATCGGGGCTCACCGGCCTGACGCGGGACGAGCAGGAGCGCCTGGAGAATTACGCCTACACCTGGCAAATCCACGGCAGCCAGTGGCTCAACGAGTGGACCATGCCGCCCGATGGCTACGATGCGCCGATCGACAGCGCCGTCCTGGAGGAGCTGAACGAGCTGCGTGAGCGCCTGGTGGCGCCGATCCGCGCCCTGCGCTCGTCTCTGCCCGCCGCCGCAGGCACCGGAACGTTCCTCGAAGCGCTGAAAACCCATTGGCAGGCGCTGGCGCTGGAGAGCCAGCTGGAGGTCCGGGCGCAGTCGCTGGAGGACTCCGGACGGCGGCAGGAGGCCGCCGAATACCGCCAGATCATGGAGATCATCACCCGGGCGGGCGAGCAGTTCGCCGCCGTCATGGGGGAGGAGGAGCTGGCGCGCGGAGAGTTCCTTTCGCTGTTCGAGCTGATGCTGGGCCAGTATACCGTTGGGACGATCCCCGTGTCGCTGGACGTCGTGGAGTTCTCCGATTTCCGCCGCGTCGCCTTCGACCGCATCGATCATCTGATTATCCTCGGCGCGCGGGAGGGCGCGATGCCGCCCGCTGTCACCGGCACCGGTCTGCTGCGGGAAAGCGACCGCATCATGCTGGAGACCATGGGCATCGAGCTGACCCAGAGCGACGAGGAGCGCATCTTCGAGTACATGAGCAATATCAGCCTCACAGCTGACAGCGCAGTAAAGTCGATAACCTTTACATATTCGAAACGAAGCGTAGACGGCAATGACAGCGTCAGAAGCTATCTGCTGAACCGCGTGCGGGATCTGATGGACGTCCCCGTGGTCCCCGCGGAGGAGACGATCCGGCGCAACGCGCTGCTGGCGCCCGCCCCGTCCTTCGAGCGCATGTGCATCGGGCAGGGGAAGGAGGCCGCGGCGGCGCTGCGCCACTACGCCGGGCTGGAGCAGGGCGCGCGCCTGACGACGCTCAGCCGCTACGACCGCGCCGGGCGCGGCCCCATCCGCAGCAGGGACGCAGTCACGGGCCTCTACGGCGAGACGCTTTACATGTCCGCCACACGCGCCGATGCGATCAACGGCTGCCGCTTCCAGTATTTCATGCGCTACGGCCTCAAGGCGGCCGAGCGCCGCATCGCGGAGTTCCGCGCCACGAACGTGGGCACGCTCGTCCATTTCGTCGTGGAAAAGGGCGTGCGGGAGCTTTTCACCAATTCGGACCGCGTGCCGGAGGACGTGGTCCGCGAGCTGATGGAGGAGTTCCTGAACACGCGTCTGGGCGGCGAGGAGGGAAAGAGCGCCCGCTTCATGGCCAACTACCGTCGCATCGAGGGCAACGCCGTCGAGATCGTCCGGGACGTCATGGAGGAGATTGGGCGTTCGGCGTTTAAGCCCATCGCCTATGAGATGGATTTCGGCATCCATGAAGACAGCATGCCGCCCTACCGAGTGGAGGGAGCTGCCATGCCCATGGAGGTGCACGGGTCCATCGATCGCGTTGACGCCCGCCTGGCGGGCAATCAGCTGCAGGTGCGCGTGTCCGACTACAAGACGGGCACCAAGACGTTCAGCCTGTCCGACGTGCTGGACGGCTTCAATATGCAGATGTTCATCTATCTGCTGATGCTGGAAAGCGCGCCGCGGGACCGTCTGCGGGCGCTGGCGCAGGAGACGCTGGGCGGTGCTCCGGAGGAGATCGTGCCCTGCGCCGCGCTGTATATCCCCGTCAAGAGCCCTTACGTGGACGCTTCCGGCGGGGAGGACGTGGCCGCGCTGCGGCAGAAGGCGGTGCGACGGTTCGGACTGGTGCGGGACGACAAAGCGATCGTCGAGGCGCTGGAGCGCCGCGAGGGCGACGAGTTCCGCTTCCTGCCCGTCAAATACCTGAAGAATGGGTCCTTCAGCGCCTCTTCCAACGTGGCGGACGAGAGAGGGATCGAGCTGCTGCTGGATAAAACGCGGCGGAACCTGCGGGAGATCGCCGATGCCGTCGCTGACGGCGATATCGAGACGACGCCCTATGAAGAGGGCAGCGGCAGCAGCTGCGACTGGTGCCCCTACCGCGAGGCCTGCCAGTTCGACACGACCATGAACAAGGACCGTTACCGCTATTTGAGATCGTTCAAGGATGATCAGGTCCTCGAGCGTCTGGAAGAGGAGGTGAGCGCAAATGCCGTTCACGAATGACCAACAGCGCGCCATCGACAGCCGCGGCTGCTCGCTGATCATCTCGGCGGCAGCCGGCTCCGGCAAGACATCCGTGCTGGTGGAGCGCGTCATCGGCCTGATCACCGACGAAAAAGCACCCGTTGACGTGGACCGCCTGCTCGTCGTCACGTTCACCAATCTGGCCGCAGCGGAGATGCGCTCGCGCATCAGTGAAGCGCTGCTCAAGCGGATCGTCGAGAAGCCGGGCGACACGCGTCTGCGCCGCCAGCTGGCGCTGCTGCCCGGGGCGCGGATCCAGACCGTCCACGCCTTCTGCCTGGATCTCGTGCGGGCGCATTACGCCGAGTGCGGCGTCCCCGCCGACTTTTCCATCGCCGACGAATCCCGCACCGCCGAGCTGCGCCGTCAGGCGCAGGACGACGCGCTGGAGGAGCTTTACGTCGAGAACGACCCTGATTTCGCCGCGCTCTGCGACGCGCTGGCGGATGAAAAGGACAATCGGACGCTGTGCGCCGTGCTGGACCGTGTGCTGGATCATCTCAGCGCTCACGCCGATCCCGCGGCGACGCTGGAGCGTTTCACGTCGCCCGAGAGCCAGGATGTCTGGCAGCCGTATCTGCTGGAGGAAGCGCGCGGTCTGATGGAGCACGCCGCTCAGCGGCTCCGCGCGGGCGTCCGGTATATGGACGCGGACGACTACGTCAAAAAGCAGTACGGCCCGACCTTCGCGGCGCTGCTCGCCTTTGCGGATCAGGCGGAGGCGGCGCTGGAGACGAGCTGGGACGACGCCTACGCTGTCCTGCAGGCGGGCTGCCCGTCCGACCGGTTCAAGCCCATTCGGGGCGAAGAACACAAGGCGCTGGCCGACCGGATGAAGCTGATCCGCAAGCATTTCACGGAATCGGTGGATTACATCAGCTCGCGTCTGATCGCCTTCGACGAAGCGCAGGCGCGCTTCGGCCGGGAGGAAAACCTGGCGTCGCTGCGCGGACTGCGCCTGGCGGTCACGCGCTACGCGTCCCGTTATTCCGCGCTGAAGCTCAGCCGAAAGCTGCTGGACTTTTCCGATCTGGAGCATTACGCTCTGTCGCTGCTGCGCGGCCCTGACGGCGAGCCCACGGAGCTGGGCCTCGAAATATCGGGCGGCGTCGACGAGCTGCTCGTCGACGAGTATCAGGACACGAACGACATCCAGGAGGCCATCTTCCGCGCCGTCTCCGCCCGCTCCCGCGCCAGCTTCTTCGTCGGCGACGTCAAGCAGAGCATCTATCGTTTCCGTATGGCCCAGCCGCGCATCTTCATGGACCGCTATACGCGCTACGAGCCCTTTGAGGACGGCGCGGAGGGGAAAAACATGCGGCTGCAGCTCAACGTCAACTTCCGCTCTCGGGGCGAGATCCTGGCGGCCTGCAACCACGTGTTCGGTGCCGTCATGAGCCGCGATTTCGGCGACATCGACTACACCGAGGAGGAGGCTCTCCATCAGGGCGCACCCTACTCCGGCGAAAGTCCCGTGAGCCTCGAGATCATCGACATGATCGGCGCCTCCGACGATGAGGATTCGCCCAAGCGCATCGAGGCCGAGGCGATTTTGACGGCCAACCATATCGCGGAGCTGCTGGAGACCGCCGAGGTCTGCGATCCATTCAACGGCACGAAGCGGCCCGCGCGGCCCGAGGACTGCGCGATCCTGCTCAGCTCCTTCACCGGAAAGTCGCCGATCTTCGCCCGCGAGCTGGACCGCCTGGGCATCCCCGTCAGCGTCGGAGAGAAGGCCTTCTGGCAAAGCCTCGAGATCCTGTCCATGATGGCGTTCCTCCGCGTGCTGGACAACCGGCGGCAGGATATCCCGCTGGTCGGCCTGCTGCGCTCGCCGTTCTTCCTCTTCACGGCCGACGAGCTGGCGGAGATCCGTCTTGCCGACCGTGGCGCGTCTCTGTTCGACGCGCTGCGCCGCAGAGCAGAGACAGGGGACGAGCATTGCAAACGCGTCCTCGAGACGATCGACCGCTATGCCGCCTACGTGCCCGACAGCGCGGCCTCTCAGCTGATCGGCATGATTTACGCCGAGACGTCGGCCATGGCCGTTTTCGGCGCGCTGGACGGCGGCGAGCGCCGCATGGAGAACCTTCGGTCGTTTTACGACATGGCGCTCAAATGCGAGGCCGGCGGCAGGCGCAGCCTGTTCGAGTTCATCCAGTACGCCGAGCGGCTGATGGAGAATGACAAGGCGCCGGAGACCGAGCCCGCGGGAGGCGTGCGCCTCATGAGCATCCACAAGTCAAAGGGTCTGGAGTTCCCCTTCGTCTTCCTGCCGGATCTCGTCAAGACCTTCAATCTGGAGGATACCCACGCGCAGGTGGTCATGCACGATGAGATGGGCTTCGGCCTGCGCGTCAAGATCCCCGCCCTGCGCGCGTCCTACCGCATGCCCATGCACCGCGCCATCGCCGACGCCTCGCGCCGGGAGCTGGCGGCGGAGGAGGTGCGCAAGCTGTACGTGGCCATGACCCGCGCGCGTGAGCGCCTGTTCCTGATCATGGGCATGAAGAACGCCTTCAAAAAGCTCGACGATCTCGCAGCTGAAGTGGAGCTGGGCGGCGTGTCGCCCACGTGGCTGGCCGGGAAAAACAACGCCGCCGAGTGGATCCTCGCGTCACTGGAGCAGTCGCCTTGCGGCGCGGTCCGCCGCACGATCCTGCCGTACACCGCGGTCACCCGCCGCCCCGCCGCTAGGGAAGCCGTCACGGAGGAAGCGGCGCCGGATACGGAGGTCGATCCCGCGCTGCTGGCGCTGCTGGAGAAGAGCGACGCGCCCTACGCCTTTGAGGCGCTCACCGCACTGCCGTCCAAGCTGACGCCTGCGGGCGCGCGTCGTCTGCTGGAGGACGAGGGGATCATCGACGCGACGCCCGAGGGCGGGGTCTACGTCGATCCGACGCCCCGCATCACTGCCCTGCGCCGCGGTGGGCTGACCGCAGCCGAGCGCGGCAGCGCCGTCCACCGATTCCTGCAGAAGGCCGACTGGACCGACTGCGGCAACGAGGCTCAGGTGAAGGCGCAGCTGGAGCGCATGTGCGGAGACGGCCTCATGTCCCGGCAGGAGGCGGATGCCGTCGATCCGCAGATGATCCTTTCGTTCCTGCGCAGCCCATGGGGCAAGAAGGCGATGAGCAGCCGCGCCGTGCGCGAATATGAGTTCGCGGCGCTGTTTTCGCCCGCCGAACTGCGTCTCGGCGACGATACGGAGCAGGAGATCCTGATGAACGGCGTCATCGACCTGCTGATCTTTGAAGACGACGGTCTGACGATCGTCGATTTCAAGACCGACTCCATCCTGCCCGGCTCGGAGGAAAAGGCCGCCGAGCGTCACCGCCTGCAGCTGGAGATCTACGCTTCCGCCGCAGAAAAGATCTTCTGCCTCCCCGTGCGGGAAAAGATCGTCTTTTTCCTGAAAACAGGCGCAGGAGCGGCGCTTTGATGGATCACTGTCCGTTATAATGGACTGATATCCTGTTATTCTTTACCTGTAATAAATCAAAGAAAGGCAGGTACGGATCATGCAGGATTACAGGATCGTCAACAGACGCGGACACATCGAGGTCTACGACAGCTGGGGTCAGTTCGTGCTAAGCGCCGACAACGAGAGCGAGGCGCTGTGCGAGCTGGAGGATATGCTGGAAGATTGATCATAGCGGGACGGCCCTCTGCATACGATTTGGCAGAGGGAGGGGTCCGCATGAACGAACGGAACAAGGAAAAGCTGTATAAGCTCATCACCATCGTCTGCGTCGTATTGTGTCTGCTGCTCATCGGCAGGGTCGCCGCAGACGAGCTGACGGACGTGAAGAAGGCTGTGCCGCCCTATGAGCCGCCAGCGATCCGCCCGGCGTCGTCTGTGCAGACGGCCGCGCGGGAGACGCAGACGGTGCTGGACGAGGAGGCCATTGCCGAAAAGCTGGGCGGCTACCTGACGCAGGCGCTGCCGCTGCGGGACGTCGCCGTATCGATCCACGAGAGCGGGCGTGTCACGGTCTCCGCCGTCTGCCCGCGCCAGCGGCTGCTGCGCTTTCTGAAAAGCGGGGGAGACCGCGTCGTAGGCCTGGGCCTTCTGGAGCGGCTGCTCCCCGGGCAGATCGCGCTGTCGCTGACGGCGGACTGCACCTGCGACGAAGACAGCCGCCTGATCGCCGCCGCCCCCGCGGAGGCGGCGGTAGGCGACGTGACGATCGCCTTCGGCGAGCTGCCTCAGAGCCTTTTCGACCACGTGACAAGGGGACTCAACAAGCTGCTGCTGGACGAGGGCGAAGCGTTCTCGCAGATCGTCTTCACCGACGGCGCGATCATACTGAAACCGTAGAAGCGGCGTGGCTGATGCCACGCCGCTTTCGTGCATTTTTACTACTTCCTTTCGTGGAATATAACTAAAAGATACCGTTTTCGCATGAAAGTATTTCATTATAGAGAAAAATATGATACAATATATTGAGCTATGACAATCGATCCTGTTGAGGTGATGTTTGTGAAAGGCAAGTTCGTGATCGAGCGCACGCGAGACGACGCGTTCGTCTATAAGCTGCTCAGTGAAGCGGAGGAGGTCCTGGCCGTCAGCGACGCTTTCGAGACGCTGCCCGCTTGCCGCAGCGGCGTGACAGCCGCACGGGGCAGCCTCGGCTCCGCCGTCGTCGAGGAGGACCACGAGAGAGCTGTGGACGGCAAGAGCTATTACGACGTCTTTTCCAACGACTGGGGCTATACGTTCCTGCTGAAGGGCTATTTCGGCGAGGTCTTGATGGCCGGGAGCTTTTACGAGGAAAAGGACGACTGCCTCCGTGTGATCGACCAGCTCCACGCGCTGGAGCCGGACGAGGACGTAGACTACCGCGAAAACCTGATATTCTGATATGAACTGAAAGACGAGGGGAGTACCATGCAGGCAAACGGGGACAGGTCCGCAAAGAAACCGCCTTTGTGGACTTTTATTTTCATCCGGGTCGGTATCATCACGGCTGTCACGGGCATCTGCACGCAGATGTTCATGTCGGCTTTTCCGCAATACCTCCAGCAGCGCGGCTTTTCGCCCTCGCAGATGGGCTTTATCGCCTCCGGCTACACCATCTGCGCCATGGTCATGAGGATCTTTGCCGGGAACCTCATCGATACGAAGGGCCGCCGGCTGATTTGCATGATCGGCCTTGCGTTTTTCGGCATGCCCATCGTCGGCTTCTACCTGTCGTCTACGGTGGCGCTGATCGTGCTGTTCCGCCTGATCCAGGGCTTCGGCTCCTCTATGGCCACCATCGCCCAGGGTACCATGGTGCCCGACGTGCTGCATAAGGAGCGCATGGTGGAGGGCCTCGGCTACTACGGCATGTTCAGCAATGTGGCGACGGCCATCGGCCCCGCCGTCGGTCTGAGCTTCCTGCTGAAGGGCAACACCGACGGCTTCTTCCTCTTCGGCATCGCGCTGATGGTCGTGGCGATGGCCGTGTGCGTAACGATCAACTACGAGAAGAAGCAGGGCTTCCAGCGCGGCGGCAGCAACCCGCAGAGCGTGGAGCTGACGCCGGAGGAGCAGGCCTTCGAGGAGCAGGCCGAGGCCGAGGCGGCCGAGGATATCCGCCGCTCGCCCATCTGGCGCTTCTTCGACAAGCGCGCCATCCCCGCGGCGATCCTGTCGCTGATGGTCACGCTGTCCACCACCTCCATCACGAACTACATCTCGCCTTACGGCATCGGCATCGGTCTGACGGCCATCGGGCGGTTCTTCACGGTGCAGGCGGCGTTTATGATCGTCATCCGCATCTTCTCCGGCAGGCTGGCCAACCGCTTCGGCATGTTCCCGGTCATCGTCGGCGGCATGCTGGCTGACGTCGTTGCGCTCTTCCTGATCTCCACCATGACGAACAACTTTATGATGTACGCCGCCGCGGCCATCCGCGGCATGGGCGGCGGGCTTTACTTCCCGATGCTCAACGTGCTGGCCGTCAGCAACGCCGCGCGCAGCAGGCGAGGGAAGGCTACGTCCACCTACTATGCCGCCTACGATCTGGGCGCGGGCGTGGGCGCCGCCATCTGGGGACTGGTGGCCGACTATCTGGGCGGCTACCGCACGGTCTATTTCGGCGCGGCCCTGCTGTACGTCGTCACGATCCCCGTGACCTTCCTGCTCATTGGCAGAAAGAAAAAGAAAGTGTGATCATTCCGAGGCATCCCCCGCGGGGGATGCCTTTTTTCATATGAAAGCAGACCAAAAAGGTATGTATTGATTTTTCCGATCTTTTAGGGTATGATATAGAAGACAAAATATGAAGCCTTTAAGGGGGTCAGTCAATCGATTTATGTTGACATTCAAAGAAGTGGAGCTGTCCGATAAGGAGCTTCTCCAGCCGCTGCTCAACTGCGACGGCGCGATCATGGCAGACAGGACGTTTGCCTCGCTGTATATCTGGCGCAATCATTACGGTGTCCGTTACTGCATCAAGGACGGATTCCTGTATATCCGCAGCAACCCGCAGGGCGACACGCTGCTTTACTACATGCCTCTCGGCGCCGGCGACATCGTTCAGGCGATGCAGGAGCTGGAGGCGGACGCCGCGGGCCGGCCCTATCAGGTGGTCCTGCTCACGGCGGAGCGCAAAAAGGAGCTGGAGGAGCGCTGTCCGGGCAAGTACGTCTTTACCGAGGACCGCGACAATTTCGACTACATCTACCGCGCCGAGGACCTTGTGACGCTCAAGGGCAAAAAGCTCCACGGCAAGCGCAACCATATCAACAAGTTCAACGCCCTCTATAACGGCCGCTGGCGTTATGAGGACATCGACCACGAGATCCACCGCGACGCCATCCACGACTACACCATCAAATGGGGCAAGCAGCGCAGCGGCGACGGCTACGAGGACGATTACAAGCACGAGCTGGAGGCCATCGACTGCGCGCTGAGCAACTTCCACGCGCTCGACGTTCGCGGCGGCATTCTGTGGGTGGACGGCCAGATTGCGGGCTACACACTGGGCGCGCTGACACGCCCCGGCGTCATCGACATGATGATCGAAAAGGCCGACTGGGACCTGGACGGCGCCTACACGATGATCAACAATCAGTTCGCCATCCACAATTTCGGCGACATCGAATACGTCAACCGCGAGGAGGACCTGGGCATCGAGGGCCTGCGGACGGCGAAGCTGTCGTATTATCCGGCGTTCCTCACCGAGAAGTATACGCTCCGACCCGCCGGGGTGCAGGAATGACATTCGATTTTGCGAGACCGGAGGACCGGGAGCAGCTGATCGAGCTTTACGACCTCTGCTTTCCCGGCGAGCACGAATACGCCGTCTGGTTCCACGAGAACGTCCGCTGCCGGTACCGGACGCTGGTGTATCGGGAAGACGGGCGCGTCGTCTCGATGATCGACCTGATCGACACCGCGCTGGAGAAGAACGGTGAACAAATGAAGGCCGTTTACCTCTACGCCGTCGCCACCAGGCCTCAGTGCCGCGGCCGCGGGATCATGGGCGAGATGATCGAGTACACCTTCGACCTCCTGCGGCGGGAAGGGACCGAGCTGGCTGTGCTGCTGACCCAGAACGACAGCCTGTTCCGCTTCTACGACCGCTTCGGCTTCCGGTCCGTTTTCTCCGTTTCCGAGGTGACGGCAAATGCGGACATGCCTGCTTTTCTCTGTAAAGCAAGATTGCTTGACGAAACAGACGTCAAAAGTGTTTACGCGCTGTATCACGCTGCCATTCAGGGCCGCGCCGCCGTTTTCCGCGACGAGGAGCGCTTTGCGGAGATCCTGGAGGAATACGAGGGTCATGCTTATGGCCTTTTCGATCAGCAGGGGACGCTGCTCTCTTACGCGCTGATGGACGAGGAGGACAAGCGCGCCGTCGAGGTCATCGGTTACGGCTGCAATTATTTGCTGTACGTCTGTACCATGGATGAGAAGAGCTGCCGGGGCCGTACACTCCCCACGGGGCGGAACGATATTTCCACCGGCTGTGCCCGCGCCCTGACCGACCGCGCCGAAGCGTTCCTCCGGGACGGCCTGCCCCCGTATCTCAACGTCCTTTACAACTAAAAGAAAAGAGCCTCGAAGGAGGCTCTTTTTTCATATTCGTGATCAGATCGCAACGCCGCGCATTTGCAGCAGCCTGACAAGCGCCAGCGATGCCGCGCCCTTTGCGACGTCGAAGGGGATAAAGGGCAGCACGCACCAGCTCAGGGAGATCCACAGGGGATTGCCCGTGGAGATCATGAACCAGGCGGTGCCGAAGACGTAGCACAGCGCCAGACCGCCCAGCATGGCGGCGAACAGCGCCCAGGTATTCCGGGTGTGCTTGCCCATGGCCGTCAGCAGCACGATGAAGAAATACCCGATGATGTAGCCGCCCGTGGGGCCGAAGACGACCGCCGCGCCGCCCGTGTAGTTGGCGCACACCGGCAGGCCGATGATGGCCAGCACCACGTAGACCAGGATGGACAGCAGCCCGTAATGGCCGGGCAGCACCAGCCCGATCAGAAACGCGCAGAAGACGCTCAGGGTGATGGGCACGGGGTCCAGCGGGATGCTGATGGGGGCCAGGACGCACATCAGTGCCGTCATGACGGCGCCCAGGGCCAGATTTTTGACGTTTTGCTTTTGCATGGGTATTTGCTCCTTTGTTATTTGATGGGCCGGACGCTGACCTCACCGCTGTCAAGGGCGATCAGCTGCCCGTCTCTTGAAACCAGCAGATGACATTGGTCGTCGATCCCGACGACAGACGCGGGATAGGTGCGGTCGCCCTGTATGACGTTGACGTTCAGCCCCTTGAGGATGCTCCTGCGGCGGTATTCGTCCAGAAAGCGCTTCTCGGGAAGATGGACGTAAAGCTCGTAGAACTTGTCAAGCAGCGACGCCAGCAGTCTGCTGCGCGTCCCTGCGGGACACCCGCCCTCGGGATACAGGCACCCGGCGATGGCTTTCAGCTCCTCCGGAAAGCCGCCCTCCGGCGGCGAGACGTTGATGCCGATGCCCAGCACCGCATAGGCGAGGCTGCCGTTCTCCAGATCAAGGGACGCCTCCGTCAGGATGCCGCAGACCTTGCGGTCCTGCCAGTAGATGTCGTTGACCCACTTGATCCCGGCCTGTCTGCCGCAGACCCCCTCGATGGCCGAGGCTGTCGCCACGGCGGCGGAGGTGGTGATGAACAGGGCGTCCGTCACGGGCAGCTTCGGCCGCAGCAGGACGCTGAAATAAATGCCCGTCCGCTGGGGGGAATAGAAGCTCCGGCCCAGACGGCCCTTGCCCTTTGTCTGCAGCTCGGAGGCCACGACCGTGAACTCCGGCGCACCGCGCTCCGCCAGCGCCTTCACGTCGTCGTTGGTGCTGCCGGTCTCCGGCACCACGCGCACGTCGAACACGCGCGTTTTCAGCGCCTGCTGCACCGCAGCCGACGACAGCAGGTCCGATTCCGCCGACAGCCGATAGCCTCTGCTCCCGGCGGACACGATGTCGAAGCCGTCCTCCCGGAGGCTGTTGACGGCCTTCCATACGGCCGTCCGGCTGACGCCCAGCCGTTTCGCCAGCTCCTCGCCGGACACATACATGCCCCGCTGCTCCTCCAACACGAAAAGCAGCGCTTCCTTCGTGTTCATCAAAAAATCGCCTCCGTGCGTGAGCATACCACACGCGCAGAGGCTTGTCAACCGATTTTTGAAAATGGTTAACGGTCAAAGGACCAGCGTCCCGTTCTCGTCCTCGATCAGAAGGAACATGTTCTCCTGCTGCCCCGTGATCGCGTTGAGGTAGCAGATCACGTGCGCCCCGTCGCCGTTTTCACAGATATACTCCCGGCACAGCACCTCGTCCTGCCCGGAGGTGGGGATCAGCGCCAGCTTGCCGGAGCGGACGGTCAGCACATCCTCCAGCTGCGCGCTGCCCTCCGACTCCGTGAGGACGGGGCGGGGGAGCGTGCGGTCCCGGTGGCTCATCAGATATCCCCGGGCCTCCATGCCCACCACCTCGCCGTCGTCCAGCGCGACGCTCACCTTGATCAGATCGCCGTAGACCGTGATATCGTTTTCCGTATAGGCGAAGTTGACCGTGATCGTGTTGTCATAGCGGGACCAGTAGCTCTCCTTCATGTTCTTGAAGCCGCGCCGGGCGAGAAAGTCCGCCGCTCTGCGGATCGCGTCCTCCGGCGCGACCTGCGCCTCCGCCACGAAGCGGCTGTTCCGGTAGCCGAAAACGATGCCGCCCTGCTTCGAGACCTCTGCCGTGATCCCCTTGCCGTCCGTCAGACACCAGCAGGGGATCCTGCCCGCGCCCTCGTAAAGAAGGGACAGACTCGTCACCGGCAGCTCGCAGAAGGCCGCCGCACCGCGGATCGCCTGCTGCAGATCGACGTCAGGCAATCCGCTGAGCAAGCGCGGCTGCGCGTAGGTCAGATGCTCGGAAAACGGGCCGTCATAGATCAGGGAGGCGTATTCGGGGAACTCCTGCTCCACACCGCTGAGACCGTCGGACAGCGGCAGCTGATCCTCCCGCGCGTCCGAAAAGACCATGCGGCCCCGGTCCAGCTGGCCGTTAACGGCGTTCAGCTCCTCCGTCAGTGACTGCGAGGCCCGGCACAGGCTCTGCAGCGCCTGCCGGTGCTCCAGGCTCACCTGCTGCCCGCCGGCTGCGGAGAACAGCAGATAGTAGGCGAAATCGCCCGTCTGACCCACGTATTTCTGCGTCTTGTCCAGCGCGCCGTCCGGCAGGGAGAGGGAAGACATGCAGCTTTTGGCCGTTTCGGCACACTGCCACAGCTTGGCGGCGGCCGTCTGCAGGCTGCGGCCCTCCGGCGCGCTCTTCAGCTTGTTCAGCGCGCTGTCCATCTGCGACAGCTGGGCGACCAGCTCGTTCATCGCCTGCTCATCCCGGTACCGCATGGCACGGCCGCGGGCTTCCGCTTTGGAGGCGTAAAAGATCGTGGCGGCGGCCAGCGCCAGGGAGACGAGCGCGAAAAACAGGGCGGTTTTGTTGATGGTTCGGTTCACGGCAGACCCTCCTTATCTGCCGGTATTGTCTGCCGCGCGCGTCTGATTATTCCTTCCGGATTGCGATTTGACCTTGCCCCGGTGCGTGAATTGTGATATGATAATCATTAATATGGGATAATTCTGAAATCCAAATAGAGGAGAACGAAAAAATGAGCGAACTTTCTCAGAACAACGAAGTCAAAAAAGAGAAAAAGAAGATCTCTCTCAGCTTTATACAGCCCTCCGGCAGCATCACGCTGGGCAATTACCTCGGCGCGCTGACCAACTGGGTCACGATCCAGAACAGCGGCGATTTCAACTGCCTGTACGCCATGGCCGATCTGCACGCGCTGACCGTCCGCCACGAGCCCGCCGACCTGCGCAAGCAGATCTATCAGGGCCTGGCCACGCTGCTGGCCTGCGGCATCGATCCCGAGAAGAGCATCGTCTTTCTCCAGAGCCACGTCCATCAGCATGCGGAGCTGGGCTGGATCCTCGACTGCTACACCATGTTCGGCGAGCTGTCGCGCATGACGCAGTTCAAGGATAAGTCCGCCAAGAACGCCGACAATATCAACGCCGGCCTCTTCACGTACCCCGCACTGATGGCCGCCGACATCCTGCTGTACCAGACAGACTTCGTCCCCGTCGGTCAGGATCAGAAGCAGCACGTGGAGATCGCCCGCGACATCGCCAACCGCTTCAACGGCATCTACGGCAAGACCTTCAATCTGCCCGAGCCCTATATCACCAAGAGCGGCGCGCGCATCATGAGCCTTGCCGACCCGACGAAGAAGATGAGCAAGAGCGACTCCAACGTCAACGCCATCATCACCGTCACCGATACCGACAACGAGATCATCAAGAAGTTCAAGCGCGCCGTCACCGACTCCGGCTCCGAGGTCCGCATGGGCGAGGGCAAGGACGGCGTCAACAACCTGATCAACATCTACTCGGCCGTCACGGGCAAGAGTACCGAGGAGGTCGAGCGCGAGTTCGAGGGCAAGGGCTACGGAGACTTCAAGCTGGCCTGCGGCGAGGTGGTCGCCGACCGCATCCGCCCCATCCGCGAAAAGATCAACGACTATATGAACAACCGCGACTATCTGGATCAGATCTCCGCCGTAGGCGCCGAGCGCGCCTCGATCTTCGCGCAGCGGACGCTGGACAAGGTGTATAAAAAGGTGGGACTGGTCGTCAAAAAGCACAACTGAAACGGAAGGTAAGACATGTTTAATGACAGTGTTGTCCTGACCTCGGCGCTGGCCTTTGCGGCGGCGCTGCTGATCGCCTTTGCGCTGACGCCGGTGGTCAAATCCTTTGCCTACCGGATCGGCGCCGTGGACGTACCGAAGGACAATCGCCGCATGCACAAAACGCCCATCCCGCGGGTGGGCGGCCTGGCGATCTTCCTCGGCTTTCTCGTCAGCGTGCTGGTCTTCGGGCGGATCGACGCCGATATGAAATCGATCCTGCTGGGCTCCATGGTCATCGTGCTGCTGGGCATCGTGGACGATGTGGTGGCGCTCAAGCCCGGGACGAAGTTCATCGGCCAGTTCGTCGCCGCCTTCATCCCGGTCATGGCCAACGTCCGCGTCTCCGTGCTGACGAATCCCTTCAATACCGACAGCTACTTCCGTCTGGGCTGGCTGTCGGTGCCCATCACGGTGCTGTGGATTGTCGGCATGACGAACGCCGTCAACTTCATCGACGGCCTAGACGGCCTCGCCTGCGGCGTGTCGTCCATCGCGTCTCTGACCGTTTTCACCATTGCCCTGCTGGTGTCCGAGCCGTATATCGCCATCGTCATGGCGGCGCTGGCCGGGGCCTGCTTCGGCTTTCTGCCCTATAACCTCAACCCGGCGCAGATCTTCATGGGCGATACGGGGTCGATGTTCCTCGGCTACATCCTCGCCACCATGTCGATCACGGGGCTGTTCAAGCTTTACGCCATCATTTCCTTCATCGTCCCGTTCATCATTCTCGGCCTGCCGATCTTCGACACGGGCTTCGCCATCGTGCGCCGCCTGCTGAAGGGCCAGAGCCCGCTGCAGGCGGACCGCGGCCACATCCATCACCGTCTCGTCGATATGGGCTTCGACCAGAAGCAGTCCGTGGCGATCCTCTACGCCGTCAGCGTCCTGCTTGGGCTGGCCGCCGTCATCTTCACCACGAGCGGCGAGATGAAGATTGCCATCGTGGCCGTGGCCGTGCTCATCAGCCTGTTCCTGGCCATGAACATCAGGATCGGCGGCAGAAAGCAGCAAAACAACAGCGAAAAGGATGAGAAATAAATGGATCCTTTAAAAGTCATGCTCGTTTTCGGGACAAGGCCCGAGGCCATCAAAATGGCCCCGCTGGTCAAGGAGTTCCATAGGCACCCGGAGATTGAGCCCATCGTCTGCGTCACCGGCCAGCACCGGGAGATGCTGGATCAGGTGTTGGCCGCCTTCGGAATTAGGCCCGCCTTTGACCTGGCGATCATGGAGAAGAGCCAGACGCTCTATACCGTCACGTCCAAGGCGCTGCTCGGATTGGAGGATGTGTTCGCGCGGAAGAAGCCCGATATCGTCCTCGTTCACGGCGATACCACCACCACCTTCGCCTCCGCGCTGGCGTCCTTCTACAGCGGCGTCCGCGTGGGCCACGTGGAAGCGGGCCTGCGCAGCTTCGACAAGTTTTCCCCCTTCCCGGAGGAGATGAACCGCGTCCTCACCGGCAGGCTGGCCGACATCCATTTCGCGCCTACCGAGTCGAACCGCCGGAACCTCGCCCGGGAGGGCGTCACGGAACACGTCTATGTCACGGGCAACACGGTCATCGACGCCCTCAAGACGACGGTGCGGCCAGACTACGTCTTTGAGGAGTCTATCCTCAACGAGCTTGACTACGCGGCGCGGAAGGTCGTGCTGCTGACCGCCCACCGGCGGGAGAACTACGGCGAGCCCATGGAGAACATCATGAGCGCTGTGGCCGAGCTGGCCCGGGAGCGGCGGGACGTCTGCTTCGTCTATCCCGTCCACCTGAGCCCCTACGTCCGCGAGACCGTGCAGAAGCATCTGGCGGGTCTCGACAACGTCAGGCTCATCGAGCCGCTGGGCGTTTTCGACATGCACAATCTCATGGACCGCGTCTACATGGTCATGACCGACTCCGGCGGGCTGCAGGAGGAGGCGCCTGCGCTGGGCAAGCCTGTGCTCGTCCTGCGCCGCGAGACAGAACGGCCCGAGGCCGTTGAGGCCGGCACCGTGGAGATCGTCGGCACCGAGCGGGAAAGCATCCTGAACGCCGCCCGCGCCCTGCTGGACGACGAGGCGCATTACCTGCGCATGAAGCGCGCCGTCAACCCCTACGGCGACGGCAGCGCCTGCCTGCGCATCACCGAGGATCTGCTGTACTACTTCGGCAGGCGGGCGGAGCCCGCCGCCCCCTTCGGGAGATGATCGTATCAAAACAAGATCAGTCCGCATCTGGATGTCGGCCGCCGTGGCGGTGCTGGTGATCCTGCTGCTCAATATGTTCGGCTCGCCCTTCGTCGGCAGCCGCACCAGCGGCGACATCGTCCTGCCCGGCGACAGCGACGAGAAGATCGACGTGGCGCTCACGGACGAGGCGCCGAATCTGGAGCTGCTGCAGTCCGTCACGGTGGGGAAGGACAACATCAAAAAGGTCGTCGCCGCGCTCTCGCGGCCGGACCGGTATCATATCTCGGCCAACAGCACGATCTACTATTCCACCGGCCAGTCGACGGCCACCGCCGAGAGCTATGTGGACGGCGAGCGCAGCCACACCATCCGCTACCGCGGCGACACGCCACAGAGCCACGCGCTGATCAGCAACGGGCAGGTCTATCTCTGGGAGGAAGGGGAGCCGAGCTACTACAAGGGGAACCTCGGCAGCTTCACCGAGGACGATTACGTTTTCATCCCCACCTATGAGCGTATTCTGTCCCTGCCACAGAGCGATATCCTGGCGGCGGATTATTCCCAGTACAACGAGCAGTACTGCATCTACGTCGAGTCCCGGGACAGCCGCAGCGGCTACAGAGTGCTTTACTACATCTCCGTCGACAGCGGTCTGTTGATCGGCGCTCAGAGCTTCGAGAACGATCTGCTCGTCTACGCCATGTCCTGCGACCTGCTGGACATGCCGGAGGACGTCAGCGGCCTGTTCACGCTGCCCGACGGAACGCAGCCGGAATAAATGAAATGAGCAGAGCCAAAAGGCTCTGCTCAACTTGTCTGCCAGGTCACAGGCCCAGCAGAAACAGCGCGGCGATGATCAGCAGCGTGTCGCTGCCGCGGTCGTCCGGGTCGCGGACGAGGAAATAGACCATCACCAGCAGCAGGATCGTGTCCGCGTCGATCTTCGGCAGACGCAGTCCGCCCGGCAGGATGCCGGGCGGCTTCGGCCCCGTGTCCGGCGGCGGGCAGGGGGGCGGCGGACCGCAGGCGCGCACGTATCGGTTGTACAAGCGCTCACCGCCCCAGCGCGCTCAGCGCCGTCTTGGCCGCCTGCGCCACGTTCGCCATGCGGATGGCGTGGTCGATCTCCCCCTGACGTTCCTCGTCCAGATAGGGACGGAAGGCGCGGATCAGGTTGATCTTTTCCGGCCGCAGCAGCTCGCCCTTGCCCGACATGGCCTGCATCACGGCGGGCAGCACGGCGGAAATGCGGCCGAGATTGCCGCGATCGAGAGGCGGATCGGGTGCGGCCGGGCCGGCCGGAGGCTCTTTAGCCTGTAAAGGGATATTGCTTTTCAGTATGTTTGAAAGCAGGTCTGCCAGCGCTTTGGCATCCTGTTTTTCACCTGCGGGCACGCTCACACCCCCGAAAGCTCGATGATCTTGGCCACGAGGGCCGTGCCCTCCGGACTGCTCAGCAGCCCCGACAGCAGCGCCCGCGCCGGGTCGCGTCCGCTGACCGCTGCCGACTGGGCGGCGCGCTTCAGCGCCTCACCGCCGCTGCCGCCCAGCAGCGACAAAAGCTCGCGGCCCTCCGGCCCCTGCATCAGCCGGTTGAGCTGGTCGAGAAACCCGATGATCCTCGCCCCCTGGGGCGTGCCCATAAAGGCCCGCGCCATGGAATCGTATTCGCCTGGCATGGATCTACCTCCCGTTCGATTGATGGATCGGCGGCGTCGCGCCGTCTTACCAATACTATATGCCGCAGCTTTGAAAAGTTGCGTTACCGAAGGAAGTGACCTCACTTGAAAATATGTGTCTGCAGCGATTCACACGGCAACCGTGAGGGGCTGATGCGCCTGCTGGCGCTGGAGAAGCCCGACGGCCTGCTGTTCTGCGGCGACGGCTCCGATGATTTCGGCGGCGTCACCCTGCCCGCCAAAACGATGTTCGTCGCGGGGAACTGCGACTTTTTCTCCAAAGAACCGCTGACGCGGGAGCTCGTCTGGGAGGGCGTGAGGATCTTCATGACCCACGGCCACCGCTACATGGTCAAGCGAACGATGGACGTGCTCCTGTCCGAGGGCTATGCCCGGGACGCGCAGGTGGTGCTGTACGGCCACACGCACATGCAGAACGCCGAGTACCACGGCGGCCTGCTGCTGCTCAACCCCGGCACCATGAGCCGGTACAATCAGTACTACGCGATCCTGACGGTGACGAACGGCGTTTACGATTGCGAGCTCAAGCAGCTGTCGCTGCGATAAAAACACGGCCGCTCGTGCGGCCGCGCTTATGTTTTACGCGTCTTTTTTCTTTTTGAGCGCCTTCGCGCGCTCCGCGCAGAGATCGGACAGGGGACAGACCTCGCATTTCGGCGCGCGGGCCGTGCAGACGTCGCGGCCGAAGTGGACGAACCGGTGGCACAGGGGCGCCTGCTCCGCGGGGTCGATGAGCTTCGAGAGTTCTGTCTCCACCTTCAGCGGATCGCGCCCGCCGGTGGTCAGTCCCAGCTTGCCCGCGATGCGCATGCAGTGCGTGTCGGCGACGACGGCGGGATGGCCGTAAATGTCCGAGAGGATCAGATTGGCCGTCTTGCGTCCCACGCCGGGGATGGACAGCAGCTCCTCCATGGAGTCGGGGACCTTGCCGCCGAAGTCGGTGACGAGCTTGACGGCGCCCAGCTTGATGTCGTGGGCCTTGGTGCGGAAGAGACCGCAGGGCTTGATGATCTCAGCGATGTCGTCCTCCTCTGCGTCGGCCAGCGCCTGCAGCGTCGGGTATTTGGCGAAAAGAACCTCCGTCACCTTGTTAACCCGGGCGTCCGTGCACTGGGCCGACAGGCGCGTGGCGAACAGAAGCTCATAATCCTTTTCCGCCACCAGCGAGCAGCTGGCCGGATAACACTCCTTGAGCCGCTGGACGACCAGGCGGCCCTTTTCCTTCTTCGTCATGGCGTCACCTTACTCGATCACGCTGCGGTACAGCGCATGGTCGATGGCCTCGCGGGTGAAGGAGTTGCCCAGCCCGGGCAGCTCGGGGATCTTGTACTTACCGTTCACCGGCTGATAGTCGTACTCGCAGTAGGCCTTGTTGTAGGGCGTCAGGTTGACGGCGTGGTGCTCGTGGATGACGAAATTGGGAATGACCGCCTCCAGATGCAGCGCCACGACGTTCGACAGGGGACTGCCGCAGGCGTGGCACTGAACGCCCACGTCGAAGGCGTACGCCATGTCGCAGATCTTCTTTGCCTCGGTCAGACCGCCGCAGTTGCCCACGTCGGGCTGGATCATCTGGATCGAATTGTCGATGAAATACGGCGCGTAGCCCCAGCGGGAGTAGATGCGCTCGCCGGCGGCGATGGGGATGTTGATCTGGCTGCGGACGTACTTGTGGGACTGGGGATAGGGCGTCGCGGGCTCCTCGAAGCAGAAGACGTCGTACTTCTCGGAGATCTTCGCCAGCTGGATGACGCTCTCGGCGTCGGTGTTGGCGTGGTGCTCGATGAGGATGTCAACGTCGGGGCCGACGGCCTCGCGCACGGCGGCCAGACGCTTTTCGTAAATGTGGAGGATGCGCTTGCCGAGGATGCCGCGGCGCTCGTCGTCGTTGAAGAAGCCGCTCGTCTCGTCATACGTCAGGAAATCGTACTTGACCGCATCGTAGCCCTCGCCGACGGCGACCTTCGCCCAGTGGGCGTAATCCTCCGGCGTGCGTGCGGGCGTGCGTACCTCGCCCCAGCCGAACTGGAGCTGGCTGGCGTAGCAGCGCAGGTTGTCGTGCTTCTTGCCGCCCAGCAGGGTATAGACGGGGACATTGAAGAACTTGCCGCGGATGTCCCACAGGGCGATATCGATGGCAGAGATGGCGGAGAAGATGACGGGGCCGCCGTTGAGCCCCCAGAAGGAGCCGCGGTACAGCTTTTCCCAGATGACCTCGTTCTCCAGCGGGTCCATGCCGATGATCATCCCGGCCAGATCTTTCAGCATGCCGTAGACGCCGGGCGCGCCCATATCGAAGGCCATGGCGCCCTCGCCGTCGCCGAAAATGCCCTCGTCCGTGTAGATGCGGCAGCCGATGGGCCGCCAGTCGGGCCGCACGTCGGTGTGCAGCTGGAATACTTCGACTTTTGTGATCTTCATGTTGCATGTCCTTTCCGAGCTTTGATTGGTACCATTATAAACGCTGCATCCGCCGTTTGCAACGGAAAAAGTCGAAGGCAGGCGAAACCCTTTTCTTTACAGACGCCTGCCCTTGAAACCTGAGACACAATATGATATAATACAATATCAAACAGGCTCCGCCTGTGGATCAAAGTGAATCACTGTCATCATCCGCGGGTCGTCCCCGCATACACGATAAACAGAATGGAGGAGTGTTGTATGACCAAGGAGTTCAACAGCAGATTGATTTTACATAACATTCCCACCATGGCGCTGGTTGGGATCACGGTGTTCCCCAATACCGTCTTTCATTTCGACGTCGGCAGGCCCCTGTCGATCGCCGCGCTCAATAAGGCCATGTCCACCGATCAGAGGATCTTTCTGATCTCTCAGAAGGAGCTTTCGGTGGAGAAGCCCACCTTCAACGACATTTACCGCATGGGCACTATCGCCCGCGTCAAGCAGGTGCTGAAAATGCCCGGCGGCACGCTGCGCGTGCTGGCGGAGGGCGAGACACGCGCCATCGTCTACGCCCCTCTCAGCAGCCCCGACTATCTGCGCTGCGACGCCTATATCATCGAAGCGGAAGCGCGCCCCGCCGCGGCCAAGCGCGATCAGGCTGCATTGCGCACCCTGCGCGACCTCTTTATGGAATACAGCGATCTCGCCCCCAAGATGAGCGGCGACGTGCTGATGAAGATCTTCGACAGCGACGATATGTCCTACGTATCGGACTTCATCGCCCAGAACACCTTCATCCAGCACACCGACAAGCAGCTCATCCTGGAGGAGAGCGACCCGCGCAAGCGCTGCGCGCTGCTGACCCAGATCCTCACGCGGGAGATCGACATCCTCGTGCTGGAGCAGGACATCCAGAACCGCGTCAAGGAAAGCATGGACAAGAACCAGCGGGACTACTACCTGCGCGAGCAGATCCGCATCATCAACGAGGAGCTGGGCGAAGGCGACGACCTCGTCACCGAGTCCCACACCTATGAGGACAGGATCCGCGAGCTCAAGTTCTCCAAGGACGTGGAGGAAAAGCTGCTGAAGGAGGCCAACCGCCTGTCGAAGATGCAGGCCGCCTCGCCCGAGAGCGGCGTCATCCGCACCTATCTCGACACGGTCCTTGACCTGCCCTGGCACCGTCTGACCACTGAAAACGACGACATCGCCAAGGCCGCGAAGAAGCTGGACGCCGACCATTACGGGCTGGAGAAGGTCAAGGAGCGCATCCTGGAGTTCTTCGCCGTCAAGACGCTGTCCGGCAGCGTCAAGGGGCAGATCCTCTGCCTGGTCGGGCCTCCGGGCGTCGGCAAGACGTCCATCGCCCGCTCCATCGCCGAAGCCATGGGCCGCAATTACGCCCGCATCTCCCTGGGCGGCGTCCGGGACGAGGCCGACATCCGCGGCCACCGGCGCACCTACATCGGCTCCATGCCGGGCCGCATCATCACGGCCATCAAGCAGGCCGACAGCAAGAATCCGCTGATCCTCATCGACGAGGTGGACAAGCTGGCCGCCGACTACAAGGGCGACCCGTCCTCCGCGCTGCTGGAGGTCTTTGACTCCGAGCAGAACTCTGCCTTCGTCGATCACTATATCGACGTCCCCTTCGACCTGTCTCAGGTCCTGTTCATCTGCACCGCCAACAACGCGGATGCCATCCCCGATCCGCTGTACGACCGCATGGAGGTCATCGAGCTCAGCGGCTACACCGTGGAAGAAAAGCTGCACATCGCCAAGGAGCATCTGCTGCCCAAGCAGCTCAAGGCCAACGGCCTGAAGGCCTCCAACCTGATTATCAGCGAGCAGGCCATGCGCGACATCATCGACGGCTACACCCGCGAGGCGGGCGTTCGTTCGCTGGAGCGCGAGCTGGCGAAGCTGTGCCGCAAGACGGCGAAGCACATGCTGGAGACGGGGAAGAAGTCATTGCGTGTAAATCCTGGCAATATCAGCAAGTACCTCGGCAACGTCCGCTTCAAGAAAAAGTCCATGGCGGGCGACAACGACTGCGGCGTCGTCAACGGTCTGGCCTGGACCAGCGTCGGCGGCGAGATCCTCGAGGTCGAGGCAATCGCCGTGGAAGGAAACGGAAAGATCGAGACCACCGGCAACCTGGGCGACGTCATGAAGGAGTCGGCCCACGCCGCCATAACCTACATCCGCAGCCGCGCCGATTCGCTGGGCGTCGCGCCGGATTTCTACAAAACGAAGGATATCCACCTTCACTTCCCGGAGGGCGCCGTGCCCAAGGACGGCCCCTCGGCCGGTATCACCATCGCCACGGCGCTGATCTCCGCCCTCAGCGGGCGAAAGGTCAGCCGCGGCATCGCCATGACCGGCGAGGTGACGATCACGGGCCGCGTGCTGCCCATCGGCGGGCTGAAGGAAAAGACCATGGCCGCGTTCATGGCCGGGGTCAAGACCGTACTGATCCCCGAGGAGAACGTCCGCGACCTCGACGATATCGAGCCCATCGTCCGTGAGACGCTGCAGTTCATCCCCTGCAGCCACATGGACGACGTGGTCCGCGCCGTGTTCCCCCAGGTCTCCGTGGAGGAGGTCACAGACGACGCGAAGCAGGAGGCCGCGCCCGTGGCCATTCCCGCGCCCGCGCCGGTGCGCCCCGCCGTGAGAAGGACGGTCGGACGATGAACCTCTTCAAAACCGTATTCGTGCGCTCGGCCGCGTCGCGGAAGGACTTCCCGGCGGGGCCTATGCGCCGGTTCGTCTTCGCGGGCAAGTCCAACGTGGGCAAGTCCTCCACCATCAATTGCCTGGTGGGGAAGAAGGGCTTCGCCAAGGTCAGCTCCGTTCCCGGCAAGACGGTCTTCGTCAACCTCTTTTCCGTGGAGGACAAGGCGTGGATCATCGACCTGCCGGGCTATGGTTACTCCAAGACCTCCAAGGACGAGCGCGCCCGCTACTCGAAGCTGATCGAGGACTATTTTCAGTCCGACATGGAGAATATCTCCCGCCTGTACATGATCGTCGATATCCGGCATAAGCCCACAGGCGACGACCAGACGATGATCGAGTACATCCGCCATTACAACTTGCCCTTCACCATCATCGCCAACAAGCTGGACAAGCTCAAGCCCTCTCAGGTGGAGCCTTGCATCCGGCTGATCCGCGAAACGCTCAGCCTGGACGACAGCGACCTCGTCATACCGTTTTCCGCCGAAAAGGGGAACGGCCGGGACGACGTTGTCCGTGATATGCTGGAGGCCCTGGAAGGATAGGGCCGGGGAGCTGAAACTTTGAGAAGTCTGCAATCGATGATCACGGTGATCCCGGCGGCGCTGATCGCCATCACGTTCCACGAGATGTGCCACGCCTGGAGCGCCTACCTGCTGGGCGACCGCACGGCGCAGAACGCCGGGCGGCTGTCCTTCAACCCCATTTCGCACCTGGATCCGCTGGGACTGCTGTGCATGGTGCTGTTCGGCTTCGGCTGGGCGAAGCCCGTGCCTGTCAACCCACGGTATTTCAAAAACCCGAAGGTGGGCATGGCCCTCACGGCATTCGCCGGGCCGCTGTCCAACTTCGTGCTGGGCTTCATATCGCTGCTGCTGTACGTTCTGATCGCCGTGACGGCGCAGAACCGCGTGCTGCAGGCATTGGGCGCCTTTCTGTCGGTGCTGGGCACGCTGAACATCGGCCTCGGCGTTTTCAATCTGCTGCCTGTCCCGCCGCTGGACGGCTCCAAGATCCTCTTCATGTTCCTGCCGGACAGGTGGGTCCTCACGGTCTACCGATACGAGGGCTACATCCGGCTGGCACTGATCCTCGGCCTCTACTTCGGGCTGCTGAACAACGTGATCGTCACGGGGCAGAGCTTCGTCTATCGCACGTTCATCAACGCCGCGCTGTCGATCTGCGGCGCAGTGGGGCTGGTGTGACATGGAGGATATGAGCTTTCATCTGGAGGTCTTCGACGGTCCCCTGGACCTGCTGCTTCACCTGATCACGAAGAACAAGATCGATATCAAGGACATCCCCATCGCCCTAATCCTCGAGCAGTATCTCGACTATCTGGAGCAGATGCGGCGCATGGATATCGAGATCACCGGCGACTTCATCGCCATGGCGTCGCAGCTGGTGTATATCAAGTCAAAAATGCTCCTGCCCGTCTACGAGGACGAAAAGCAGGAGGACCCCCGCGCGTCCCTGATCGAGGCGTTGCTGGATTACCAGCGCGTCAAGCAGGCCGGGTCCATGCTGCTGGAACGCTACGAGCTGGGCAAGGATATCTTTACCAAGAGCCGCGAGCCGCTGGAGCGCGATCCCGATCAGCTTTACGGCAACACGGCCGAGCAGCTCAGGCGCGCCATCAACAACATCCTCGAGCGCGCCAGCCGCAAAACGCCGCCCCCGGCGGAGTCCTTCAGCGGCATCGTCGGCGGCAGCGCCGTGCCGGTGGGGGACAAGATCGTGCTGCTGCTGGAGCGGTTCCGCACCCGTGAGCGGCTGAGCTTCACGTCCCTCGTGCTGGAGGCAAAGAGCCGCTCGGAGATCGTGGCGGTCTTTCTGGCCGTTCTGGAGCTGTCCAAAACGAACAAGCTGCTCATCGAGGACGACGGAGAGGAATACAGCCTTGTGCTGACGGAGGTGCAGGATGGAGGAGAATAAGCTGCTGTACGCCCTCGAGGCGATCCTGTTCGCCTCCGGCGACCCCGTGCCTGCAGACCGCCTCTGCGCCGCGCTGGATATCGAGCGGCCGGCGCTGGACGAACTGTTTTTCGAGCTGTCCGGCGAATACGACAGGATGAATCGGGGGATCAGGCTGATCCGTCTGGGCGACAAGCTGCAGATGGTCTCGCGGCCTGAGTATTCTGCCTTTATCCGCGCCGCGCTGGAGTCCGGCAAGGCGCCCATGCTGTCGCCGGCCGCTATGGAGGTGCTGGCCATCATCGCCTATAAGCAGCCCGTCACCCGCGCCTACATCGAGCAGGTCCGCGGCGTCGACAGCTCCTATACCATCAGCTCCCTGCTGGACAAGGGCATGATCGAGAACTGCGGCCGCCTGGACGTCCCCGGCCGGCCTGCCCTGTACCGCACCAGTGAGAAATTCCTGCGCTCCTTCGTGCTGACGAGCGTCGAGCAGCTGCCCTATATCGAGGGCTTCGACCTCGGCGAGCCCGACGGACAGATGACCCTTGACAGTCTGGAGGCGGATGGCGAATGAGGTGGCTGCTGTATGTCCTGCTGGGGCTGCTGGCGCTGATCGTACTGCTGCTGATCACGCCCGTCGGCGCCCGCGCCACGGCCGACGACAACGGCTACGCGGTCTACGCCCACGTCTTCGGCCTCAACGTCAAGATCCTCCCGCGTCCCCCGAAAAAGAAGAAAAAGCCAAAAAAGCCGAAGAAACCGAAGGAGCCTAAGCCGGAAGAGGAAAAGAAGAAGGAGAAAAAGCCCTTCAAGCTGACCTTCGGCAAGCTCCTGGACTATATCTCCTTTGCCGCCGACGCGCTGAAGCGCGCCGTGCGCGGCATCTATATCCGGCGCTTCCGGCTGTATGCCCGACTGCACAACGACGACGCGGCCAAGACCGCGCTGATGTACGGCGGCGCGTGCTCCGTGCTGGGCAACGCGATCCCAAAACTGGAGAAGATCTTCCGGGTGGGGGACAGCCACATCGAGCTGGTGCCCGATTTTGACGGTTCCAACAGCTACAGTGCCGACGTGATCGTCACGGTCGTACCCATCAAGCTGCTGATCACAGGCTTGATCCTGTTTATCAAATGGAAGAAACTCAATCGAGATAAGGCGGTGCAAAAATGAGTAACGTAAACGATGTCATGAATCAGACCATGGCCAAGATGAAAGAGCTGGTCGATGTCAATTCTGTCGTCGGGAACCCCATCAACACGCCCGACGGCACGACGCTGATCCCCGTGTCCAAGGTGACCTTTGGCTTCGCCTCCGGCGGCTCCGACGGCACCCAGAAGGCCGAAAAGGCGGCCTTCGGCGCCGGCAGCGGCGCAGGCGTCTCCATCACACCCATCGCGTTCATCGTCATCACCAACGGGAACGTGCGCATGATCTACATCGATCCGCCCACCAATTCCTCCATCGACAAGGTGATCGACATGGTGCCCGGCATCATGGACCGATTCAGCCTCGGCAAGAAAGCGCCCGCGGAGGGCGAGGAGATCTATTAAAGCATAACGGCGGGGGTTGCCTCATATCGATCCATGAGGTGATTCCGTTTGCGCAAGCTGATTTCTGTCCTGCTGCTGTTTGGCTGTCTGTCTGCGCCCGTCCGTGCCCTTGAGGTCTCGGCGCTGAGCGCCGTCGTCTTCGATCCGCTGACCGGTGCGGTGTTGTGGTCAAAAGACCCGCGCCGCCCTATGCCCATGGCCAGCACCACCAAGATCATGACGGCGCTCGTATCGCTGGAGCGGTACGAACCCGACAGGACCGTGACCGTTGAGAAACGCTGGACCGACGTGGAAGGCTCCTCCATGTACCTCAGGGAAGGGGAGACTGTCACGGTGCGCGACCTGCTGTGCGGCCTGCTGCTCATGAGCGGCAACGACGCTTCCGAAACGCTGGCCGGGCTCTGGACGGGCGACCGCGACGATTTCATCGCCTTGATGAACCGCAGAGCGGCGGAGCTGGGCATGACCGACACGGTCTTTGAAAATCCCAGCGGTCTCGACGAAGGCGACCATCACAGCACGGCCGAGGACATGGCCCGCCTGACGGCGTCTGCCATGGCGGAGCCGCTGTTCCGCGAGATCGTCTCTTCAGCCGCCGTCACGGCGGCGGGACGAAGTATGCGCAACCACAACCGTCTGCTGACGCTCTGCGAGGGCGCGTCAGGCGTCAAAACAGGCTATACGAAGAAGGCCGGGCGATGTCTGGTCAGCGCCGCCGAGCGTCAGGGGCGTCAGCTGATCGCCGTGACGCTCAACGCGCCCGACGACTGGAACGACCATATCGCCCTTTATGACGAGGTGTTCGGCGAGTTGACGGATCGTCAGACGATCCCCGGCGGGATCGTCGGCGAGGTCCCTGTCGCTTCTGGGACATCCCGCGTCTGCCGCCTTTATACGGAGGGCGCCTCGTCGCTGCTGTTCCCGGGCGATCCTGTCCATGCGGAACTGACGCTCCGCGGCCCGCGGATGGCCTATGCACCCGTCCGCGCCGGGGCGCAATACGGCACGATCACCGCCTCCCTGGGCGGCAAGGTCCTGTGTGAAGCGGACGTGTTTTATCAGACCGACATTCCGGAGCATCCGGAACGGCCTGGTCTGCTCGCGCGTTTATATGATACTCTCTTTAGGAAGTGAACCGTGAAAGAGCGACTGCAGAAGATCCTTTCCTCCATGGGCGTCTGCTCCAGGAGGAAGGCGGAAGAATATATCAAAGAAGGCGCTGTCAAGGTAAATGGCATTACAGCCAATCTGGGCGACAGCGCCGACGTCGAGCGCGATGAGATCACGATGCACGGGCAGCGGATCGGCCTGCGGGAGCAGTCCGTCACCATCATGCTCAACAAGCCTCGGGGCTATGTCACGACGCTTTCGGACGAGAACGGCCGCAAAACGGTCCTTGACCTGATCGCTGACATTCCCCAGCGCATCTATCCCGTGGGCCGCCTCGACCTTTACTCCGAGGGCCTGCTGCTGATGACGAACGACGGGGAGCTGGCCAACAAGCTGACCCATCCGTCCCATCAGATCTACAAAACGTATCTCGTCCACGTGGGCTACGGCGAACAGAAGCCGGACAAGCCCGCGGATCGCCTCCTGTCCGCGCCCATGACGCTGGACGGGCAGAAGCTGGCGCCTGCCAGATGCCGCTTCGTCACCGAGACGGAAGGCGGCTGCATCCTGACGGTCAGCATCCGTCAGGGCAAAAACCGCCAGATCCGGCGCATGTGCGCCCAGTGCGGCCTCACCGTGCGCAGCCTCAAGCGCGTCGCCGTCGGCAACCTGCAGCTGGGCGAGCTGAAAACAGGCAGCTGGCGCGCGCTGACCGAGGACGAGCTGTCTTATCTGAAATCCTTGTGAATCCCCGGCGTTCAATACAGAGAAATGGGTGAAAAGACATGAAACGCATCAACGAAGCGATCTCCGAAAAGTATCCGGGCTTTACAAAGGGCCAGCGGCTGCTGGCGTCCTTCGTCACGGAATACTGCGACAAGGCGGCCTTTATGAGCTCCTTCGAGCTGGCCTCTGTCTCCGGCGTCAGCCAATCTACGGTCATCCGGTTCGCGGCCGCGCTGGGCTACAACGGCTACACAGAGTTTCAGGAGGCGCTGCAGACCGAGCTGAAATACCGCCTGTCTACGCTGTCGCGCTTCGAGCTCATGTCTGACGATCCCGACGACAACGATGTTTTCGAGGGCATCGCGGCGACCGATGCGCTGAACATCAAGAAGAACGTGGACCTCAACCCCGTGGATGCCGTCAAGAACCTCTGCATGCGCCTTTCCTTCAGCTCGAAGGTCTATATATACGGGCAGGATTACGCCTCCGCGGCGGCGCAGTATCTCAGCTACTACCTGCGCATCCTGCTGCAGAACGTCTGCAACATCAACAACGCGGGCATCGAGCCGCTGTCCGCCATTTCCGATATCGAGTCTGGCGATCTGCTGCTGATCATCAGCTTCCCGGTCCACTCGGACAACACCCGCCGTCTGGCCGCCTACGCCCGCCACCGCGACGCCTGCGTCGTGACGATCAGCGAGGGCACGCGGTCCGAGATCGCCAATTACGCCGACATCAACCTCGTGTCAGAATACGGCGATTACGGCGTCAACGGCACGCTGGCCCCGCTGATCTCCCTGTGCGGAAGCATCATCAGCCTGCTGGTGCGCAACGACGAGAAGGCCCAGGCAAGGCTGCGCCTGACCGACGAGGCCGCGGGCTTCGTGCTGCAGGAGGAGTAAATGAGGATCATCGTGATCGGCGCCGGCGCGGCCGGGATGATGGCTGCCGTGACGGCCGCCCGGGCGGGAGCCGACGTCACTCTGATCGAGCGCAACACGCGCCCAGGGATGAAGCTGAACATCACGGGGAAGGGCAGGGGCAACCTGACGAACGACTGTGACCTGCAGACTCTGATTGCCAACACCCCCGGCAACGGCCGGTTCCTCTACAGCGCCTTCAGCGGCTTCGGCCCTGCGGATACCATGGCCTTTTTCGAGTCCCTTGGCATCCCGGTCAAGGTGGAGCGCGGCAATCGCGTGTTCCCCGTCAGCGACCGCGCCATGGACCTCTCCGCCGCGCTGGAGCGGGAGCTGCGCCATCTGGGTGTCAGGCTGCTCCACGACAAGGTCGTGAACATCGACTGCACGGACGGCCGCGTCACGGGCGTCACGGGCGCGGGCGGCACGTACTCCTGCGACCGCGTGATCCTCGCAGCCGGAGGGCAGTCCTATCCGCGCACCGGGTCCGACGGCAGCGGCTATGCGCTGGCCTCGGCTCTCGGCCACACCATCGTCCCCACACGGCCCTCACTGGTGCCGCTGCTGGGCGGCGGCGACGTGCCGAAACGGCTGGAGGGATTGTCTCTGCGCAATATTTCCATCGAGATCACTTATAAAGGCAAAAGCCTTTACACTGACTTCGGCGAGATGGTTTTTACCGCGAACGGCGTTTCCGGCCCCGTGATCCTCAGCGCGTCGGCCCACGTGGCGCGGGATCAGAAGTTCCCGTGCACGCTGTCCATCGATCTCAAGCCCGCGCTGGACGAGCAGACCCTGGACAGGCGCGTCCTCCGGGACTTCGAGGAGAACCTCAACCGCGATTTCGCCAACGCGCTGCACAAGCTGCTTCCAAGCAAGCTGATCCCCGTGATCGTCGAGCGCTCCGGCATCGCCCCCGACCGGAAGGTCCACGAGATCACCCGCGCCGAGCGGCTCTCCTTCGTTCATCTGATCAAGCACTTCACGCTGGAGATCACCTCCGCCGGACCCTTCCGCGAGGCAATCATCACGGCGGGCGGCGTCTCCGTCAGGGAGATCGACCCGAAGACCATGGCCTCGAAGCTCGTAAACGGCCTGTACTTCGCCGGGGAGATCATGGACGTGGACGCCTATACAGGCGGCTTCAACCTGCAGATCGCCTGGTCCACGGGCGTCCGCGCGGGCAGTGCAGCCGCAGAAAGGAATGACTGATTTGAAGCACATCAACATCGCCATCGACGGCCCCTCTGGCGCCGGCAAGAGCACCCTGGCCCGCCGCACGGCGCAGGAGCTGGGTTACATCTACGTCGATACGGGCGCTATGTACCGCGCCATCGGCCTGTACGTCCTGCGCAGGGGGATCGCTGCCGACGACAAGGCGGCTGTCGTCGCCTGCCTGCCGGAGATCACCGTTGACATCGGCTATCAGGACGGCGTTCAGCGCATCTTTCTGAACGGTGAGGACGTGTCCGGCAGCATCCGCACCGAGGAGGTCTCGCAGTACGCCTCCGCCGTCTCCGCCGTACCCGAGGTGCGGGCGCATCTGATGGGTCTGCAGCGGTCCCTGGCGGCCCGCAGCAGCGTCATCATGGACGGCCGCGACATCGGCACGGTCATCCTGCCCGACGCCGATATCAAGATATACCTGACCGCCTCCGAGGAGGACCGCGCCATGCGCCGATTCCTGGAGCTTAGGGAAAAGGGACAGGAGGTCGACTACGACAGCGTCCTCGAAAATATCCGCCAGCGGGACTGGAACGACATGCACCGCGACGTCGCTCCGCTGCGTCAGGCGGAGGACGCCATCGTGGTGGACACCTCCGGCATCGGGCTGGAGGAATCGGCAAGGCTGCTCCGCGATACCATCGAAGGGATGATGCCCTATGTTGTTTAGCATCTGTTACTGGATCGTCTACTGCGTCCTGTGGGTGTTTTACCGCTTCAGGTTCGTCGGACGGGAAAACCTGGTCCCCGGCGCCGCCATCGTCTGCGGCAATCATACGGCCAATATTGACTCCGTCCTCGTGGTGCTGGCCCTCGGCCCCAAAAAGCAGTACGCCGCCATGGCGAAAAAGGAGCTGTTTCAGATCCCGATCCTCAAGCAGTTGCTGAAGGCCTTCGGCGCCTATCCCATCTCCCGCGGCGAGAACGACCTCAGCGCCATAAAGTATTCTCTCAAGGCCATCAAGAAGGGCGAAAAGCTGATCATCTTCCCGGAGGGCACCCGAGTCAAGCCCGGCATGAAGTCCGAGCCCAAGGCCGGTTCCGCCATGCTAGCCCTGCGCACGAGCATCCCCATCATCCCCGTGTACATCACCCCCGGCTGGAAGGCCTTCAAGGGCTGCACGCTGACCTTCGGCGAGCCGTATTACCCCCAGGTGGAGGGCAAGCCCACGGCGAAGGATTATCAGGAGGTCACGGAAGAGATCATGCGCCGCGTCCATGCCCTCGCGCCGGTGAAGTGATATGGGCGTCACGGTAGCGAAGACGGCCGGCTTCTGCTTCGGCGTGCGCCGGGCAGTCGAGCTCGCCTTTGAAAAGGCAAAGGAATACGGCGCGGTCTGCACCGCGGGCCCGCTGATTCACAACAGCGCTGTGCTGGAGCAGCTGGAGGCGGCGGGCGCAAGGATGCTGGCAGAAGGGGAGACGCCCGCGCCGGGCACGCCGGTGGTCGTCCGCGCCCACGGTCTGACCGTGGAGGAGCTGGACAGGCTCAGGGCGGCCGGGGCGCTGCTCATCGACGCCACCTGCCCCCGGGTGGCCAACATCCACCGCATCGTCACCGAAGAATCGGAAAAAGGGCGGCTGATCCTCATCATCGGCCAGGCTCATCACCCCGAGGTCATGGGCATCGCATCCCGCTGCAGGGAGGCTGTGATCGCCTGTACCGAGGAAGAAATAGATACTTTTATCACTAATTACGCCGAACGTCCTGTTTCGGTCGTCTGTCAGACGACGTTCAGCATAAAAAATCATGATAAGTTTGTAAAAATTCTAAAAAATGCTTGTCATGACATACTGTTTTTTGATACAATATGTAAGGCGACCGAATTGCGGCAGTCAGAAGCCGCAGTATACGCGTCGAAGTCGGACGGGGTCATCGTCATCGGCGACCCGAAGAGCAGCAATTCGAACAATCTCTACCGTCTCTGTTTGGAGCGCTGTAACAACACGGTTTTTATAGAAAATGCTGGTCAGCTCGATGGTAAGGGATTCAAAAGCTGCAGGGATGTTTTTATAACAGCCGGTGCCTCGACACCCGATTCGATAATTAAGGAGGTAAACAGGAAGATGTCTGAAGAAATCAAGAACGAAAACACCGAGAGCTTTGAAGAGCTTTTGGAGCAGTCTCTCAAAACTTTACATACAGGAGAAAAGGTGACCGGCGTCATCACGCAGATCAACGCTACGGACATCCACGTCGACCTTGGCGTCAAGCAGGCCGGCTATGTGACCATGTCCGAGCTGTCCGATGATCCCAACTTCAACGTGGCCGAGAACATCCACATCGGCGACGAGATCGAAGCCTATGTCATGCGTGTCAACGACGTCGACGGTCTGATCATGCTGAGCAAGAAGCGTCTGGACGCTGTCAAGAACTGGGAAAAGCTCGAGGCTGCTTACGAGAATAAGGAAGCCGTTGAGGGCACCATCGTCGATCAGAACAAGGGCGGCATCATCGCCTCCGTCATGGGCGTGCGCGTGTTCATCCCCGCCAGCCAGACCGGCCTGCCCCGTGAGGCCAGCTTTGACTCTCTGATGAAGACCACCCAGAAGATGCGCATTACCGAGATCAACCGTCAGCGCCGCCGCGTCGTCGGCTCCATCAAGCAGCTTCAGGTCGAGAGCCGCAGGGAAGCTGCCGCGAAGATCTGGGAGACCATCGAAGTCGGCGCCAAGTACACCGGCGTTGTCAAGTCCTTCACCAGCTACGGCGCTTTCGTCGATATCGGCGGCGTCGATGGCATGATCCATATTTCCGAGCTGTCCTGGAACCGCGTCAAACATCCCTCTGACGTGCTGACCATCGGCCAGGAAGTCAACGTCTACGTCATCGCCGTGGACCACGAGAAGAAGAAGATCTCTCTGGGCTATCGTCTGGCGGAGGACAACCCCTGGACGAAGTTCGAGAATACCTTCCACAAGGGTGACGTCGCCACCGTCAAGGTCGTCAAGTTCATGCCCTTCGGCGCTTTTGCCGAGGTCCTGCCCGGTGTTGACGGCCTGATCCACATCTCGCAGATCGTCGCTGACCGCCGCATCGGCAAGCCTGAGGAAGTCCTCGAGCTGGGCCAGACCGTCGACGCCAAGATCACCGATATCGACTACGAGAAGAAGAAGATCTCTTTGAGCATCCGCGCCCTTCTGGAAGAGGGCCCCGCTCAGGAAGAGCCCGAGACCGAAGAATAATAAGAATCCCTTTACCAAAAAAGCGCCGCCGCATGGCGGCGCTTTTTTCAAAGGAGCACCGACTATGGATGAAATCAAAAAGCAGATCGACGAGCTGACCGACCTTTTGATCCACTACGCCGTCAAATACTACAACGAGGACGCGCCCGAAGTGACGGACTTCGAGTACGACGCGCTGATGAACAGACTCAAGGCGCTTGAGGCGGAGCATCCCGACCTGGCGCGGGCCGATTCGCCTACGCGCCGCGTCATCGGCAACGTGCTGGAGGGCTTCGAGAGCGTCACGCACCCCTATCCCATGGAGAGCCTGACGGACGTATTCTCCTATGAGGAGCTTTACGACTTCGATCACCGCGTCAAGGAGCGGTATCCCGACGCGTCCTACAGCGTCGAGGCGAAGATCGACGGCCTGTCGGTCTGTCTCGAATATCGTGACGGCGTGTTCGTCCGCGGCGCGACCCGCGGCGACGGCGTGACGGGGGAGGACGTCACCGAGAACCTGCGCACGATCTACGAGATCCCCCTGCGGCTCAGGACCGACCTGTCGCCCGTCTTCGTGCGCGGCGAGGTGTATATGAGCTACAGGACCTTCGAGCGCCTCAACGACGAACAGGAAAAGCTGGAAAAGCCGCTGTTCGCCAACCCGCGCAACGCCGCGGCCGGGTCCCTGCGTCAGCTGGACAGCAGGATCTGCGCTCAGCGCAGACTCTCCATCTTCTGCTTCAACCTGCAGAACGGCGAGGAGCTGGGCTTCGAGAGCCACGCGCAGACGCTTGATGCCCTGCAGGATATGGGGTGTAAAGTCATTGACCTTCGCAGAGTCACAAGCTCCATGGATGAGGTGATCGACTTCATCAGGCAGGTGGGCGAGGACCGCGGCAGCCTGGGCTACGGCATCGACGGCATCGTCATCAAGGTCGATTCGCTGGCGCAGCGACGCGCCATGGGCAGCACGGCCAAGGCGCCCCGCTGGGCGGTGGCCTACAAGTTCCCGCCGGAGGAGAAACCGACGAAGCTGCTGGACATCGCTATTCAGGTGGGCCGCACGGGCGTGCTGACGCCCAACGCCGTCTTTGAGCCTGTGCGTCTGGCCGGGACCTCCGTCAGCCGCGCCACGCTCCACAACCGCGATTTCATCCGCGACAAGGATATCCGCATCGGTGACACGATCATCGTCCGAAAGGCCGGCGACATCATCCCGGAGGTCCTGGGCGTCGATCTGAGCAAGCGCCCCGCGGAGGCCGTTCCCTTTGAAATGCCGAAGGTCTGCCCCGTGTGCGGTTCGCCCCTTTACGACGATCCCGACGAGGCGGCCATCCGCTGCACGGGCTCCGAATGCCCGGCGCAGCTTTCGCGTTCCATCGCGCATTTCGCCTCCCGCGACGCCATGGATATCGACGGTCTCGGCATTGCCATCGTCGAAAACCTGCTGGCGCTGGGGCACATCCACTCGGCGGCTGACCTCTACTATCTCAAAGCCGAGGATATCGCCGCCATGGACAAGATGGGCGAGAAATCGACGGCGAACCTGCTGGCGGCGCTGGAAAAGAGCAAGAGCAACCAGCTGTCGCGTCTGCTGTTCGCCTTCGGCATCCGCCACGTGGGCCAGAAGGCCGCCAAGGTCATCGCCGAGCGCTATGGCAGCCTCGATGCGATCCAGGCGGCGACAGTGGAGGATCTGACGCAGATCCGCGATGTGGGCGACGCCATCGCCCAGAGCCTGCGCAGCTGGCTGGACAATGAGCAGAATCAGCATTTCATCCGCAGGCTCCGGGAGGCCGGGGTCAACATGACCGAGCAGGTGGAGCGCAGGGACGACCGCTTTGCAGGCAAGACCTTTGTGCTGACGGGCACGCTGCCCGATTACACCCGCGACCAGGCCGCCGCCATCATCGAGAGCTTCGGCGGCAAGGTTAGCTCCAGCGTCTCGAAAAAGACGTCCTATGTGCTGGCTGGTGAGGAGGCAGGCTCCAAGCTGACAAAGGCCCAGAGCCTGGGCGTCACGATCATCGATCAGGCGCAGTTCGATGAAATGATCCGGAAATGATTTGAAACATCTTCAAAAACGGACGACCGCGACGGTCGTCCGTTTTTTGTTCTGAAAAGACATGCCCTCTCATAAGATCGTATCGGGAGGACAAACCGTATGAAACGAATACAGGAACGAGAAGCGATGAAAAGCTATATCCTGGCCGCCGGACTGCTGCCGGAGAGCCTCTGGCGCAGCGCGTTTCAGATCCCGGAGGAGGACCGTCCGTGGGTGGAGGAGTTCCGTCTGCGGCAGGGCAGGCCCATGGCCGTCGTGACGTCAGGAAAGCAGCAGGAGATCCCGGGCACGCTCGTCACGAAGGACGATCTGGAGCAGGTGACGGCGAAGGCCACAGAGCTGTCGTACCACCGGTACGAGGAGCAGGTCCGGGAGGGGTTCATCACCGTCCGGGGCGGGCACCGCCTTGGTCTCTGCGGCAGATGGAGCGAAAACGATCGCGGCAGCGTGCTGACGGATGTGACCTCGGTCAACCTGCGCATCGCGCGGCCGCTCACGGGGATCGCCGAGGAGCTTGGCGCCTTTCTGGCGTCGCGCGGCGCCGGTGAAAGCACGCTGATCCTGTCGCCGCCGGGCGTTGGAAAGACGACGCTGCTGCGCGACCTGTGCCGCGTTTTGTCGCGCAGCGTCCGCGTCTGCGTCGCCGACTGCCGCTGTGAGCTGGGCGGCTTCGATCTGGGGCGGTGCGACGTCCTGCGCGGCGGGCAGAAGGACCGGGATATCGAGCTGCTGCTGCGCGGGATGTCGCCGGAGCTGATCGCGGTGGATGAGATCACGTCGAAGCGCGATACAGAGGCGATGCTGGAGGCGTCCTATACGGGCGTCGGCTTTCTGGCGACGGCCCATGGCGAACAGATCGGCGATCTGACGCGCCGACCGCTTTACCGCGCGCTGACGGACAGCGGCCTGTTCCGGCGCGTCCTGCTTTTGTCGCGGCAGGGGAGAACGAGGACATGTCAGCTGTATGAAAGGGGGAACGACGATGCTGAAGATGCTTGGTGTCTGGATGATCATCGGTTCGTGCTCGGCGCTGGGGCTGAGCCTGAGCCGGGAGATGACGGCGCGTCAGCACGCACTGCGGGAACAGATCAAGGCGCTGCAGGTGATCAAGACCGAGATCCTGTTTCGCCGCGCGCCGCTGCAGGAGATCGCGTCGCTGCTGGAACACGCCTGTGATGGCCGGACCGCCGATTTCTACCGCCTCACCGTGCAGACGGCGCTGAAGAAGGGCATGACGCTGCAGTCGTCTGCCCTCCGGCATCGGGGAAGGCTGCACCGTATGGGGCTGAACAAGGACGACGAGAGCGCGATCATGGACGTGCTGCAGGTGCTGGGCAAATACGACGGCGCCGCACAGGCGGAGACGATCAACCGCTCCGTTGCCCGGTTGGAGCGTTCACTGGCCGCCCTGCGGGAGGAGAGCGCGTCAAAGGGCAGACTGTACCGCGCCATCGGCGTCACGGCGGGCATCACGCTGGCGCTGATCGTGATCTGAGGAGCGATGATGGAAGTCGATCTGATCTTTAAGGTGGCGGCCGTCGGGATCCTGGTGGCGGTGCTCAACCAGCTTCTGGTACGCTCCGGCAGAGAGGAGCAGGCGATGATGACGACACTGACGGGCCTCATCGTCGTTTTGATGATGGTCATCGAGCAGATCAGCCGCATGTTCACGATGATCAAAAGCACCTTCGGGTTCTGACCATGGAGGAAATGGTCAGGCTTTCTCTGCTGTGCGTCCTGTTCAGCCTGATGGGGCTCGTCGTCGCGCAGGGCAGCAAGCCGCTGGCCGCGCTGCTCGCCGCTGCTGCGGGCGGGTTCGTCCTGTGGCGGGCGCTGGAGATGGGCGGGCAGCTGGCTGAGCGGGTGCGGCGGATCACGTCGGCGGCCGGTCTTGACGGAACGCTGCTGGCGCCGGTTGTCAAGGTGCTGGGGATCGCGCTGTGCGCGCGTCTGTCGGCGGAGCTGTGCCGCGACATGGGCAGCCGCTGGGCGGCCGGGGCGGTGGAGCTGTTCGGCGTGCTGGCGTCGGCGGTCTGCATGCTGCCGCTGCTGGAGGAGGTGCTGAAAACGGTGGGGAGCATATGAAGCGGCTCGTCTGTCTGATCCTGCTGATCAGTGTCCTGGCGGGGCGCGCGTGGGCGCTGGATCTGTCCGGTCTGCGGGAGGCGCTGCCTCAGGAGGCGGCGACGGACGGGCTGCAGCCCGACGCGGTGGACGTCAGGCAGAGCACGACGAGCCTCGGCACGCGGCTGCTGCGCGAGGTGCGCGTCTGGCTGCGCTCCTCGGCGGCAGAATGTCTGTCGATCCTCGCCATCGGCGCGGTCACGGGCCTTGCGTCTCTGTTTGTGCCGACGCTGAGCGTGGACATGCTCAAAAGGACGGCTGACATGACGGCGGTCGCTGCCGCGTCGGCGGTCTGCATCGGCAGCGCAGGGGGCGTTCTGGGCGCTTGCAGCGCATCCATCGAGCATCTGCGATACTTCTCCGCGGCGCTGATCCCCGTTTACGCGGCGTCAGTGGCCGCCTCCGGCAGTCCGATGGCCGCCGCGGCAACATCTACGGCGACGCTTCTGTTTTCAAACGCGCTGATCTGGCTGGCATCCAGGCTGATGATCCCGCTGCTCCACGTCCACATCCTCATGCTGGCGGCAGGACTGCTGGCGGAAAACAGGCTCCTGCTGGGCGCATCCGAGCTGTTCCGCAAGGGAACGCTGGCGTTTTTCCGCTACTTCCTCATGCTGTACACGGGGTATATCACCATGTCCGGACTGATCGCCTCCGGCTCGGACGCCGTGGCCGTCAGGACGGCGAAGGCGGCGATTTCCGGCTCCGTGCCCATGCTGGGGTCAGTCATATCGGACGTGTCGGAGGCGCTGCTCAGCGGCGCGATGCTGCTGCGCCATACGGTGGGCGTTTTCGGGTTCCTCAGCGCGCTGGCCATCTGTCTGACGCCCTTTGCCGCCGCCGGCGCAAGGATGCTCGTCTTCCGGCTGACGTCGCTCGTGGCGTCATCGCTGTGCGGCGGCGCATTGTCAAAGCTGCTTGATGGCGTGGCGGAGGGTTACCGGGTGGCGCTGGGGCTGCTGGGCACCTGCTGCGCCATCCAGTTCCTGTCCTTCGTCATCTGTGCGGCGGTAATCCGGCCATGACGCTGCTGCAGAGCTGGCTGACGCGGCTGATCGTCGGGGGGTTCCTCTGCTTCCTCGTCACGGCGGCCGCGGGGAAGGGCGCGGCGAGCGAGCCCGTACGCCTCGCCTGCGCCTGTCTGATGATCCTGCTCGTCCTCAGGCCGGGGAAGAGCCTCGATATGCAGGAGGTCCTGTCGGAGATCGAGGCGGCGGAGCGATCGATCACGCAGTCTGTGGAAGATGCGCAGGCCGAGAGGAACGACCGCATGGCGCAGGCGCTGGCCGCGCGGTTCGCAGCGCTGCTGGGCGAGCCGGAGGGAGCTGTCGCAGTGACACTGGACGAAAGCGGCGCCGTTCAGTCCGTCACGATCCGGGACAGCGGCGGCGACACGGAGGAGATGCGGGCGAGACTGTCTGCGGTGACAGGACTGAGCGCGGAACAGATCGTGATCGGAGGTGAGTATGGACAGGGAAAAGTGGATGGAATATCTCAAAACGAAGCTCCATAAATATCAGTACGTCCTGATCGTCTGCCTTGTCGGTCTCGCACTGTGCGCGTGGCCTAACGGCGGTCAGAAGGAGAAGACGGCGGAGCAGGCGTCCTTCGACAGCGCCGCGGCGCTGGAGCGTGAGCTGGAGGAGATCCTGTCCAGCATGGCGGGCGTCGGCAAGACGAAGGTCGCCCTGACGGCCAGAAGCAGCAGGGCGTCCGTCTACGCCTTCAACGAGGACGAGACCGTCAGCGACAACGGCTCCGGGCGCTCTGCCGACAGGCGCACGACGCTCGTTTCTTTTGGCGCCTCCGGCATCCAGCAGCCCGTGACCGTGCGCGTCGACGAGCCGGAGTACCGAGGCGCGCTCGTCGTATGTCAGGGGGCCGATTCCGCGCTGGTGCGGCTGGAGGTGACGAAAGCCGTGTCGTCGCTGACCGGGATCACCTCGGACAACATCGTGGTATCCAAAATGAAATAAGGGAGGAAAGGTTCATGTCTATGAAAAAGCGGGGAGCCGTCTATTCGGTCGTCGCGCTGATGCTGTGCGTCGCCGTCTATCTCAACTGGAGCTACAATCGCCAGGAGGAAGAGGGCTATCAGTCGGTGGCGGAGTTCAACAACGCCAAAATGCTGGGCGAAGCAGCGCTGGTGGACGGCGCGGCGGGGGAGAGCGCAGATGTTTCCGGAGACTATTTCGCCGAGGCGCGGCTCTCCCGCCAGCAGGCGCGGGACGAGGCCGTTTCGATCCTCAACAGAACCATCGACAACGAGCAACTGGGCGAGGAGGCAGCCGCCGAAGCCAGCGCCGCCATACAGGTGATGGCGCAGTCTGCCATGCAGGAGTCGCGCATCGAGAACATGATCATGGCCAAGGGGTACGAGGACTGCGTCGTCTTCGTCAACGACTCCGGCGTCAACGTCATCGTCTCCCGGCAGGAGAACGGCCTGCAGGACAGCGACATCGCCCGAATCACCGAGATCGTCATGGATGAGTCCGGCGTCGACGCGTCCCGGATAAAAATCGTCGAAACTGCCTCTTAGGGGCTTGCGCTTCCGCTTGGAATATATTAGAATGACTCTTGGATAAGGAGTGATTCTGATGAGTGAAACAAAGCAGTATTTCGTACTCCGGCGGGAGGGCGGCACGCTGAAGGTCTCCTTTGAGGCGGTCGCCATGCAGGTGCGCGGCGCCTGCGCCGAGATCGACGGCGTCACCGGGATCTCTGTCGCAGAGGCGTCCAACGAATGGGTCGGCCAGCGCGGCATCGTCATCGAGCGCGGCGAGGGCGAAGCGGACTGCCGGATCAAGGTCTACATCACCGTGCTGTACGGCAACGTGATCACCGAAACGGCCGCGGCTGTCCAGGAGAACGTCAAGCAGGCCGTGGAGAGCTGCCTGTCTCTGAACGTCACGTCGGTGGACGTCTACGTCTCCGGCATCACGTTCCCCAAGCAGTGAGAAATCGCATCTTTTTCGATAAACCTCTGTGTTCAGGGGTTTATTTTTTTTATAAACTCATGTATAATATTTAAGATCAAGCGACATGCGCTATAACCGGAGGTTCTCTATGAGCAGAAGAATGGCACGGGAACTTGTCCTTCATATGCTTTTCACCAACGACTTCGTCAACGAAGACTCGGAAAAGGTGCTGGAAAGCAGCCTGGGACACAATTTCGACCTGTTTTCCGATGAATACGAGCTGTATCAGCAGGCTCCCGCCGAGGCCCAGGACGGCTATATCCACGCGGCCTTTACCGGCATCATGGAGCATATGCCCGAACTGAATAATTATATCGAACAGTATTCCGTCGGCTGGAGCGTCAGCCGCATGTCGCGTTTGACGCGCTGCATCCTGCGTCTGTGCATGTATGAGATGCTGTATATGGACATCCCCGTCGGCGCCTCGATCAACGAAGGCGTGGAGCTGGCGAAGAAATACGACTCAGACGAAGCAGCCGCGTTCATCAACGGCGTTCTGGGTGCCTTCGTCGCCAAAGAGCTTGCGCGATGATCCTCGGACTCGATACCAGCAACTACAAGACCTCGGCCGCCAGCTTTGACGAGCGGACGGGCGCGTGGCGCTCGGAGGGGCGGTTCCTCGACGTGGAGCAGGGCAAGCTGGGCCTGCGGCAGAGCGAGGCTTTGTTCCAGCACGTGAAGCGGCTGCCAGAGGTCGTCTCGCGCCTGGGCGCGCTGGAAGGCCTGACAGCCGTGGGCTGCTCCGACAAGCCCCGGGAGCTGGAGGATTCCTACATGCCCTGCTTCCTGGCGGGCGTCAGCGTCGCGCAGAGCGTCGGCAGCCTCGCGGGCGTGCCGGTCTACCATTTTTCCCATCAGCAGGGGCATATCGCCTCGGCGCTGTTCTCAGTGTATCGGCTGGACCTGATCCGTCAGCCGTTCCTCGCCTGGCACCTGTCGGGCGGCACCACTGAGCTGCTGCTGGTGGAGCCGGACGAGAATGTCCTCGTCAAGGCCCGCATCATCGGCGGCACCACGGACATCTCCGCCGGGCAGGCCATCGACCGCTGCGGCGTCGCGCTGGGCATGATGTTCCCGGCAGGCAAATACGTGGAGCAGGAGGCGCTTTTATCTGAAAAGGCAGACTGCTTTACAGCCAAGGTGAATGACTGCTATTTCTCCCTTTCCGGTCTCGAAAACAAGTTCATGGGACTGATGAGCGCGGGGGAGAGCAGAAGCGATATCTGCCGCTTTACGCTGCGCTCCGTCGGCTCTACGATCCATAAGGCCAGCGTCAATGCGCGAAAGAAATACCCCGGTCTGCCGATCCTGATCTCCGGCGGCGTGTCTGTCTGCTCCATCGTGCAGGACTTCTTCCGGGATATGCCCGACGTTTTCTTTGCTCAAAAGGGTCTGGGCGGCGACAACGCCCTGGGCGCCGCGCTGCTGGCGCATCTGGTGATGAAGAAATGACTGACAGATCGATCACTGTATCACAACTGAACGAATACATCAAAAACCTGTTCGCGTCGGACCGTATGCTGTCTGCCGTCTGTGTGACGGGTGAGCTGTCGAACTTCAAGCGCCACAGCTCTGGCCATCTGTATTTCACGCTGAAGGACAGTGACGCCGCCGTGCAGGCCGTCATGTTCCGCAGCGACGCCGCAAGGCTGCGCTTTTCGCCCGAGAGCGGCATGAAGGTCATCGTAACGGGACGCGTCAGCCTGTACCCCAAGAGCGGCCAGTATCAGATCTACGTGAATACCATGCAGCCCGACGGCATCGGCTCGCTGTATCTGGCCTTCGAGCAGCTGAAAGAAAAGCTCTACCGCAAGGGTCTCTTCGATCCTGCGCATAAAAAGGCGCTGCCGCTGTACCCGAAGCGCATCGCCGTCGTCACGTCGCCCACCGGGGCCGCTGTGCGCGACATGATCCGCATCCTCAATCGCCGCTATCCGCTGTGCGACGTGCTCGTTTGCCCCGTCAAGGTGCAGGGGGACGGCGCAGCGCAGGAGATCGCCGACATGCTCGATTACGTCAATCATCACCGCCTGGCCGATCTGATCATCACGGGCCGCGGCGGCGGGTCGCTGGAGGACCTGTGGGCCTTCAACGAAGAGGTGCTGGCCGAGGCGATCTATCGCAGCGACATCCCTGTGATCTCCGCCGTGGGACACGAGCCGGATATCACGATCTCGGATTACGTCGCCGACGCCCGGGCATCGACGCCCTCCAACGCGGCGGAGATCGCCGTCAAGGACGCGTTCGAGCTGAAACGCGCTCTGGGCGACCTCGCTTTTACATTGGCAAAGTACCAGACCGACCGCATCAAGGCGGAACGCACGCGCCTTGCGCGGCTGACGCAGACGCCCGTGATGACCGATCCGCGGCAGTATTTCACCGACCGCAGGCTGTCGCTCGACGTTCTCAGCGACAGACTGGCGTCGAGCATGCGTTTGACGCTGGAGCGCAGACGTGCGCAGACCGCGCGCCTTGCCGCCGGACTCGATGCCATGAGCCCGCTCAAGGTTCTGTCCCGCGGATACTCCGTGGTGACGGACGGCCGGGGCGTCGTCAGAAGCGTCGGACGGCTGACGCCGGGCGGGGAGATCTCCGTCCGCCTCAGCGACGGCAGCGCCGACTGTACGGTCGTGCGCGTGACAAAGGAACAAAAGGAGAATGTGTCATGACGAAGAAGTTCGTCTTTGAAGAGGCGGTAGCGCGGCTGGAGGAGATCGTCGATCTGCTCTCCAGGGGCGACGCGCCGCTGGATGAAAGCCTGGCGCTGTTTGAAGAGGGGACAGGGCTGATCAAAAAATGCGGCGAAGCCCTCGACAAGGCCGAGCAGAAGGTCGAGCTGCTGATCAAATCGCAGGACGGTCCAGTGACCGCGCCGTTTGATGGGGAGGACGAGCAATGAGCGTACAGTCTACCGTATCCAACTGGGCCGTGCTGACCGAGCAGCGGCTCAACGAGCTGATGCCCTGCGAGGACAATCTGCAGAAGGAGATCTTCGACGCCTGCCGCTACAGCCTGCTGGCCGGCGGCAAGCGCCTGCGTCCCGCGCTGTGCATGATCTTTTATCATCTCTGCGGCGGCAGCGCTGACAGCGCCATCGACTTCGCCTCCGGCATCGAGATGATCCATTCCTACTCGCTGATCCACGACGATCTGCCCTGTATGGACGACTCCGACTACCGCCGCGGGCGGCTGTCCTGCCACCGCGTCTACGGTTATTCGACGGCCATGCTGGCGGGCGACGCGCTGCTGAACCGCGCTTTCGAGATCATGAGCCAGCCGCTGTCCGGCGTCGATCCGAAGTGTCAGATGAAGGCGCTCCACACCGTAGCCACAGCCTCCGGCCTCTACGGTATGGTGGGCGGTCAGGTGATCGATCTGGCGCTGGAGGGCAAGAGCTGCACCGAAGATCAGCTGTGGAAGATGATCGAGCTGAAGACCGCCGTCATGATTGCCGGGGCCTGCGAGAGCGGATGCCGCCTGGCCGGGGCCGACGAGGAGACGGCGAAGGCCGCCTATGAATACGGCCGCGCCATCGGCCTCGCCTTCCAGATCCGCGACGACGTCCTTGACGTCACGGGCGACGCCGCGTTGGTGGGCAAGCCTGTGGGCGAGGACGGCGAAAGCGGCAAGAATACCTTCGTTTCCATGTACGGCGTCGAGAAATGCAACGAGCTGATCGCGGAACTGACTGACAAGGCGATCCGCTGTACAGAGGCTTTTGCAAACGGCGATGAGCTGCGCGAGATAGCCCTGTGGCTGACCGATCGCCAATATTGATACCCTGTTATGGCTGAAAACGCAATCTTGGACGGGATCCGATTTCCCGAGGACTTAAAGGCGCTGCCCGAGGAGAGACTCGAGCCGCTGTGCGCCGAGATCCGCGAGTTTCTCATCGACCGCGTTTCCAAGACGGGCGGCCATCTGGCCTCCAATCTGGGCGCGGTGGAGCTGACCGTGGGCCTGCACCGTGTCTTCGACTGTCCTGTCGACCAGATCCTGTTCGACGTGGGGCACCAGTCCTACGTCCATAAGATCCTCACCGGGCGCAAGGATCGTTTCGACACCCTGCGTCAGCTGGACGGCCTCAGCGGCTTCCAGCGCCCGGACGAAAGTCCTTATGACGCTTTCGTCTCCGGCCACGCTTCCAACTCCATTTCCGCCGCGCTGGGCATGGCCCGCGCGCGGACGCTGGAGGGACGGCACAACGAGGTCGTCTGCGTCATCGGCGACGGCGCGATGACCGGCGGCATGGCCTACGAGGGGCTCAACGATGCCGGCCAGTCCGGCGAAAAGCTGATCGTCGTGTTCAACGACAACGAAATGTCCATCAGCAAGAACGTCGGTGCTTTCGCAAAGCGCCTGTCGCATATGCGCTCAAAGCCCCGGTACCTCAACTTGAAGACGAGCACGAAGCGCATCCTGTCCCGCCTGCCCAAGGGCGACGCGATCATCCGCTTCGTCTCGAACGTCAAGGCGAAGCTCCGCATGGCGATCCTCAAGGAGAGCATCTTCGAGATCCTCGGCTTCCGCTATCTCGGCCCTGTGGACGGCAATAACGTCAGATCCGTCATCACGCTGCTGGAGGAGGCCAAGAGCACGCCCGGACCGGTGGTCGTCCACTTCAAGACGGTCAAGGGCAGGGGGTACTACCCTTCGGAGAGCTCGCCCTGGGACTATCACGGCGTTTCGCCCTTCGATCCCGTCACGGGCAAGGGCGCGCCCAAGGGATCGACGTTCTCCGACGTGCTGGGCGCGGAGCTGACTCAGTTGGCCGGGGACGACGACCGCATCTGCGCCGTCACGGCCGCCATGGAGGACGGCACAGGGCTCAAGGAGTTTTCCGGCCGCTATCCCAGCCGTTTCTTCGACGTCGGCATCGCCGAGGGCCACGCCGTGACGATGGCCGCCGGTATGGCGGCGCAGGGGATGAAACCGGTCTTCGCCGTCTATTCCTCTTTCCTCCAGCGCGGTTACGATCAGCTGATCCACGACGTCGCCATCGCGGGCAACCACGTCGTTTTCGCCGTCGACCGCGCGGGGCTCGTGGGCGCGGATGGGGAGACTCATCAGGGCGTGTTCGACGTGCCGTACCTGCTTTCGGTCCCCGGGATCAAGGTGCTGGCGCCCGCGTCCTTCGAGGAGCTGCGCCATGCGCTGCGTCAGGCGCTCTACAACGAGAAGGGACCTGTTGCGGTCCGCTTTCCCCGCGGCGGAGAGCTTGCTTACAAGGAAAATGCCTTTACAGCCGGCCAGACGGTCCTGCGCTCCGGAACGGACTTGACGCTGGCGGGCTACGGCATCATGATCAACAATCTGCTGGAGGCAGCCGACCTGCTGGCACAGAAGGGCGTTTCGGCAGAGGTAGTCAAGCTCAATGAGCTGACGGACCCTGATCTGTCTGTCCTGTTCGATTCCTGCGCCCGCACCGGGCGTCTGGTGGTGGCGGAGGACTGCTGCAGCGGCGGCTGCCTCGGCGAGCGCATCGCCGCTCGGCTGCTGGCATGCGGGCTTGTGCCTGCACTGCAGCTCGTCAATCTGGGCGAGCAGTTCATCCCGCAAGGCAAAGTCAATGAATTATATCAGCGGTACGGCGTCGACCCGCAGGGGATCGCCGACCGCGCAATGGAGATAATGGACAATGATTGAAAAGAAAAGGCTGGACGCCCTGATGGTGGAGCGCGGACTTGAGCAGAGCCGGGAACGCGCCAAGGCGCTGATCATGTCTGGCGTCGTCTACGTCAACGATCAGAAGGCCGACAGCGCGGGGCAGGCGTATCCCACCGACGTGCAGATCGAGGTGCGCGGTCATACGCTGAAGTACGTCAGCCGCGGCGGCCTTAAGCTGGAAAAGGCGCTGGACTGGTTCCGGATCGACCCGGCGGATAAGATCGTCATGGACGTCGGCGCGTCCACGGGCGGCTTTACCGATTGCCTGCTGCAGCGCGGCGCGCAGAAGGTCTACGCCGTGGACGTGGGCTACGGTCAGCTGGCCTGGAGCGTGCGCACCGATCCCCGCGTCGTGTGCATGGAGCGGTGCAATATCCGCTATGTCACGCCCGACCAGGTGCCGGACAAGCTGGACCTGGCCGTGATCGACGTCTCGTTCATCTCTCTGCGTCTCGTTCTGCCCGCCGTGCAGGCGCTGCTGAAGGAGAACGCCGAGGTGGTGGCGCTGATCAAGCCTCAATTCGAGGCCGGACGGGAGAAGGTCGGAAAAAAGGGCGTCGTCCGCGAGGCTTCCACGCACATCGAGGTCATCGAATCGACGATCGCCTTCGCGAAAAGCATCGGTTTCGGTGTAAAGGGCCTGACCTTTTCACCGATCCGCGGGCCCGAGGGGAACATCGAGTTCCTCGTCTGGCTGTCCCGCACGGAGGACACGGAGGTCGACCCTGCCGCCGTTGTGGCGGAGGCCCACAGTCAAACGATAAAGTAGGTGGTTCATACGAATAAGGTATTCGTCCATCCCAACCCCACGAGAGCAAACGCCGTCAAGGCGCTGCCCGAGGTCCTCGATTTCCTGCTGAGCGAGGGCTTCCACGTCTATATGGACATCATGTACGCGCAGTCGCTGGGGAAGGAGTACAAGGTCATTTCGTACGCGTCGGCGGAGGAGTGTATGAGCGCCGCCGACTTCGTTCTCGTTTTGGGCGGCGACGGCACCATCCTCCACATCGCGTCGTCCGCCGCCAGCCACGGCAAGCCCGTGCTGGGCATCAACTTTGGAACCCTGGGCTTTTTGACGGAGCTCGACATCAGCGACCTCGAAATGCTCAAGCAGATCGAGGAGGACCGACACAAGCTGGACCGCCGCCTGCTGCTGGACGTCCGCGTCGTCGATCAGAGCGGCGCGACGACCTTCACGGCCACGGCGCTCAACGACGCGGCGATCCTCAAGGGTGACGTCTCCAAGACGGTCAAGCTGGCCGTCTTCGTCAACGACAAGCGTGTCATGGGCTTCGCGGGGGACGGCGCGGTCGTCTGCACGCCCACGGGATCGACGGGCTATTCGCTGTCGGCCGGCGGGCCGATCCTCGAGCCCTCCAGCACCTGCATCGCCGTCACGCCCGTATGTCCCCATTCACTGGCCATCAAATCCTTCGTCGTCTCTGCTGACCGGGTCATCGAGATCCGCCCGCCCGTGCAGGACAACACGGTGCAGCTGTCGGTGGACGGCTACCAGATCCACAAGCTGACCCCCGGTGAAAGCGTCATCATCCGCCAGTCCGGGCAGACGGTCTCCCTGATCCGCCTGCGCGGCGTCGGTTTTTACGAGAGAATCAACGAAAAGCTGTCAAGCGAGAGGTTATAATCATGAAGTTCAACAGACAATCGGCCATCATGCAGATCATTTCCCAGAATGATATCAAGACGCAGGAGGAGCTGTCCGCCAAGCTCAACGAGATGGGCTTCAACACCACCCAGGCCACCATCTCCCGCGACATCAAGGAGCTGCGGCTGATCAAGGTCAGCTCCCTGTCCGGCGGCTACAAGTATTCCGCGCCTGCCCAGGGTGACGACGCCGAGTTCCTGCCGCGCCTGCGCACCATCTTCCGCGAGTGCGTCATCAATATCCAGCAGGCGCAGAACCTCGTCGTGATCAACACGATCAACGGTATGGCTAACGCCGCTGCTTTCGCCATCGACCAGCTGAAGATCGACAATATCGTCGGCACGCTGGCCGGCGACGACACGTTCCTTGTCATCCTGCCCGACAACGAAAAGGCCGCGCAGTTCTGCGAGGTGGCCGGAAAGATGATCCGCTGACATGCTCCGCTCGCTTTCCATCGAGAACATCGCCGTCATCGAACGCGCCGACATCGATTTCGAGGACGGCTTTACCGTGCTGTCCGGCGAGACCGGCGCGGGCAAGTCGATTATCATCGACTCGATAAACGCGATCCTCGGTCAGCGTGTCAGCCGCGAGCTGATCCGCACCGGCGCGTCCATGGCCTCCGTCATGGCGGTCTTTGACCGCGTGGAGCCGACTGCGCTCCATCTGGCGGTAGATCTGGGCTTCGAGGTGCGCGACGACACACTTAGCATCAGCCGTCAGATGTACCCTGACGGCCGGAACGTCTGCCGCATCAACGGCCGCCCGGCCGTTCTCGCCATGCTCCGCCAGCTGGGCGTGCTGCTGGTCAACATCCACGGTCAGCACGACGGGCAGAATCTGCTGGACGAAAACCTGCACATCGATTATCTCGACGATTTCGCAGAGCTTGCACCGGAGCTTGCGGTCTTTTCCGATCGCTATGACGCACTGCTGCAGCTCAACCGCAATATCCGCGCCCTGTCCCTGAGCAACGCCGAAAAGGACCGCCGCGTGGCGCAGCTGACCGAGGAGGTCGGAGCGCTGGAGAAGGCAGGCGTCCGAGAGGGCGAATACCGCGAGCTGCAGGCGCTCCGCTCCACACTGCTGCGCTCTCAGCGGGTGGGGCAGGCGCTGCAGGAGAGCATGCTGCTGCTGTCCGGCGACGAGGACACCTCCGGCGCGCTGACGCTCGTCTCCGAGGCGATCCGCACCATGACCCAGTGCGCGGGGCTCGACAGCGAATCGCCCGCGCTGCTGCCCGCGGCGAAGGAAATCGAGGCGCTGCTCGGTGACCTGTCCGCCAACGTCACGCGGGAGCTTTACCGCATGGAGTACTCGCCCCAGCAGTTGGAGGACACGGAAAAGCGGCTGGATCTGATCACGGCGCTGTCCGAAAAGCACAAGACCGAGCCCGATCAGCTGCCGAGGCTGCTGAACGAGCTGCGCTCTGAGCTCAACGCGCTGCAGGGCAGCGAAGACGATCTGGAGGAGCTCAAGGAGCGGTACGCCACCATGCGAGCCGAGGTCTTTTCCCGCGCTCAGGCGCTGACGGAAAAGCGCCGCGAGGCAGGGGAGCGCTTGTCGGCCCTGGTCTGCGAGGAGCTCCACCAGCTCGATATGCCCGCCGCCCGCATGGCGGCGGAGATCGAGAGCCAGCAGGGCCCCAGGGGCGTGCGCTTCACCCGCAAGGGCATCGACACGGTGCGGTTCCTGCTGACGACGAACCGCGGCGAGAGCCTCAAGCCTCTCAACAAGGTCGCCTCCGGCGGCGAGCTGTCCCGCATCATGCTGGCGCTCAAGAAGGTCCTCTCGGCCAACGAGCCTGTGATCACGGCGATCTTCGACGAGATCGACACCGGCGTCAGCGGCCGCGCCGCCAACAAGGTGGGGCAGAAGCTCTACGAGATCTCCATGGGCCGTCAGGTGCTGTGCATCACCCATCTGCCGCAGATCGCCTGCCTCGCCGACCACCATTTCCGCATCTCCAAGCAGGAGGAGGCGGGGCGCACCTACACCCACGTGGAGCCGCTGGACGAGCGCGGACGCATGGACGAGCTGGCCCGGCTGACCTCCGGCATCAACATCACGCAGGCCAGCCTCGACAGCGCCCGGGAGATGCTGGTGATCTCCGCGCAGTACAAAAAGAGCTTGACAAAACAAAGCTGATACTCTAAGATAAAACTGTTATTTTCAGTATCGAAAAGGCTGTGACCAAAAGGAGTAAGCAGACTCCGATCCTTGCAGAGAGCGCGCGTTCGGTGCAAGCGCGCAGGACGGACTGCCGAAATACATTTGCGAGCCGAGCGCTGAACCGTGTCAGTAGGCGTATCCGGGCGGGCCCGTTACAGCCCTGGGTTTCCCGTGAGGTCCTTTCGCAAGGAAGGATAAACTGAGGTGGTACCGCGGTAAGTATTATCGCCCTCTGCGTCTGCAGAGGGCTTTTTCAATTCATGGAGGGAGAAAAATGACGTTATATGACGAACTGAAGGCCAGAGGTCTCGTGGCGCAGGTCACCGATGAGGAAGAGGTCAGCCGACTAATCAACGAGGGCAAGGCCACATTCTATATCGGCTTCGACTGCACGGCCGACAGCCTGACGGCCGGCCATTTCATGGCCCTTACGCTGATGAAGCGCCTGCAGGCGGCGGGCAACAAGCCCATCGCGCTGATCGGCGGCGGCACCACCATGATCGGCGACCCCTCGGGCCGCACCGACATGCGCAAGATGCTCACCAAGGAAGACATCGACCACAACGCCGCCTGCTTCAAAAAGCAGATGGAGAAGTTCATCGAGTTCGGCGACGGCAAGGCCATGATGCTCAACAACGCCGACTGGCTGCTGAAGCTCAACTACGTGGAGCTGCTGCGCGAGGTGGGCGCCTGCTTCTCGGTCAACAACATGCTGCGCGCCGACTGCTACAAGCAGCGCTGGGAGCGCGGTCTGTCGTTCCTGGAGTTCAACTACATGATCATGCAGTCCTACGACTTCTACTACATGTTCCAGCACTACGGCTGCAATATGCAGTGCGGCGGCAACGACCAGTGGTCCAACATGCTGGGCGGTACGGAGCTGATCCGCCGGAAGCTGGGCAAGGATTCCCACTGCCTGACGATCACGCTGCTGACCGACTCTCAGGGCAACAAGATGGGCAAGACCGCCGGCAACGCCGTCTGGCTCGATCCCGAGAAGACCAGCCCCTATGAGTTCTTCCAGTACTGGCGCAACGTCGGCGACGCCGACGTCATGAAGTGCCTGCGCATGCTGACGTTCCTGCCCCTGGAGCAGATCGACGAGATGGAAAAGTGGGAAGGCAGCCAGCTCAACAAGGCGAAGGAGATCCTGGCCTTCGAGCTGACGAAGCTCGTCCACAGCGAGGAGGAGGCACAGAAGGCCTTGGAGGCCAGCAAGGCGCTGTTCGGCGCCGGCGGCGTCTCCGCCGACATGCCCACCACCGAGATCGCGGAAGCCGACTTCGGCGACGGCATGACCGTTCCCGAGCTGATGGTCCGCTGCAAGCTGGCCGGTTCCCGCGGCGACGCCCGCAGACTCATCGAGCAGGGCGGCGTCACCATCAACGATGAAAAGGTCGCAAGCGCCAGCCAGCTCGTCACGGCGGCCGACGTCAAAAAGGGCGACTTCGTCATCAAGAAGGGCAAGAAGACCTTCCACAAGGTCATCTGCAAATAGCATTACCGTTTTACGCGATCTGCCGGCCCCAGCGGCCGGCAGATTTTGACGAAAGGAGGCTCCCATGCAGTACAGGACCAATCCGAAAAACGACGATCGGTTGTCAGCCCTCGGACTGGGATGTATGCGCTTTTCCCGCCGCGGCGGCTTTATCGATCAGGAAAAGGCCGAACGCGAGATGCAGCGCGCCCTGGACCTGGGCGTCAATTACTTCGACACCGCCTGGACGTACCCGGGCAGCGAGACCTGCGTCGGCAAGTTCCTGGCCAAAGGCCACCGCGATCAGATCAAGCTGGCGACGAAGCTGCCCCAGTATCTGACGAAGAAGTACGAGGACTTCGACCGCTATTTCTACGAGGAGCTCAAACGCCTGCAGACCGATCATATCGATTATTACCTGCTGCACATGCTGTCGGACTATCACTCCTGGCAGCGCCTCGTCGATCTGGGCATCGAGCGCTGGATCGACGAGAAGAAGGCGAAGGGGGAGATCGTCAACATCGGCTTCTCCTACCACGGCGGCTCTACGGGCTTTATCAGGATCATCGACGCCTATCCCTTCGATTTCTGCCAGATGCAGTTCAACTACTTCGATCAGCACGGGCAGGCAGGGGAGACCGGCCTGCGCTACGCCGCCTCCAAGGGACTCCCGGTCATCATCATGGAGCCGCTGCGCGGCGGGCGTCTGACAAACGGCCTGCCGAAGAAGGTCAAGGCCTTCTGGGACAAGGCGGAGCCCCATCGCTCCCCGGCCGAATGGGGCCTGCGCTGGGTGTGGAATTACCCGGAGGTCACGGTCCTGCTGTCCGGTATGAACAGTATCGGGCAGATCGAGGAGAACTGCGGCACGGCCTCCGACGCGCTGCCCGGCGCGCTGGATGACGGTACGCTGGCGCTTTACGACCGCGCCCGCGAGCTGATCAAGGAGAACATGGCTGTCCCGTGCACCGGCTGCGCCTACTGCATGCCGTGTCCCCAGGGGGTCGATATCCCCGTCTGCTTCAACGCCCTGAACGTCAAGCAGTCTGACGGCTGGTTCAACGGCGAGCGGGAGTATATCATGTGCACCTCCCTCAAGACCGTCACGACGAACGCCTCCAAGTGCATCCGCTGCGGCCGGTGCGAGACGCACTGCCCCCAGAAGATCGAGATCCGGAAGCACCTGCAGCAGGTGACGCAGGAGCTGGAGGGCCCCGTCTACAAGCTGGTTTTGAAGGGCGCGAGGCTCTTCGGCCGATTCTGATACAGCAAAGGATCAAACACGCAAATGATGAAAACAAGCGATTTCTATTACGAGCTGCCCAAGGAGCTCATCGCCCAGACGCCCATCGCCCAGCGGGACCACTCCCGGCTGATGGTGCTGGACCGCCATACGGGCGCGATCTCCCACGAGCATTTTTACGATATCAAAAAGCACCTGAACCCCGGCGACTGCCTCGTGATCAACGACACCCGCGTGCTGCCTGCCCGTCTGTACGGCGTCAAGCAGGGCGGGGGAGCGAACGTCGAGGTGCTGCTGCTGAAAAACGTCGGAGGCGACGACTGGGAGTGCATCGTCTATCCGGGCCGCAGGCTCAAGACGGGCGCCGTCGTCTCCTTCGGTGACGGTCAGCTGACGGGCGAGATCGTCGAGGTCAGGCCGGACGGCAACCGCGTCGTCCGCTTCACCTACGAGGGCATCTTCCTGGAACTGCTGGAGAAGATCGGCACCATGCCGCTGCCTCCCTATATCACCGAGCGTCTGGAGGACGGCGAGCGCTACCAGACCGTCTATTCCCGCGAAAACGGCTCTGCCGCCGCGCCGACGGCTGGCCTGCACTTCACGAAGGAGCTTCTCCGGGAGATCGAGGACATGGGCGTCGATATCGTCCATGTCACGCTGCACGTGGGCCTGGGCACGTTCCGGCCTGTAAAGGAAGAAAACATTACAGACCACGTCATGCATGTGGAGCGCTATCACGTCACCGAAGACGCCGCTGCGCGCATCAACGCCGCCAAGGCCCGGGGCGGACGCGTCATCGCCGTGGGCACCACCTCCTGCCGTACGCTGGAGACAATCGGCGACGAAAACGGCGTCGTCCACGCAGGGGAGGGCGACACCGGCATCTTCATTTATCCCGGTTACCGCTTCAAGGTCCTCGACGGCCTGATCACCAACTTCCACCTCCCGGAAAGCACCCTGATCATGCTCGTCTCCGCCTTCTCTACCCGCGAGATCATCCTCAAAGCCTACGAAGAAGCCGTCCGGGAGCGCTATAGGTTCTTCTCATTTGGCGATGCGATGTTTCTTTATTAAGGATGCGCCTTTTTCCCAGAAATAAGCGAAAATGCCCGAGAAACCCCTTAAATACTGGACTTTTCGAGTGGTAAAGCAGAAGTTTTATCTACCGTTATAAGGATTCAGGAAGGAAAATGAAGCATCCTATACGAAAGTTTGCTACCGATGTTTAGTAGACGGTCGGTAATTATTATTCAATGTTTTTTGCATAATATGCAGAAATGACATGGTTATTATATATCCCCTGCACCCAAGGATGCAGGGGATATCTCTATTCCTCAACTTTGCTGAACACGCATTTGATTCCGGAGAAAAACTCTATAGATGTCACTGCTCCATCGGTAACAACGATTTCCTTCACTGTGGCGTTGAGAAACGATTTTGGAGCTGTTGGATCAATCTTGGAAAAGTATTGAGAGTAATCTAAAGGTTCGTCGCTCAAAAGGCGAGAAGCCATTACGAAGTAAGATGCCTTCTCGATAAACTCTTGTTCGTCATATGCTTTGGAATCTAATGCTTGTTCTTCCGAATGAAGCCGCTGTTCAAGCTCTGATAAGGAGTTCAGCAAAGAATTATGCTTGATGACGTAATCTGTTTGAGAGATACCATTATCAGAATACAAGTACAGTGTTTCCAATCGCTTAATAGCGGTTTCGGCCTTTTGCATTTGGGAACGAAGAAGCTCGATCTCTGCTATTCTGTCAGACGTCATGTGCCGTTCGATTGGCGAAGTGTACTCAACAACAGTGTCTCCTGCTAACAAAGCATTTTTCAAGTCAAGAACGGCGGTGTCATCTAACCGTAAGCAAGCAAGATATGGTCCTGCGAGAAGCATTTTTTCAAGATTCGCTAATGATGTTTTTGGACCGATCTGGCCTTTTGTCTTAATGATATTTGAAATAAAAGAAAAAACAAATGGGCCAAGATATGCGTCGGAAACATACTTGCTTTGACAATCGAGGCCACCCTTACGTTTGTTGGAGCAACCATATATTGATGGACGCCAGCCGCTGACTCTACGACGATCCTGAGATGCGCTCATGTTTGCGCCACAGTTACCGCACCGCAGCAATCCCGCGAAGATATGGACATTCTTGGTTTGACGTGAACTGTTGCGATCTGGTTGTCCTCGACGGTTACGAGCCAGCTTGTGCTGAACCCGATCAAATGTTATTGCATCGATAAGAGGCTCATGATGAGCGTCTATCGTTATCCAGTCTTCCGGAGCCCTTTGCTCATAGCCTTTCCTGTCTGAATGGACATTGTACCTGTAAGCTCCTGTGTACCATACATTTGTGAGGATCGTGTATATCCCCGGGATGCTCCATCGCTTTCCAGCTCTCGT
>SVKN01000031.1 GCA_015068445.1 Oscillospiraceae bacterium | reverse complement strand
TCTCCTGCAGCACCAGGAAGGGCGAGGGCTCGTCGCGCTCGGTGACGATGCGCAGACTGTAGGGGAACAGCAGCCCCGTCTCCCGGTCAACGGGATAGACGTCCACCTCGAAGCTGCTCAGGCGCAGGTCGCCGTCGTCCAGAACGAAGGATGCGGCGGAGTGGAACTCGGCGGGCGACAGGTTCTCGCCCACGATGCGCACGTAGCCGACGCCGTCAATACCCGTCAGCGACAGCGTCAGACCGGCGTCCAGCAGGCTGCGGTCCACGGTGGGCAGCAGATCGTAGCCCTGATCGAAGTGGAGGACCACGGTGCTGCCGAAGACCTGCACCTCCCGCAGGGCAAGGTCCTCGCCCAGCAGGGACGCGTCGTTTTCGTTGAGAGGCTCGCGCATGGCGGCGATAACGTCGAGGATCTGCTCCTCCACGGTGCGGGTCTCGTCGAAGGACGTGACCTCATAGCCCAGGCTGCGCCCGGTCTCGCCGGAGGTCAGGTAGTAGACGGCGCGGGCGCCGTCGTCCTCGTCCGGAACGCGGGCGCCGCAGGCGCTCAGCAGCAGACAGAGGGCCAGCGCCAGAGGAAGGATGCGTCTCACAGCTCGTCCTCCTCTCCGGTCTCGTCCACCTCGGGGGCGTTGAGGAACCAGGCGCTGAACAGCGTGCCCTCGCCGTAGGTGGAGCTGACCTCCACGTGGCCGCCCACGGCCTCCATGCACTGGCCGACGATGGACAGGCCCAGGCCGGTGCCGCGGGTCTCGCGGCTGCGAGCCTTGTCCACGCGGTAGAAGCGGTCGAAGATGCGCTCCAGCTCCTCCTCGCGGATGCCGATGCCGGTGTCGGCCACCAGCAGCACGGTTTTTTCCTCCTCGGGCCGCACCGAAACGCGCACAGTGCCGCCGGGGCGGTTGTATTTGATGGCGTTCTCCATGAGATTGAAGACCACCCGGTAGATCATGTCGCCGCTGCCGGAGACGAAGGCCGCCTCGGGCAGGTCGTATGTCAGCGTCACGTCGAACTCGCGGGCGTTGGCCTGCAGCAGCTCGGCGGCGCGGACCACGGTATGGGTCAGATCGCACACGCCCTCGGCGGACACGCCGCTCTCCATGCGGCTGAGATACAAAAGGCTCTCGCTGATGCGGGTCAGGCGGGCGATCTCGTCGCTGATGTCGCCCAGGAACTCCCGGACCTCCCCGACGCTGATGTCCTTGGCCTGCAGGATCGAATCGACCAGCAGCTTGATGGAGGCCAGCGGCGTTTTGAGCTCGTGGGAGGCGTCGGAGACGAACTGGCGGCGGACCTCCTCGTTCTTCGTCAGCTGCTCGCTCATCTGGTTGAACTCCCCGGCGATGAGGCCCAGCTCGTCGCGGCTGCGCAGGTCGATGCGGTAGTCGTAATTCCCCTGTCCGATCTGGTTGACGCCCTCCAGCACCTTGTCGAAGCGGCGGCGCAGGGAGCCCGTGAACAGCAGGATGAAGAAAAACGAAACGGCCGTGACGGCGAAGGAGATGCGGGCGATATCGGTCTGGGTCTTCGTCAGCAGGCCCGCGCTCTCGTCGTCGTAGCGGTAGGCGTACACGGCGCCGATAACGCGGCCGTCGTGCATGACGGGGCAGGCCACGCGGTAGACGAAGGCCTCCGCGCCGTAGCGGCACGAAAACACGTCGCTGCCGTACAGCGCCTCGATGATCTCGGGGAACAGCACGGCCTTGCCGATGATGTCGGAGGATTTGAGGTTGTCGTAGATCACCCGGCCGCTGCCGTCGGTGACGAGCACGCGGTTGTCGCGTCCGATATCGAGGATGGACACGGCCGTGGAGGCCGTTTCATAGTCTACCAGACCGGCGCTCTCCAGCGCCGCGGACAGCGTGGCAAAGCCCGAGCGCATCTCGGCCTCCCGGGCCTGCAGCAGCTGGCGGCGGATCATGCTGACGGGATAGGTGTTGAACACCAGCAGCAGCACGAAGGCCAGCAGGATAAATGCGATGAAGATCTTGAAGCGGAGACTGCTCACCATGCGCAGCTTGACGCTGCGTTCCCGTCCCGCCATAGGCTCACCCCCTCCCCGGCGCGCCGGGCGAAGCGTTTACTGTTCAGATTCCTTGAAATAATAGCCGATGCCCCACTTGGTCATGATATACTCGGGATTGGCGTCGTCGCGCTCGATCTTTTCACGGATGCGGCGGATGTGCACGTCGACGGTGCGGATATCGCCGGGGTAGCCGTAGCCCCACACCTGCTCCAGCAGCTGGTCGCGGGAGAACACCTGCCCGGGATTCTTCATCAGCATGACGAACAGGTCGAACTCCTTGGCCGTCAGCTCCGGGCTCTGGTCGCGCACGCGCACTGTGCGGCGGATCAGATCCACCCGCAGGTCCCGGGCCGTGAGGATGCTGTCGCTGCTGCCGCCGCTCTTCTGGCGTGCGCTGCGCTTGAGGATGACCTTCATGCGCGCCTTGAGCTCCAGGATGTCGAAGGGCTTCGTCATATAGTCGTCGGCCCCGTACTCGAAGCCCAGCAGCTTGTCCGAGCCCTCGCCTTTGGCCGTCAGCATGATGACGGGCACGTCGCTGGTCTCACGGATCTTGCGGCAGACCGAGAGCCCGTCGTAGATCGGCAGCATCAGATCGAGGATGATCAGATCGTAGCTGTTTTTGGCGAACAGCTCCAGGGCCTGCTGGCCGTCGTAGGCGCCGTCGACCTCATAGCCGTCGTTTTCCAGATTGAAGGTGATGCCCTTGACGAGCAGCTTTTCGTCGTCGACCACAAGTATTCTCATGTTCTCCTCCTTTTTAAGAAAAAGCAAATTATTGATCAATGGGATTGAAAAGGCCGTGTTTTTTTGATAGACTTTTATTAGATAAAAGAAATCATGCAAGTCGTGACAGAAGCGGAGGTAACAACGTGCTGAAGAAATCCTTATCCCTCTGCCTGACCGTGCTTCTGGCGCTGGTCTGGCTGGCGCCCGGCGCCCGGGCGCTGGAGGCCCCGCACATCGACGCCAAGGGCGCCATCGTCGGCGAGGTGACCACGGGCAGTATCATCTACGAGCTGAACGCCGATACGCAGCTCTACCCCGCCTCCACCACGAAGATCATGACCGCCATCCTGGCGCTGGAAAACTGCGAGCCCTACGACGTGATCACCGTGTCCAAGTCCGCGCTGGACGGCCTGGCGGATCAGGGCAGCTCCATCATGCTCAAGGAAGGCGAGAAGATGGCCTTCATGGACATGCTGAAATATCTGCTTGTCTCCTCGGGCAACGACGCCGCCAACGCGCTGGCGGAGCATGTCTCCGGCTCGGTCTCCGCGTTCGTGGAGCTGATGAACAAGAAGGCGCAGGAGCTGGGGTGCACCAATACGCACTTCTCCAATCCCCACGGTCTCCATGACGATAACCATTATACCACAGCAAGGGACCTTCTGAAAATAGCTGAATACGCTATGAGAAACGAAACTTTTGCCGAGATCGTCATGATCGACCGCACGCAGCTGGCCGCCACCAACATGCGCGACCAGCAGACCATCTCCTCCACCAACCATCTGATCTCCCGCTGGCGCAGCCGCGATTACTATTACGAGGGTGCCATCGGCATCAAGACCGGCTCCACCACGCCCGCGGGCCTGTGCCTCGTCAGCGGCGTGCGCAGCGGCGACTTGACCTATATCACGGTCGTGCTGGGCGCCAGCAAGCTGGAGGACGGCACCATGGGCAGCTTCACCGAAACGATCAAGCTGCTGGACTACGCCAAAAAGGGCTTCTCCGTCCAGCCGCTGGCAACCGCCGCCGATCCCGTGGCGGAGGCCGAGGTGGCGCTGGGCCGCGACGCGGACGCCGTCACGCTGATCCCCGCCCGGGGCGTCACTGCGCTGCTGCCCGTGGATTTCGACACGAAGGACGTCGTCATGGACTGCCGCGTCCAGCCGGACGTCAAGGCCCCCGTGGAGAAGGGCGACGTGCTGGGCACCGTGACGTACTACTACAACGGGCATGAATACGACACCGTCGATCTGGTGGCCGCCGCGTCCATCAAGCGCTCCACCTGGCTGTATATCGTCGATACCATCGTCAGCATCTTCAGCTCCACGCTGTTCAAGGTCGTCATCGGCCTGCTGGTGCTGACGGTGCTGGTCGTCATCCTCATCGCCGCCGTGGCTCGCCGGGGCCGCAGACGCCGCAGCCGCCAGTACCGCGGCCGCCGCAGGCGCTGATCGTCCGTATCCCCACACATATATAATAAAGGAGGCCGCGCCATGAGCATTTTTGACAAGCTGAAACAGAGTGAACCTCAGAAGCCCGACAACACGTTCTCCTTCACCGCGCTGCCGGAGAGCGCCGCCCAGCTGACGGCGCTGCCCGAGGGCGACCTGTCCACCCCCTTCAAGACGGCCGCGCTGACCGTCTGCGCTCTGTGCGCCGCCGCGGCCGACGAGGCCGTAGGCGTGGAGATGCTGAACGCCCTGCGCGGGCCGAGGCCGCTTTCGGTGATGGAGGTCCAGTTCCTGCGCGACCGTCTGCGCGGCAAGCACTACGTCCCCTTCTCCTATTTCAAGGGCGCCGTCCCCGGAAACGACTACACGCCCGATCAGCCCTTCACCGTGACGGTCGAGGAGAATCCCTATTCCTATCAGAACGAGGGCTACGCCACCCTCTACCTGCACTCCGGCGGCGCGGACAGCCCCCGCCCCGTCACCTTGCGCCAAAAGGGCGACGGCCAGTGGTGCCTCTGGGAGCACAGCGGCCTGCTGCCCGACATCCGCAAGCCCAAGAGCGAAAACCCCTGGGCGTGACGTCATACGTCAAAACCTCCCGTCCGGGAGGTTTTTTCTTGCTCTTGACGCAGCCGGTGCGCCATACTATACTGATAATAGTATGAGTTCGACAATTATTACAACAGTGTATGGAAGGGAGAACGAAAATGACCAATCGTGAACGCATCCTGAAGGTCCTGGCCTGTGAGCCTGTGGACCGCGTGCCCGTCGCATTTTTCCACCATTTCACCGCGTTTCCCGACTGGAACATGGGCGTGACCAACGCCGACGCCTTCGAGCGCAACATCGCCGGACACAAGCCCGCCCTGGAGACATTCGTCCCCGATGTGGCCAAGGTCATGAACGACACGCTGATGATGATGCCCATGGACACGTCTTTCGTTTATCACGCCTCCGATCTGAAAAAGATCAAGCCCATGAGCCCCGATGACGCTTATTTTCAGAAGCAGGTGGAGCTGACCCGCCGCGTCGTGGAGATCTACAAGGACGTGGACGCGCCCATTTACGCCACGGGCTTCTCCGCCGCCTGGGTCATCCGCAACGCGCTGACCTCCGCCTTCCCGGTGGCGGGCGCAAAGGAGCCGCTGATGCGTCAGCTGATGGAGGAGGACCCGGCCGCCGTGGGCGACTGCCTGATGCGCTTCAGCGAGGGCATCGCGGAGCTGAACCGCGTGCTAATGACCGAATGCGGCATCGACGGCATTTATTTCAGCTGCGCCAACCAGGCCAATTTCTTCTCCCGTGAGTTCCACCAGAAATACGTGGCTCCCTCGGAGATCTACGTGCTGAACGAGGCGAACAAGATCCGCAACGTCAACATCCTGCACATCTGCGGCTATCACGGCCACGGCAACGATCTGACGCTGTACACCAACTATGACGCCGCCGCCTATTCCGTGGCCGTCAACGCCGAGGGCACCACCATGGCCGAGGCCAAGAAGCTCTTCGGCGGCAAGTGCGTCATCGGCGGCTTCAAGCAGGACGGCATCGTCTACCGCGGCACGCCCAGCCAGGTGAAAAAGGCCACCTGGGACATCCTGGACAACGTCGGGCAGACGGGCGTCATCATCGGCGCCGACTGCACCGTCCCCAACGACATCAACGACGACCGCTTCAACTGGGTCCGTCAGGCCTGCATCGAGTACGCGGAAGCGCATAAATAAAGGCATAATGCAACAAAGCGGCACACAGCAGTGTGCCGCTTTATTCTTGTCTCGATTCGTACAACAGGTCCTGGGCGGTGGTGCCGTAGAGCTTCGCCAGCGCCTTGAGGTTGTCGAAGCCGGGATCGTCGGCGCCGCGCTCCCATCGGCGGACGTCTTTTTTGCTGACGCCCAGCTTCTCCGCGACGAACACTTCGTCCATGCTGCCGTCCGTCCGATGGCGCTGCAGCACCGCGCCGAGGCTCCGCAGCTCCGCTTCCTTCGCCTCGCGCTTCTCTCTGGCCCGCATGTACCGCTCCGCCATCCGCGCCAGCAGGATGAAATAATAGCTCGTCGCCCCCAGCACCGCCGCCGTCGCCAGACCCGTCAGCACCAGATTCCACGATAACTGCCCCAGCGCAGAAAGCATATTGTCACTCCTTTATCCCGCTGTCAGCCGCTTTATTGATCTTCACAGTGAACTGGAAATCACTCATTCTCCCCATCTCCTCCGGCCCGTTCACGGTTTTGGAGATGACCTTGCCATTCTGCGGCGCTGCAATGATAAAAGGGATCCTGCGCAGGCGCAGCGCCGTCTTCGTATAAGTCTCGTAAAAGGTCTGCTTCGTCTGTCCCATGGCGGACAGCATTTCATCCAGCATCGCGCAGTCTTCATCCTACAGCCGGACACTGATCGTTCTCACAAAACGGTTCATCCTCATTATATGACAAAATGACGCAAATAGAAAGCTATTTGCGTCATTTTGAAAAAAACGGCATTTGATGACTGAATCAAATTGTTTTACCTTCATAACGGCGCTTCTGCGCCGCGCCGGCAGTCCGGCGTACCGATTTGCGGCAATTCATTTGCCGCAAATCTATTGAATTCCAACGGTGTCCGACCACATAAAAAAGGCACCCAAAGGGTGCCGTTTTTATGTGGTCGGAGTGATGCGACTTGAACGCACGGCCTCTTGGTCCCGAACCAAGCGCTCTGCCAGCTGAGCTACACCCCGATCTCGCTTGTGCCCATATATTATACTTTAATCATGGGGCAAATGTCAACAGAAAAATATCGCGGCCGAATACTCTTTACGGGCCTGCCGTCTTGTGGTATAATTTATGTGTTTTGAACAGCCGTGCGCGTTCGCGCCGCGCTGTTTTGGCACTTTTCCACAAGAATTATTATTTTTATTTGTAAAGGATGGTAAACGCGCATGAGCATTGAAAAGATCGTTGAATGCATTAACGCAAAGGCCGACAAGCTGTTCGCCGCCAGCGACGCTGTCTGGGAGTATGCCGAGACCGCCTTCACCGAGTACAAGTCCATGGACGTGCTGTGCAACCTGCTGGAGTCCGAGGGCTTCAAGGTCGAGAAAGGCATCGGCGACGTCGAGACCGCCTTCTCCGGCACCTTCGGCAGCGGCAAGCCCGTCATCGGCCTGCTGGGCGAGTATGACTCCCTGTTCGGTCTGAGCCAGACCGCGGGCGTCACCCACAAGGAATGGTACCACGAGGGCTGCCCGGGCCACGGCTGCGGCCACAACCTGCTGGGTGTCGGCTCCATCGCGGCCGCCATCGCCGTCAAGCAGTATCTGGAAGAGACCGGCGCCTCCGGCACGGTCATCTACTATGGCTGCCCCGGTGAAGAGGGCGGCTCCGGCAAGGCCTTCATGGCCCGCGAGGGCGTCTTTGACTGCCTCGACGCCGCCATCACCTGGCATCCCGGCTCCGTCAACGCCGTCAGCAACAACAGCTCTCTGGCCAACATCCAGGTCAAGTTCAAGTTTAACGGCGTCGCCGCCCATGCTGCCGGCGATCCCTACAACGGCCGTTCCGCGCTGGACGCCGTGGAGCTGCTGAACGTGGGCGTTCAGTTCCTGCGTGAGCACATCATCCCCGAAGCCCGCGTCCATTATGCCATCACCAACACCGGCGGCCTGTCCCCCAACGTCGTTCAGCCCGTGGCCGAGGTCCTGTATCTCTGCCGCGCCCCGAAGAACGCTCAGGCCCAGGAGATCTATGAGTGGGTCATCGACATCGCCAAGGGCGCCGCGCTGATGACGCACACCACCATGGAGTATGAGTTCATCAAGGCCTGCTCCAACGTCGTCAACAACACCGTTCTGGAATACAACCTCTACAAGAACCTCCAGGCAGTGCCCCGCCCGGTCTACACCGAGGAGGAGCTAAAGCTGGCCGAGGAGTACAAAGCCACCGCTCCCGCCGAGCAGGATCTGGCCGGCAAGAACAAGGCCGGCGGCGCCGACGTGGTCAAGTTCATCCGCGAGCATATGGGTCAGCCCATCAACGACTTCATCATGCCCTATTATCCCTCCGGCATCGGCCAGGGCGGCTCCACGGACGTCGGCGACGTCAGCTGGGTCTGCCCGACCGCGCAGATCAACACCGCCACCTGGGCCGCCAACACTCCCGGCCACAGCTGGCAGATCGTCTCTCAGGGCAAGAGCTCTCAGGCGAAGAAGAACATGCTGTACGCCGGCGAGGTCATGGCCGCCACGGTCATCGACCTGATGACGGATCCCGAGCTGCTGGCCGCCGCGAAGGCCGAGCACAAGGAAGCTGTCGGCCCCGACGGTTACATCTGCCCGATCCCCAAAGGTGTCAAGCCGCAGCCCATCAAGTAAAGCGAACGATCTGACGATTTGATTTCAAAAAAGGCGGTCCCGTCGGGGCCGCCTTTTTACCGACGGAGGGAGCATCATGGTCATTCTGATCACGGGGGCGTCGCACACGGGCAAGACGCTGCTGGCCCAGCGGCTGCTGGAGCGGTACGGGTATCCGTACCTGTCCATCGATCATCTGAAAATGGGGCTGATCCGCAGCGGTCACACCGATCTGACGCCCATGAGCGACGACGATGCGCTGACGTCGTATCTGTGGCCCATCGTGCGCGAGATCGTCAAAACGGCGGTGGAAAACGGGCAGGACCTCATCATCGAGGGGTGCTACATCCCCTTCGACTGGGCGGAGGAGCTCGCGCCCGACTATCTGGCGCAGATCCGATGCGTCTGCCTCGTCATGACAGAAGGGTACATCCGGCAGCACTTTGACGACATCCGGGCCTATGCAAGCGTCATCGAACAGCGGCTGGACGACTCCGACTGCACCATGGAAAGTCTGATCGCGGACAACGCGAAGATGCTGGCGCGGGCGCGGGCACACGGCATGGACGTCCTGCTCATCGACGGCCGGTACGACGTGTCGCTCGAACTGTAAACATTCTGCGATTTATTAAGGAAATATTGACGAATCCGGCCGGTTTGGATATAATGGCCTCAGAAAGGGGGCGGTGCGATGTCTGAGGACAAGAAGTCCGATATGGGCAAGAAGGCGGTCACCACGACGCTCGCCGTGTTCACGGCGGCGGGGCTGGCCGTGTCGAACGCCGTGGATTCACCTACCGAGCTGCTGGAGGACGGCAGCGGCGTGGGGCCGGGGACAAGCCCCGTGGCCACGACGCACGTGATCGCCCCCGCGCCCGATCTTGACGGCGACGACGGAGACGAAGACGCGGACGAGATGAAAAAGCGTCCCCGCGCCCGGGCGAAGCTCAGGGAGACGATCCTGGCCCTGCCTCTCGGCGTGCGCATGGTCGTGATCCTGCCCCTGTGGCTGCTGGGCTCCGGCGTCACGTGGCTGGGCGGCTTCCTGCTGTCGGGCCTCTGGAGCGTCGCGGCGCCCGTCGCCGCGCTGGCGGCCGGCTTCACGGCGGCGGCCAAGGCCATCTTCCCCGACCTGCCGCTTAAGAAGATCCTCAACAGAAAGACGATCCCGTGGCTGCTGCTGGGCGCGCTGTTCCTGGTGATCCTGGACGGTATTCTCAGCGTGACGTGGGAGGATTACGGCCAGTACAAGCACCTGACGCTGTGTCTGGCGCTGCTGCCCGTGCTGGGCGCGCTGGTGCGCCGTTTCGTGCGGAAGGAGCTGGAGCGCCGCCGGGCGCTCCCCCTGCCGGGTCACGAGGAGGAAGAGCCGGACGAGCTGCTCTTCGAGGACGGCGCGGGCCACTTTTTCAAGGTGCGGACGAAGAAAGAAGAATAACAAAATCCTGAGGCTGACGCCTCAGGATTTTGTTATATGCGCTCTTTCAGTTCTTTTTTGACCGTTTCCAGATCGCCGCTCGTCAGCAGCGGGATCAGGCCGTTGATCTCCTCGACGCTTTTGTCCCACCAGCGGAACGCCAGCAGAAGCTCCGTCAGCTCGTCGTCGAAGCGGCGGCGGATCGGTCTCGCCGGGTTCCCGGCCACGATCGTGTACGGCTCGACGTCCGAACCCACGACGCTGCTGGCGCCGATGATCGCGCCGTCGCCGATGTGGACGCCCGGGAGGATGACAGCATTCTGGCCGATCCATACGTCGCAGCCGACGACCGTGTCACCCTTGAAGGGCATGTCCGCCGCGGCCGGCGCGTCCATCTCCCAGCCCTCCAGCGTGTAGAACGGGAACGTGGTGACGGCATTCATCTGGTGGTTGGCGTCGTTCATGACGAACTCCACGCCCGCCGCGATCTGGCAGAACCGACCGATGATCAGCCGGTCCCGGCTCCAGGGGTAGAAGTGCGTCACATGGGACTCAAAGTCGGAATCGGCGATGTAGGTGAAGTCGCCGACGATGATATTGGGGTTCGTGAGCGTCGGCTTCACGTAGATCTCGTTTTCATACCCGGGGATCGGGTGGATCACGCCGGGATCGGGGCGTTTCCCGTTCTTCATGGCCGAACCCCCGGCTGCGGTCCCATGGGCAGCGCCACGCGCTCGGTCAGGGGGCGGCCCTCGCCGTCCAGGGCGAAGACCTTGACGGTGCGGACGTCCCTGGCCGTGCAGGACAGGGTAACGGTCTGCTCCTCGCCCATAGCGTCGACCGATTCGGCGGCCAGCAGGCGGCCGCTGCCGTCGTAGGCGGCACAGAGCGCCGTGACATCCTCTCCGGTGAAGGTCAGCGTGACCTCCACGCCGTCGCCGGTGCCAACGGCCTTGTATTGGCACTTCTCGGCGAGGGTGAAGTCGCTGAAGGACGTGACGACGAAGGTGGCGTACCACCTGCCGTCCTTTTCATGGACGTAGGGGAACAGCTCCTCGTTCCGGCCGTCCGCGTGATGGTGGATCACCACGAGGAAGTCGGGATTGACTCCGTCGGGCACGGGCAGCGTCAGCTTGGCCGGGACGCGGAGATACCCGCCCGTCGGGGTCAGGTCGGCGCCTGTGCCGTCGGTCAGCGTCATGCCGAACCGGATGGCGTTTTTGAGCATCGCGGAAGCCACCAGTTCCTCCCCCGGCGCGTCCACGGTGAGCGTGACGCTCTGGCCGGGATCGACGTTCAGCGCCGCGCCGGCCATCGAAACCTCCGCTTCGTCGAAGCGGTCCGCCATGTCGGGCGTCACGTCGATCTTCGTCTCAATATCGGCCAGCTCCGCCAGCTTTTCCAGCTTGGCGACGGCCTCGGTGTCCTCCTGATCCGCGGCCATGGTGTCCGCCAGATCGGCCAGTTCCAGCTGACGCACCTTGTCGATGGCCGCCTGCAGCTCGTCCGAGCCGGACGATCCGTCCAGCGACTCCAGGATCGCGTCCAGCGCCTCGTCGGAGGCGGACAGGAAGATCGGCTCGCTGAGGGGCGAAAGCTCGCTGGTCCTGAACTGCATGACGTCAGCACTGAGGATGCGGACGCAGGCGCTGTACCAGCCGGGGTCGTTGCGGTCGACGGTGCTGCGGGAAAGCTCGCTGAGCTTTCTCGCCGTATTCCACCAGGTGGTGCCGCCGACGCGTTTCAGCTCGCCGTCCTTCTCCGCCGTGAAAAAGAACTGCATTTCATAGCCGAAGGCATTCGTTTCATCCGCTGCGAAGGACGCCGCGTACTGCGTCGAGGGGTCATCCGCTTCCTGCCAGACGGGAGCCTCCGGCGCTGTCAGCTGCGCTTCCGGCCGCTCGTAATGCCAGACGGGCGAAACGGCGGGCTCGCTGTCGCGGTAGCTGACGCTGTCGCCCTTCGCCGTCGCGGTGAAGTAATAATCGCCGCTGGGGAGGCTGCGGCGCAGGAACTCCACATCGCTCTGGCGGAAGCCCTTGTGCAGCGCCGATTCATGAAGCGTATGCGTGGTTCTCGCCACAGGCAGATCGGCGCCGTCCTCCGCCACGCGGTAATAGGTGAAAAGGAGTCGGTTCTGGGTCGTTTCGCCCAGGGTGCAGGTCGCAGCGCCGGGCACCGCCGTCTCCCGATACGTCACGCTGCCGTCTGCCGTCCAGGTATCCGTCGTAAATACGCCCCAGGCGAGGTCCTCCGGCGCGCTGAGCCGGGGCAGCTCCTCCGCGCTGACCGTGAATGTCAGAAGCGCGCACAAAAACAGCGCGCAGAGCAGGCTTTTCTTCATCGTCGTTCCCTCCTCCGATCGTTCTGCCTCCACTATACGCCCATCCCTCCGCAAAGTCAAACGCGATCTCCTCCCCTGTCCCGTTTATTGCCCTGTATACATGCCGGACGCACATGGCGCCATGCGGAAAAACAATGTGTTAATTTTTTCACTTTTCTATTGACAAAGAAATATCAAGGCGTTATAATTTTAACAGATTCGCGGGAGGAACCCCGCGGGAAATGAATATTCCAAGGAGGATATATTATTATGGCACGTTTTACTCTGCCCCGCGACCTGTATCACGGCAAGGGCGCTTTGGAAGCTCTGAAGACTTTTGAAGGCAAGCGCGCGATGATCTGCGTCGGCGGCGGCTCCATGAAGCGGTTCGGCTTCCTGGATCGTGCGAAGGCGTATCTGGAAGAGGCCGGCATGGAGGTCGAGCTGTTCGAGGGCATCGAATCCGATCCCTCCGTCGAGACCGTGATGAAGGGCGCGGAGGCCATGAGCCGCTTCCAGCCCGACTGGATCGTCGCCATGGGCGGCGGCTCCCCCATCGACGCCGCCAAGGCCATGTGGATCAAGTATGAGTATCCCGAGACCACCTTCGAGGATATGTGCAAGGTCTTCGGCCTGCCCAAGCTGCGCACCAAGGCCCATTTCTGCGCCGTTTCCTCCACCTCCGGCACCGCCACTGAGGTGACCGCCTTCTCCATCATCACCGACTATCAGAAGGGCATCAAGTACCCCATCGCCGACTTCGAGATCACCCCCGACGTCGCCATCGTCGATCCCGACCTGGCCGAGACCATGCCCAAGAAGCTGGTCGCCCACACCGGTATGGACGCCATGACCCACGCCGTGGAAGCCTACGTCTCCACCGCCAACTGCGACTACACCGATCCTCTGGCTATCCACGCCATCGAGATGATCCAGCACGATCTGGTCAAGTCCTATAACGGCGATATGGAAGCACGCGACAGGATGCACACCGCCCAGTGCCTGGCCGGTATGGCCTTCTCCAACGCCCTGCTGGGCATCGTCCACTCCATGGCCCACAAGACCGGCGCCATCTTCGCCGATCACGGCGCGCACATCATCCACGGCGCGGCCAACGCCATGTACCTGCCCAAGGTCATCGCCTTCAACGCCAAGGATGAGACCGCCAAGAAGCGCTACGGCGTCATCGTCGATTACATGGGCATCTGCGACAAGAACGCCTCCGACGACGAGAAGGTCGCCGCGCTGATCGCTTTCCTGCGCAAGATGAACGACGATCTGAACATCCCCCACTGCATCAAGCATTACGGCGCCGACAGCTATCCCTGCGAGCAGGGCTTCGTGCCGGAGAACGTGTTCCTGGAGCGCGTCCATGACATCGCCGTCAACGCCATCGCCGACGCCTGCACCGGCTCCAATCCCCGCCAGCCCAGCGTCGAGGAGATGGAAAAGCTGCTGAAGTGCTGCTACTACGACACTGAGGTCGATTTCTAAGTCATTCACTACCCTCTCTATCCCCATAAAAGGCCGTGCGTCCCTCCGGGCGCACGGCCTTTTGCGCTCTTGACGAGAGCATCATGTTCGGCTATACTGGCGTTAGAAATCGCTAACTCGGGAGGGATCGGATGCGGTATGCGGATTATACGGTGCGCCGGGACGGGTTCTGCGGCCATCTGGCGGAGCCGGAGGAGCGCGGCGACCGGGCGGTGATCGTCGTCATGGGCGGCGAGCAGTCGCTGCTGCCAGGGCGAAAGATCGCGGAGGCCTTCGCGCATCACGGGATCGCGGGGCTCGCCGTCTCGCTGTTCGGCGCGGAGGGACTGCCCGCGGGGCCGGACCGGGTGCCGCTGGAGCTGTTTGAGCCGGCCGCCGCGCTGCTCGACCGGCTGGGATACGCCCGCAAGGCGATCTACGGCATGAGCATGGGCAGCGTCTTTGCCCTGACGGCCGCGTGCCGGTACCGCTGCTTCGACAAGGTCGTGCTCGTCTCCCCCACGCACGTGCCCTTCGAGGGCAGCGTCGACAAGAAGCGCATGAGCGGCCATTCCGTCGTCACCGCGGACGGGCGCGACGTGCCCTTCGTCCCGCTGGAGCTGGGGCGGTACAAGGCGTCGCGGTATTACACCGACCCGGAGACCGGGCGGCGCGTCATGGGGATGTGGCTGTCCTACCGGGACGCCTACCGCCTGCCGGAGAGCATGAGCGCCTGCCTGCGCCCCGAGGAGGCGGGGGCGGAGCTGCTGCTGGTCTGCGGCGACCGAGACGAGGCGTGGCCGTCGTCGTATTCCGTCGAGGTCCTGCACGAGCGCATGGCGGCGGCTGGAAAGCAGGCACGGAAGCTGGTCTGCCCCGGTGCCGGGCACCTGCTGGGCGTCATGCCCCTGCGGGAGAAGAACGCCTGGCTCTACCGGGCGATCCCGCTGATCGGCCTGATGTACCGCAACTTCCGCGACGACCGCAGTGCCTGCCTGGCCGCGCTGGAGACGAGCCAGCGGGAGATCCTGGCGTTCCTGCGGTGAAAGAGCATGGTAAAAAGAGCGCCGACAAGTCGGCGCTCTTTCTTTACAGCTTGCGGATATACGGTGTTTCGCAGTCTGCCTCGGCGCGGATAGCGCGGAGGGCGGAGACCTCGCGGAATCGCTCCAGGTTGACTCTTTTCTGACCGATGGCCAGGGAGAGCATCCGCGGGGGGACGATCAGCTCATAGGGGCGGTCCTTCGGGACGAGGGGGAGCATGTCGTTCAGGAAGCGGCGGCTGTAGACCATCTCGCCCAGGGCGGGGTGATAGGGCCCGGCGACGACGGTTTCGGCCAGCGTCTCGGAGGGGTTGAGACCGATGCGGACGACAGGGATGCGGCAGCGGTCGAACAACTCGACGTACCGCGCGCTGCGGTCCACGGCCTCCTCGAGCGTCAGCGGCGAGTACGCGCCGCATCGGTACTGCCCGCAGAGCGGCGTGTCCTCGATGACCACCGTGGGATAGATGCGCACGGCGTCCGGCTCCAGCGCGCAGAAGGCCAGCGCCGTCTCCTGATCGGACCGTTCGGAGCTGCCCGGAAGGCCGGGCATCATCTGCAGGATCACCTCGAAGCCCGCGTCCCTGAGCATGGCGGCGGCGCGGGCGGTGTCGAAGGCCTCGTGGCCCCGGCCGGAGCGTCGCAGGACCTCGTCATCCATGGACTGCGCGCCCAGTTCCACGGTCCGGACGCCGTACCGATGCAGGATCGCCATGATCTCGTCGTCGATGGCGTCGGGGCGGGTGGAGACGCGGATGGAATCGGCGCGGCCGTCCTCCACGTAGGGGTACGCGGCCTGCAGGTATTCCGTCATCAGGGACCGCTCGATGGCCGTGAAGCTGCCGCCGTAGAAGGCGATCTGCGGCCGGTCGGCGTGAGGCAGGCCCGCCTCAATCAGCGCGGGGAGCTCCTCCGGCTCGGGCTGACGCTCCCAGCTGATGTGGCGCTGATTGCAGAAGACGCACTGATGCGGGCAGCCCAGATGGGGGATGAAGATGGGGAGGATCGAGCGCTTCATTGCTCGCCCATCAGCTCCAGCGCCGCGCGGGCGGCTGCCTGCTCGGCCTGCTTTTTGCTCTTCCCCTGCCCCTCGGCGATAGGATTGGAGTTGATATAGACCTCGATGACGAACAGCTTGTCGTGGTCGGGGCCGCTTTCGGATTTGACCTTGTAGGACAGCGTCTCCTGATGGTTCTTCTGGACGATCTCCTGCAGGGTGGTCTTGTAGTCCACCAGCGTATGGCTGCGGGCCATGACCTCGGCCTTCGCTTTGATGAAGTCCAGGATGAAGCCCTTGGCGGCGTCCATGCCGCCGTCGAGGTAAATGGCCGCCAAAACAGCCTCCACCGCGTCGGCCAGCACCGACGGGCGCTTGTTTCCTCCGCCATTTATCTCGCCGCGGCCCAGCAGCAGCAGCTCGCCCAGCCCGATCTGGCAGGCGAACTCATACAGCGACTGCTCGCAGACGATGGACGCGCGCAGCTTCGTCATCTCCCCCTCGGGGAGCTCGGTGAACCTGCCGTAGATGTACTCGGCGCTGATGACGCCCAGTACGGCGTCGCCGAGGAACTCCAGCCGCTCGTTGCTGTGCTCGCCGCGGCCGCGGTGCTCGTTGGCGTAGGAGCTGTGGCACAGGGCGTTGTGGAGCAGCGACGGGTCCTTGAAGCGATACCCCATGATCTCTTCGGGCATGGTTTCTCTCCTTTCGTTAACAATAAAAAGGGGGCCGGGATCGTCCCGGCCCCGCTCGTTCCTCAGATCTTCGATGTGATGTAGTTGACCACGTCGCCCACGGTCTTGACGTTCTCCAGATCGGACTCCTCGATCTCGTCCATATCAAAGGTGGACTCGACGGCCAGCATCAGGTCGACAATGTCGATGGACGTGGCGTTGAGGTCGTCCACGAAGCTGGTCTCCAGATCGATCTCGGATTCGTCAACGCCGAACTGCTCGGCGATGATCGGGCACAGCTTTTCAAATACCATAAGTATCTATTCCTCCTTCACATTGCGTGAAAACGTTTGCCTTTTACAGTTACGGATTATAGCAAAGGTTTTCGCCGTTGTAAACAGGAAAGTTGACAATTTACAAAACTCTTATTTTTCCGCCTCTTCGCCCGTCTTCCGCCGGGTCTGCATGGCGGCGGCGCGGGCCTCGATCTCCTGCACGAAGCCACCCTCCACGAAGAGCCTGGCCTGACGGATGGCGCTCTTGGCGGCCTCCGGGTCGCTGGAGCCGTGGGCCTTGATCACGGGCTTGGAGATGCCCAGCAGCGGCGCGCCGCCCACCTCCTTGTAGTCCATGGTCTTCTTGAGGTCCTTGAGCCCGCCGCTGACCATCAGCGCGGCCAGCTTGGTGAAGAGGTTCTTCTTGAAGATGCCCTTGAGGATGCTGACGAGGTAGAGGCCCAGGCCTTCATAGGTCTTGAGCACCACGTTGCCCGTGAAGCCGTCGGTGACCAGGACGTCCGCGGCGCCCAGGGCGATATCGCGGCCCTCGATGTTGCCGACGAAGTTGATCTCGCCGCGCTCGCCCGCCGCCTTGAGGAGCTTGTAAGCCTCGATGACCATGGGCGTGCCCTTGGTGTCCTCGGCGCCGTTGTTGATCAGGCCGACACGGGGATTTTGGATGCCCAGCATCTTCTGGGCGTAGCAGGAGCCCATGACGGCGAACTGGAGCAGATCGTCCTCGGTGCACACGACGTTGGCGCCGCAGTCGATGAGGATGGCCTTGCCGCTCTTCGTGGGCAGCGCGGGGGCCAGCGCCGGACGGCGGATGCCCTTGATGCGCTTGACGACGAAGGTGGACCCGGCCAGCCACGCGCCGGTGTTGCCGGCGGACAGCGCCGCGTCGCCCTCGCCGCTTGCCAGCAGGTTGAGGGCCACGGACATGGACGAATCCTTCTTGCGGCGGAAGGCGAGGCTGGGACTGTCGTGCATGTCGATGACCTCGGTGGTGTGGACGACGGTGAGGCACGGGTCGTTCTGCGCGCCCTCCCGGGCCAGAACGGCGTTGATCTCCGTCTGATCGCCGCAGAGGACGACCTCGATGTCGCTCCACTCGCGGATGGCACGAACGGCGCCGGTGACGAGGGCGTCGGCTCCGTTGTCGCTGCCCATGACGTCGATGATGATCTTCATTTTACATCCTCCCTCACAAGGTCGAGATACTGCTCCAGCACGGACAGCGCCCGGTCGGCCACGGCCTGATTGCGGGCCTGCTTGCCGCCCTTGACGCGCTCGGGGAGCAGATCGATGAGTCCGAAATTGATGTTCATCGGCTGGAAATTGGGGCCCGCGTAGCGGCTGACGTGGCCGCCCAGCGCGCCCAGGGCCGTGGACGTGGGGAAATCGATGAGAGGCTTGCCCAGCATCATGCGGGCCATGTTGATCCCGCAGCACATGCCGGAGGCCGCCGACTCCACATAGCCCTCCACGCCGGTCATCTGCCCGGCGAACATGAGCTCCTCGCGCCCGATGACGCGGTAGAACCGGTCCAGCCGGCCGGGCGAGGAGATGAAGCTGTTGCGGTGCATGACGCCGTAGCGCAGGATCTCCAGATGCTCCAGCCCCGGGATCATGGCGAACACGCGCTTCTGCTCCGGGAACTTCAGGTGCGTCTGGAAGCCCACCACGTTGTACATCGTCCCGTCCTTATTGTCGGCGCGGAGCTGCACCACGGCGTAGGGCTCCTCGCCGGTGCGGGGATCGGTGATGCCCTTGGGCTTCATGGGGCCGAAGCGCAGGGTGTCCTCGCCCCGCCTGGCCATGACCTCCACGGGCATGCAGCCCTCGAACACGGCCTTGTCCTCGAAGCCCTTCACCGGGGCCTCCTCCGCCGTACGCAGGGCGTTCCAGAAGGCCAGATACTGCTCCCGGTCCATGGGGCAGTTGATGTAATCGTCGTCGCCCTTGCCGTAGCGTGAGGCGAAGAACGCCTTGTCCATGTCGATGGAGGCGAAGGAGACGATGGGCGCGGCGGCGTCGTAAAAATGGAGCGTCAGCTCGTCGCCCAGCAGCCTGCCGATATCCTCGAACAGCTTCCCGTCGGTCAGCGGGCCCGTGGCGACGATGACGGGGCCCTCGGGCACCGCGTCCACGCGGCCCTCGATCAGCGTGACAGCGGGGTGGCTTCTGATCTTTTCGGTGATATACTCGGAAAAACCGTCGCGGTCCACGGCCATGGCGCCGCCGGCGGGCGTCCGGTTGGCGCAGGCGCTCTCCATGATCAGCGAGCCGCAGCGGCGCATCTCCTCCTTGAGCAGGCCCGGGGCGTTCGTCAGGCTGGCGCCGCGCAGGGAGTTGGAGCAGACGAGCTCGGCATAGTAATCCCTGCTGTGGGCCGGGGACTTCTCCCGGGGCTTCATCTCGTGAAGCTCCACTTCGACGCCCCGGATGGCCAGCTGCCACGCGGCCTCGCAGCCGGCAAGGCCCGCGCCGATGACTTTGACCTTATTCTTCATCGGTCTTCTTCTTTCTCGAAGTCGTCTTTTTGGCGGCGGGCTTCTTGGCGGCCGTCGTTTTCTTCGCCGCGGGCTTCTTTGTGGCCGTCTTCTTCGCTCCCGTCGTTTTGGCGGCGGTCTTCCGCGTCTTCTTTGGCTTTTCCTCCGCGGGAGCCGTCAGGGTGTCGGCCTGCTCCACGGCGATGTCGGCCACCTCGGCGGCCTTGGGCCTGCGGCCCCGGCGCTCGGCTACAGCCTCCTCGTATCCGCAGCCGGGGACGTGGCAGAGGTTCTTGCGCTCCAGCTTGGTGTAATGCTTATAGATGAAGCCGCCGCACTTGGGGCAGGTCTTCTTGGTGGGCGTGTCCCAGGTCATGAAGGCGCACTCGGGGTTGTGCTCACAGCCGTAGTAGTAATAGCCGCTCTTGGACTTCTTTTTCAGCAGCTTCGCGCCGCAGACCGGGCAGGGATAGCCGGTGTCCTGAGCCATGGGCTTCGTGTTCTTGCACTCCGGATAGCCGGGGCAGGCCAGGAACTTGCCGAAGCGGCCGTGCTTGACGACCATCTTGCGGCCGCACAGCTCGCAGACGATGTCGGTCTCCTCGTCCTTGACCTTGATGCGCTTCTTGTCCAGGTCGATCTCGGCCTGGGCCAGCTCTTTGGAGAACGTGTCGTAATACTTGCCGAGGATGTCGCGGTAGTCGATCTTGCCGTTCTCCACCTCGTCCAGAGTGTCCTCCATCTGGGCCGTGAACTTGAGATCGACGATGTCGCTGAACTTGTCGATCATCAGATCCGTGACTGCCTCGCCCAGGTTCGTGGGGCGCAGGGCACGGCCGTCCTTGGCCACGTATTCGCGGTCGAGGATGACGGAGATCGTGGGGGCGTAGGTGCTGGGGCGGCCGATGCCCTTTTCCTCCATGGCCTTGATCAGCGAGGCCTCCGTGTAGCGGGGAGGCGGCTGGGTGAAGTGCTGCTTGGGCTCGGTCCTGACGTGCTTCGGCACGTCACCGGGCTCCAGCACGGGCAGCGGACGGGAGTCCTCATCATCCGCGCTGTCGTCGCGGCTCTCCAGATAGAGGACCATGAAGCCCTGGAAATCGACGGTCTGGCCCGTGGTGTGGAAAAGATAGCCGCTGTTGTCGATGTCCACGGCGGTGGTGTTCAGAATGGCGTCCGCCATCTGGCAGGCGATGAAGCGGGACCAGATCAGCCGGTACAGGCGGTACTGATCCTGCGTGAGATAGCGGCGGATGGCCTCGGGCTCCAGCGAGGGATCCGAGGGACGGATGGCCTCGTGGGCGTCCTGGGCGCCCTTCTTCGTCTTGAAGACGCGGGCCTTGGCGGGCCGATAGGCGGCGCCGTACTTCTCGCCGATGAAATCGCGGGCCTGCTGGAGGGCCTGCTCGGAGATGCGCAGGGAGTCCGTGCGCATGTAGGTGATCAGACCGGTGGCTCCGGAGCCCAGATCGACGCCCTCATACAGTTCCTGCGCCACGGACATGGTGCGCCGGGCGGTCATGCCCAGCTTGCGTGACGCCTCCTGCTGGAGGGTGGAGGTGGTGAAGGGAGGGGCGGGGGCGCGCTTTTTCTTGCTGAGCTTGACGGCAGTGACGGTGAAGGGCTTGCCATCGATGGCGGCGAGGATCTTTTCCGTATCCTCCTGGCTGCCCAGCTCCACCTTGCCCGCGCGGTCGCCGACGAAGGAGGCGACGAACTGCTTTTCGTCCTTCTCCAGCGTCGCCTCGATGCTCCAGTATTCCTTGGGGACAAAGGCGCGGATCTCGCGCTCGCGGTCCACGACGATGCGGGTGACGGCGGACTGGACGCGGCCCGCGGACAGGCCCGTGCGCACCTTGCGCCACAGGAACGGCGACAGCTTGTAGCCCACGATGCGGTCCAGGATACGGCGCGCCTGCTGCGCGTCCACGAGGTTCATATCGAGGTCCCGGGGGTTCTGAACGGCCTCGGTGACGGCCTTCTGGGTGATCTCGTTGAAGGTGACGCGCTTCGTCTTGGCGTCCTGCAGGCCCAGCAGCTCCTTGAGGTGCCAGGAAATGGCCTCGCCCTCGCGGTCCGGGTCGGTGGCCAGAAAGACCTCGTCGGCCTTGTCGGCGGCCTTCTTGAGGGTCGTGATCAGCTTGTCCTTGCCCTCGATGGGCACATAGGTGGGCTCAAAGCGGTTGTCCACGTCGACGCCCAGCTCCTTCTTGGGCAGGTCGCGCAGATGGCCCATGGACGCCTCGACCGTGTAGCCGGGGCCCAGGTATTTCGTGATGGTCTTCGCCTTGGCGGGCGATTCCACGATGAGCAGTTTCGACATATATGGTTTGTCCTCCGTTACCTTCGGTTCTTGACTTCAAAATAATTGCCCGGGCGGCGGGCCAGCAGACCCTTGATCTCCATCATGGTCAGCCTTGCCATCAGCTCGCCCGTGGGGATGCCCGTGCGTTCAGCGATCTCGTCGGCGTGGGCGATCTTCCCCACGGCCTTGAGAATGGCGCTCTCGGTGTCGTCCCCGGCGGCAGGTCCCGTCTGCTTCGGCGCGGGTGCGGGCTGTTTCTCCTCTTTGGGAGGCGACTCCGGCGCGCATCGCTGAACGGACGCCGTATTCACGGGCGTCACGGATGTGGCGTAGACCTCGAGGATGTCCCGGGCGGAGACGGCCACGGCCGCGCCGTCCTTGATCAGGCGGTTGGTGCCCATGTGGTCCTCCGCGTCCGCGGGACCGGGCACGGCGAAGACGTCGCGGTTCTGCTCCAGCGCCCGCTGGGCCGTGATCAGGGAGCCGCTCTTCTGCCGGGCCTCCACCACGAGGACGCCCCGGGACATGCCGCTGATGATGCGGTTGCGCTGGACGAAGCTCCCCTGATAGGTCTGGAAGCCGGGCGGATATTCCGACACCACGGCGCCGTTTTCGATGATGCGGCGCATGAGGGAGGCGTGCTCCGCGGGGTAGCACTTGTCGATGGCGGTGCCGAAGACGGCGATGGTTGGGCTGCCGCCGTCCAGCGCGCCCTTGTGGGCCGCGCCGTCGATGCCGGCGGCCATGCCGGAGACGACGATGACGCTGTTCTTCGACAGCCCGTAGGCGATCTCCGCCGCGGTCTTGCGCCCGCCCACGGTGGCGCGGCGCTGGCCGACGATGCCGAACGCGATGCGGTCCGTCAGGCGCGGCAGCTCCCCGCGGACGAACAGCGCCAGCGGCGGATCGGCGATCTGGCGCAGCAGCGGGGGATAATCGTAATCGTTGTAATCGACAACGGAGCCGCCCAGGCGGTCCATCCGGCGGCAGAGCTCCTGCGCCCGGGACAGATCGCGGTCCCCCAGGGAGCGAAGCGCCTCGGCGCTCAGCGTCGGGATGACCTCCCGCAGGCGGCTTTCGTCCGCCTCAAAGACGCCCCCGGCGCCGCCCAGCGCTTCCATGAGCCGGACCTTCTGCTGTCTGCTCAGATGCGGTCTCAGCAGCAGCCAGACGCTGTATTCCTTCATATCGGGCACCGCCTCAACTCTTTTTCGCCATTTCGTACATGAACACCGACGCGGCGACGGCGGCGTTCAGAGACTGTATGCCAGTAATTGGTATAATAACATGTTTGCCGCAAATGTCAAGGGCTGCCTGGCTGAGGCCCCGGGCCTCGTTGCCGATGAGCACGGCGGCCCGGGACAGATCGACGTCGCCGATGGAGACGGCCTTGTCCGTCAACGCAGCGGCGTAGAGCGGCAGATCACTGTCCGAGCAGGCCTGCGCCAGCTCCTCCAGCGTCATAAAGCACAGGTTGACCCGCAGGATCGAGCCCATGGTGGCGCGGACGACCTTGGGTGCGTACACGTCGGCGCAGCGGCCCACCAGCGCCACGGTGTCCATGGAGAACGCCTCGGCCGTGCGGATCACGGTGCCGAGGTTGCCGGGGTCGGCCAGGTCCTCCACGGCCAGCACCCTACCGGGCCGGAAGACGCCCTTGCCCGCCATGCGGCAGGTGAACAGCACGCCCGGCGGCGTTTTGAGGCCGCTGAGCTTCTCCATGACGGACTCATTGACCTGATACAGCGCGGCGCCGTCAAGCGTCACGTCGTTCAGCGCGTCCGGGTCCAGGGCGAAGACCTTGTCGATGGGCGCGCCGCAGGCGGCGGCCTCCCGCAGCAGCACGGGGCTCTCGCAGACAAACAGCCCCAGCTCCCGCCGCAGCGCGGCGTCCTTGTCCAGGGCGGCCACCTGCTTGACCAGGGGGTTCTCCCGGCTGGTGATCTTATTCATCGTCGCTGATCTCCTCGATGGCCTTCTCCCCGCCCAGCACGACGACGGCGTCGCCGGGGCGCAGGACAGTATTGGCGTCCGGGATGACGCGCTTGCCCGTTCCGCCGCTCTTGATCAGCAGGACGTTGATGTTGTGCTTCGCCCGGAGGTCCAGGTCGCGCAGCGGCCTGTTCTGCCAGCCCACTGGGCACTTGATCTCGGCGATCTTGTATTCCTCGTCCAGATCGACGTAATCCAGCACGGCGTCGGAGGACAGGCTCCGGGCCATGCGGACGCCCATGTCGCTTTCGGGGAAGACGATCTGGTCGGCCCCCACCTTCTGCAGCACGCGCACGTGCATGGCGTTGCTGGCCTTGGCGACCACATGGGGCACGCCCAGCTCCTTCAGCAGCAGCGTGACGAGGATGTTCTCCTGCAGGTTGCTGGCGAATGCGACGATGGCGCAGTCGCACTCGGCGACGCCGGCGCGGCGCAGGACGTTTTCGTCCCGGATGTCGGCCACGAGAGCGTGGGTGACATCGTCGGCGATGGCATTGATGCGTTCTTCATTGCGGTCGATGACGACGACCTCGTTGCCCAGGGACGCCAGCTCCAGCGCCACCGAGGTGCCGAAGCGGCCGAGGCCGATGACTACGAATGATTTCATGACGATCCTCCTATCCGATCAATACGCTGCCCTCGGGCAGGCGGATGCTCTCGTCGGGCCAGGAGCGCAGGAACAGCGCCGAGCCGACCGTGACGATGCCCACGCGGCCGAGGAACATGAGAACGATGAGAAAGCTCTTGGAAAACAGACCGAGCGTCGGCGTGATCCCGCAGCTGAGACCCACGGTGGCGATGGCCGAGATGCACTCGTAAAACGATACTTCAAAGGAAATGCCGTCGCTGATGGACAGCACGAAGGCCCCAAGGACCGCGCTGGCACCGGCCAGGAAGAACAGGGACGTGGCCTCCGCGATGGTCTTGCGCGGGATCGTGCGGCCGAAGGCCGTGACGCTGGGGCGGCCGCGGAAGGAATTGAAGGCCGACATGGCGATGATGGCCGCCGTGGTCGTCTTGACGCCGCCGGCCACGGACCCGGGCGAGCCGCCGATGATCATCAGGATATCGCTGAGGGCCAGGGAGGGCGAGGTCAGGCTGCCCTGGGCCAGATGGTCGAAGCCCGCCGTGCGGGTGGTGACGGACTGGAAAAACGCCTGGATGAACCGGGTGAAGGGCTGCTCCGACAGGATCGTCCCCCGG
>SVKN01000030.1 GCA_015068445.1 Oscillospiraceae bacterium | reverse complement strand
TCAGCCTGCGGCTGAGCCTTTCGCGCGGAATAGGGAGGTGGCACGCGGAGCGTGACGGAAGGAGTTGCCCCGGGCTTGGAGCCGCCCCGTCACTGCGATCATCCCGCCGCAACTCCCTCAGTCAAACGGCTCTGCCGTTTGACTGCTCCCTCGGAGAGGGAGCCAGGACGTCTTCCTCGCCCGCCTCAGAACAGATAATCCGTGAACATGACCTCTTCGCCGTGCTCGAGGTAGACTCTGGGGACTCTTCTGGCGATGCCGCTGACCAGGGAATTGACGTTGACGCCGCATCTGGCGGCGGCCTCGTCGAAGGTCATTTCGCTGTCGCCGTCGCCGATGACGGTCACGGGGTCGCCCACGGCGGCCTCGGGGATGTCGGTGACGTCCACCATGCACATGTCCATGCACAGCACGCCCACGTAAGGCGCCTTCTTCCCGCGGATGGTCACGTAGCCCTGCCCGTGGCTCAGCCCCATGGGCACGCCGTCGGAGTAGCCGTAGGGCAGCGTCGCCACCACGCGGTCATAGCCCACGGCGTCGGTGAGGCCGTAGCTGACGCCCTGCCCGGCGGGGACGCTGTGGACGTGGATGATCTGGCTCCTGATGCTCATGATGGGCTTGACGCCGGGGCCGTAGCCGTAAAACAGCGCGCCGGGGCGCACCATGTTGAGACCGAAGGACCCGTACTTCGTCAGCGCGATGCCGTCGCTGGCGTGCTTGAAGCCCAGCTCCACGCCCCGGGCCTCCATCTCGTCCGTCATTTTTCTGAACAGAGCGGCCTGCCGCTCGTCGCTGCCGTGGGAGCCCTTGGCGAAATGAGTGAAGATGCCCTCGATCCGGACGTTCTCCATTTTCGAGATCTCGACGACCTCCTCCACGGTCTGCTCACAGGGCTGGAAGCCCAGACGGTTGAGGCCCGTGTTCAGCGCGATGTGCACCTTGACGGGCGCGCCCTGGCTCTCCAGCGTCCGCGCCTGCTCGATGGTGAACACCGTCAGCGCCACGTCGTAGTCGGCGGCGTAGTGCATCAGGTGCGGCGGCGTGTACCCCAGCACCAGGATGCCGCCCCGGTGGAACGTGCGGCGCAGCTCCATGGCCTCGCCGATGTTGGCCACGCCGAAATAGCGGATGCCCTTCGTGAACAGCTTCCGCATCAGCACCGCCGCCCCGTGGCCGTAGGCGTTGGCCTTGATCACCGCCATGGGTACGGCGTCGCCCGCCAGCGCCTTGACAGTCTCGATATTTTCCTCAAACCGGTCGAGGTCGATCTCGCACCGGGTCATACTGAATCGATCCATATGGCAATCCTTTCAAAAATACTTACCGCTATTCTACACCATCCCGCGCAGCCGCACAAGCCCGCGAATATTGAAAAACATAATGGTTCGCCGCGGCTTCTATTCGGATCGCAAATTGCATTTATTGGATTTCCCCATGTTCTTTGCCGATATAAAGCGAAAAATCGTCAAAACGCATATTTTATTGCAAGACGAACATATATTAAAATGATTTATGGTCGGGAGTTTGGGCTTCCGCCGAATCATATACAACTGGAGGGTTTTTCATGACAGTCTGGTACGCGATTCTGTTCCTGATCGTCCTGGCCCTCTGCTACATCTTCTTCAATTTCAAGAGGATCCGGCAGATGAAAGAGGGCACGGAGGAGATGGCCGATATGGCCGGCATCATCCGTTCGGGCGCAAACACCTTTATGAAGACCGAATACCGCAGCATCGTCGCGGTGCTGGCGGTGGTCGCGGTCATCTTCACCCTGTTCGTCGAGAAGACGTCGGGTCTGTCCTTCCTGCTGGGCGGCGCCATGAGCAGCGCCGTATGTGTCCTCGGCATGAAGAGCGCCACCTACGCCAACGTCCGCACGGCCAACAAGGCCCGTGAGTCCCTGTCCATCGGCGAGACCGTCAAGGTCGCGCTGTGCGGCGGCAGCATCTCCGGTCTGGCCGTTCAGGCCTTCGGTATGCTGGGCCTGATCCTGATCCTCATCATCCAGAAGGGCGTCGATCACACCTCCGTCAGCACGGGTCTGATCCCGCTGAGCGGTCTGGCCTGCAACCCCACGGTCATGCGCGTTTCCACGTACTCCCTGGGCTGCTCCATCGTCGCCATGTTCAACCGCGTCGCCGGCGGCAACTACACCAAGGCGGCCGACATCTCCTCCGACATCCTGGGCAAGATCCGCCACGACCTGCCTGAGGACGACAGCCGCGTGCCCAACACCATCGCCGACTTCATCGGCGACAACGTCAACGACATCGCCGGCAACTGCTCCGACCTGCTGGAGAGCTTCGTCGCCACCATGTCCGCGTCCATCATGATCGCCGTCACGCTGTACCAGACCCATGGTCACCGCGCCGAGATCACCGACGCCACCTTCTCCGCCACCACCACCTTCCCGCTGATCCTGGCTGCCTGCGGCCTCATCGGCTGCCTGATCGGCCTGGGCCTGGCCAACGTCAAGAAGATGGGCGACAACCCGTCCCGCGAGCTGGACCTGTCCACCTGGATCTCCGCCGGCATCACCGTCGTCCTGGGCGGCTTCGCATCCTATAAGATCTTTGGCCCGCTGGCCGCTGCCGGCAGCCTGTACGACGACTTCCTGCTGGGCTGGGCCTCTCCCTGGGTCTCCGCCGTCATGGGCATCGTCTCCGGCGTCGCCATCGGCGTCATCACCGAGTATTACACCTCTACCGATTATAAGCCCACGCGCACGCTGGCCGAGATCTGCGACGAGGGCGAGGCCTTCGTCGTCACCAAGGGCGACGCCATCGGCTCCCGCTCCTGCCTGCTGCCCGTGCTGCTGATCGCCGTCTCCCTGCTGATCTCCGGCAAGGTCTGCGGCACCTACGGCATCGCCATCTCCGCGCTGGGCATGCTGGCCTTCGTCGGCGCCACGGTCTCCATCGACGCCTTCGGCCCCATCGCCGACAACGCCGGCGGTCTGGCCGAGTCCTGCCACCTTGACCCCGAGGTCCGCAAGATCACCGATAAGCTCGACGCCGTCGGCAACACCACCGCCGCCATCGGCAAGGGCTTCGCCATCGGCTCCGCGGCCTTCGCCACTGTCTCGCTGATCGTCGCCTATGTGGGCAACTACACCGAGATCGGCACGGAGCTGAGCCTGAACTTCGCCTCCTTCTTCGTCGTCGCCGGCGGCATCCTCGGCGGCGCGCTGGTGGAGTACTTCTGCGCCATGCTCACCGACAACACCATCGACTCCGCCAAGATCATGGCTGACGAGGGAGACAAGATGATGAGCATCCCCGGTGTGCTGGAGGGCACCGTCCGTCCCGACTACAACAAGATGATCCGCCTGGCCGCGCAGGAGGCCATCCGCAAGATGGTCGTCCCGTCCGTCCTGGCCCTGCTGATCCCCGTGGTGGGCGGCCTGCTGTTCGGCGTCCAGTTCGTCGGCGGCATCCTGGTGGGCGCGACGATCGTCGCGATCCCCCGCGCCATCTTCATGGGCAACTCCGGCGGCGCCTTCGACAACGCCAAGAAGTACATCGAGGGCGAGAACATCCCCGGCGAGGGCAAGGGTACGCCTGCCCATAAGGCCGCCGTCACCGGCGACACCATCGGCGACACCCGCAAGGACGTCGTGGGCGTGGCTCTCGACATCTTCATCAAGATGATGAGCACCGTCGCCAACACCCTGGCCCCCATCCTCAAGAGCATCGCGCTGATCAAGTAAAACTTGCAAATATGCACCGAATGTGGTAGATTGATAGAAGCAATGCTGAAAATCTTACCTTTTTGGAGGAATGCATCATGGATAAAGTAATCGTTGAGACCTCGGCCCGTCACGTCCATCTGACGAGAGAGCACGTGGACATTCTGTTCGGCAAGGGCTATCAGCTGACCCCGAAGAAGGCGCTGAGCCAGCCGGGCCAGTTCGCCTGCGAAGAGCGCGTCCAGGTCATCGGCAGCAAGAAGTCCTTCCCCGCCGTGTCCGTCCTGGGCCCCGAGCGCAAGGCCTCTCAGGTCGAGCTGTCTCTGACCGACGCCCGCAGCATCGGCGTCAACGCCCCCGTCCGTGAGAGCGGCGACATCGCCGGCTCCGGCTCCTGCAAGCTCGTCGGCCCCTGCGGCGAGGTCGAGCTGACCGAGGGCGTCATCGCCGCCCAGCGCCACCTGCACGCCACCCCCGAGGACGCTGAGAAGCTCGGCGTCAAGGACAAGCAGATCATCTCCATCGAGACGAACTACGGCGGCCGCAAGCTGGTCTTCGGCGACGTCATCTGCCGCGTCAGCAGCAACTACGCCACCCGCGTCCATATCGATACCGACGAAGCCAACGCCGCCGGCATCACCGGCGAGTGCGAAGGCACCGTCATCCTGTAAGCTTCACAATCAAAAAAAGCCGCCCTCCGGGGCGGCTTTTTTCAGTGTACAGTGGACAGCGAAGGGCGAATTGACAATGGACAGGGAAGATAGAATTGACAATTGTGGTGCCTGCGGCGCATTGGATACCGCCGCTGCGCGGCGTGGGAAAGGCGCCCTCTCCGAGGGAGCTGTCTGCGAAGCAGACTGAGGGAGTTGCCCCGGGATGCACATGGCCCCGGACACCGGACATCGTAGGGGCGACCTGCGTGTCAAGAGAAACATGGTATACAGCAGTGAAGGTACATGGTATACACATTCAAAGCCTGGAAATGGAACGATTGAGGAGCTTGCCATCCTCCACACTGTATTCCGCAATTTTGAAGTTTCTGAAACAAACCCAGAAAGAAGAACCGTCCGGGCTGGGACGAAACTCCACATGTTCGTTGATCATGGTCTCACTCAGGTAAACCTGAAAGCGATCAAAGCGAACATAACCCCAGTTATTGACTTTGATCACATGAAACCGTCCATCATATTCCCAGGGCCGGATCCTGGCAGGGAATTGACGGGAGCTCGGCACATAAACAGCACCCGGTGTTTTCATACCGAGCGCTTCATGAGGACGGGTGAAATTATACTTTTCCTTCCAGCCCTGAAGCGCATTATTGGCGTGGAGCGCATCTTCAAACTCATGAAATCTGAGGAACTCATTAGAACTGTATACCATCTCCCTTCACACCTGTTTACTATCTTACTTCACTGTACAGTTCCACCCCTGCCCGGAACATCGATGAACGATCGAGGCGGCGGGAGGGGACAGAGCCCCTCCCCTACAAGGGTCGTGCATACCCGGTCATATGTTCCGCGGAACGGTGCGGAAAATTTGAATCCGTCGGCTCGTTATGGTATAATAACAGCACAGATGTTATTATTTCCAAGCCGTTTTGCTCCTGCCCTGCGGGCGAAACCGCAAAATATGACGATATAGTAAAAGACGTCGGCCTGCCGCAGCCGGACGCGCCGTCCGGCCGGAGGGAAAGCCCATGAAAGCGATCGACAAATCCGCAAAAATGAGTAATATCGCCGCAGCCGGAACGGATCAGGGTAATGATACCCTTTTTTCGGCATGGAAAAAACACAGCGCATCGGTCGGAGGGGCGCGGGACGCCTCACCGGGTCGGTGCGTTTTTGTTTGCCGATAAAATAGATTTCTGACGTATAAAAAGAGAAAGGATCAAGGTGAGCTTATGAAACGAATCACGACCGGGCTGCTGCTTTTGCTGCTTGCGGTCCTGCTTGCGGGCGGTCTGGCGACGAGCGCCGCCGCGGCCTATTCCCTGGTGAACGTGGCGAAGGGAGACGGCAAGCTGACCGTCACCTACACGGCGGAGCAGCCCTGCATCGTGGCGGCGGGGGTCTACGCCGCAAACGGCCGCCTGCTGGACGGCGATACCGTCGAAGGCCCGGCGGGCACGGAGAAGAAGGCGGGCCTGAGCCTTGATCTGTCCGCTCCGGGAGCGGCCTCGGTCAAGGTCTTCCTGCTGGAGAAGGGGACGCTGAGACCCCTGTGCGCGCAGTATCCGTCTGCGCCTGTCATCATCACCTAGCCGAAGAGCATCATCGTCAATTCGGGCGAAACGGCCGCGTTCCGCGTCGACGTTTCCGGCACGGATCTTCAATATCAGTGGCAGTGCCGTTATCCCGACAGCGACACTTGGTTTGACGAAGGCAGCCCCGGATGCATCGAACCGGAATACATCGTCTACGCGGACTATGACATAAACGGCGCGCAGTACCGCTGCGTCGTGTCCAACGAGAGCGGCTCCGTTATCTCGAAAACCGCGACGATGACGATCCTTGAGCCGGATCCGCCGGCATTCACGAATCAACCGCGGGGCGGCACCTTCGAGTATGGCAGCACCTGCTGGCTGTATGCCAGAGCGACGGGCGCGTATGATTATCTGACGCTGGAGTGGTACGAGGTCGACGAGACCGGCCCCACCCCCGTCACAACGCTGGTCAAGACCGACTACGGCACAAGCACTTCCTACACGACGGATCGCGCGCCGCGTACGTATTACTGCGTGGCGACGGACACTTACGGCAAGAAGACGGAGTCCAGCCATGCCTTTGTGGACTATCGTCCCCGGATCACGACGACCTGTACGCCGGAGAACCGCGTGATCGACTACAGCAACAACGGCGTGACGATCAGCGTGAACGCGGAGTGCTGCTCCCCGCCGTATCACTATCAGTGGTACTCCGGCAACGAGGACAATCCCATTGAAGGCGCGACGGCCAGCACCTACGTGGCAACACAAGCATCGGGGAGATACCAGCCCTATTACTGCGTCGTCACCGACGCAAAGGGGCACTCGACCACCAGCTCCTATATCGACGTGACCGACACCCGGACGGCGCTGAGGATCACGCGGCAGCCGCAGGACGGCGCGCTCCGGACGAGCACCGGCGTCTTCACCGCCGTCGTCGAGGCACTGGGCGGCAAACCGCCGTATACCTACGAGTTCTACCGGGGCAGCTCGCTGTACAGGACCCAGTCCACCGGCAAGCTGGACATCACGCTCACAGGCACCTGGTTCGTCCGCGTGAAGGACAGCGCCGGCGGACATGTGGACACCGCTTCGTTCACGGTCTGGCCGAAGCTGTCGATCTCCTCACAGCCACAGGACGACACGATCACGCTGCTCAACGGCAGCGTGACGCTCTCGGTCACGGCGGCGGGCGGCGATACGCCTTATGAGTACCAGTGGTGCCGCAACGGCATCTACATCCTCAACGCGACGGGGCGCACCTACAGGGCGGCCGTCCCCGGTAACTATACCGTAATTGTGACGGATCGCACGTACAACAAAGTCACCTCGGACGTCGCCGTCGTGGACAGCGTGCTGATGATCACCAAACAGCCGGATCCCATCGTGCTGATCGACACGGAAACGGACGGCACGTATCTGACGATCGAGGCCGCGGGCGGAAAGGGTGCGATCTCGTATCAGTGGCAGGTCTGGAATGAGAGCTCCGGGACATGGGGCAACTTCAAAACCGGAAGCGCCGTGCGCGTCGAGGGCACGCAGGAGGGCAAGTACCGCTGCGTCGTCTCCGACCAGGGCCTCAGCGAAGTTTACAGCCAGACCGTCACCGTCAAGGTCAACCGCCTGGAAGTCTCGATCCGGGAGGTGGAAACCTACTGGACGACAAATGTCGGGACATATGACGCTTCCAAATACACGATCACCGTCACCGGCGGACAGCAGCCGTACGAATACGAGATCAAATGGTTAAGCAAAGACGGGAGTTACACCGTGGCGCGGGGGCTGTCGAAACGGAATATTGAAAACGGCGTTGAGTTGGAGTTTAAGAACACGTGGATACACGGAGAGGTCCGCGCGAGAGTCATTGACGCCCGCGGCACCGAGGTCACCGCCGTGATCAACGAAGGGATCAAACCACATTGATCGTGCTCCGGGCCCTCTCGAAGCAGACCGTCCCCAAAAGAGTGGCGGCCTGCGGCCGCCATAACCGGTCAGCGCAGATCATGCGTCCGGATCGTGGCCTTCGTAGGGAACGGTGCCCACACCGTTCCGCACTGGTCGGCGCACATCACGGCCCCTTCACCTGTCGTAGGGGCCGATGACCACATCGGCCCATGATCACGGCCGCGTTATATGGTTGTAGCGGCGAGCTGTGCTCGCCATAATCGGTCGGCGCAGATCACGGCCCCGGATGGTGGTCTTCGTAGGGAACGGCGCCCACACCGTTCCGCACCGGTCGGCGCACATCACGGCGACGGCCAGTGCGTGCATCCCGGGGCAACTCCCTCAGTCTGCTTCGCAGACAGCTCCCTCGGAGAGGGAGCCTTTCCACCGCCGCGCAGCGGCGGTATCCAATGCGCCGCAGGCACCGCAATTGTCAACTGTCAATTGTCAATTCGCCCTTCACGAAAAAACCGCTCCGCCTGACGGCGGAGCGGTTTTTGACGTATCGCTCAGAAAATCCGCATCTCCTCGGGGCCCTTGGCGTAGACGGCCTTGCCGTAGAGGAGCAGGTAGGAGAAATAGAACCCGGACGTGACGCTGAACAGGATGTGCCCGGCGATGATCAGGTACCCGGCGCAGAGGCCCAGGGCCACGAGGCAGGCCACGGGCGTCAGATCGGTCTGCAGCCCGCGGAGGTTTTTGAAGAACCGCACCACGTACTCCAGCCCCAGCTTGAGGTACAGCCACAGCATGCACAGCGCGCCGAACAGGCCGTAATAGATGATGACCTCGAACACGTCCATCTCGATGATGGCCGTCTGGGTGCCGCGGCCCACGCCGAACAGCAGCGTGTACAGCCCGCCCTCCCGGAACATCCGGTAGGCGCGCCTGAGCTTGTTCTGCCGTCCGGACAGCAGCGCCGTGGCTGCGCCCTCGCGCTCCCAGGTGACGCCGGAGCTCTCGAAGGACGTCCTGATCTCCGAGAAGATCGACTCGGAGGAGATCAGCGCGATCAGCAGGAACACCGCCGCCATGACGGCGAACACCACGCCCAGCCGCCGGAGCAGCCATCCGTCCCTTTTGGCGATCAGACGCCACAGCGCGCACAGCGCCATCACGCCCACGGTGGCGATGTCGGCGATGAACGCCGTCTTGGTGCCGATCAGCATCAGGCAGATGGCCGTCAGACCGGCGCTCAGGGCGTATTTCCAGTAGTTGAAGGTCCTGACGCCGTCTCTCAGCTGCATGAACGCGCACAGCACCACGGGCAGCCCCGCCATCAGCACGGCCGTGACGTCGTTGCCGGAGTAGAAGAACCCGCGGGTGCCGCGGTAGCCGTAGCGGTCGGCGTAGGTGGTGTAGCCCAGCCCGAAGATGTAGGACACGACGATCGTCGCGCTCAGCAGCAGCAGGGAGAAGCACAGCACGTCCTCCATACGCCGCAGCAGCTCCTCCCGGGGCAGCCCCAGCCGGCGGAAGACGGCCATGTAGATCAGCACCACGGCCAGATTATAGGCGAAGCGCGCGATGTACTGCACGTCGCCGTAGAGGTTGAAGGAGTAGAAGAACAAGATCTCGCCGATCACCGACAGCGCCCAGGCCACCGCCACGGGGATCGCCGTCAGGATCGCCCGCCGGTCAAAGGCGATCAGCGCCGACAGCGCGAACAGCATCAGCACCCCCATGCGGATCACCAAACTCGGCGTCACGGGCAGCGCGATGGTGTCGAAGTTTTTCTCGGTGATGGTCTCCAGGACCTTGATGTAAACGCCGCTCAGCACGTCGAGAAACGGGTTGATCAGCAGAAAGGCCAGAAAGAACCGGTCCAGCCGTTTTGTCAGCTTTTGCGCCATAGGACACTCCTTTATATAAAACAGGCGGTTGCGGACGGGAACAGATAAGATATTTTACCACAGCTCGGGGGAAAAGGCAATGATATCGGCGGCAGAGGGCAATTGTCAACTGTCAACTGTACACTGAAAAAGCCCCGCCGTTCGGCGGGGCTTTTTCTCTGGCGGGCGTACGTGGGAATCGAACCCACCTAAGAAGCTACTAACCCCTATCACCGGTTTTGAAGACCGGGGGGTACACCAGCACCCATCTACGCCCGTGTGCTGCGTCCTTTTCGGGACGTGAGACCATGATAGCACGGCCCGGCCGATTTTTCAAGACTTTTTGTCGAAGGCCGGGAAAAACGTCCGCCGGAGCGCGTCCGCGCATTAAAATGTGCCGGGAAGAGCAAAATATACGCGCAGCTATACGAATCGAAAATAATATGATCTGTTATCAACATAATCGATAAAAGGCGCGAAATGACGGAAATGACGGCCGAATCACCAGAAAAATTTACTTTCCGGGTCGAAATTGCTCTTTACAAATCCCTGCGATGTGATAAAATATAAGCGTAACTGTGAGAGTGTCGCAGTCTGCCCAAAAGTCAATACTTACGGGATGAAGCATCCGGGAGAGAGCCCCAAGGGCCGCCGAAGAGGCAAGGGCGCGCGTGTCAGTCGCCGCCGCCCCAAACTTTCAGGCAAAAGGACCGGGTGATGACCGTACTCTGAAGAGCTGTAAGCGATCGCTGCTTATGCGCCAAAGGAGCAACGGCTGATGTGACGAAGCCGGAATCTCTCAGGCCAACGAACGGAGACAAGACTGGCACGGCCGTGCTTTTCAGTGCGTCCGCCGTCTGATCTGAGGGAAGCACCGAGCCGCTTACTTTTTTATTACCCGCGCCCAGCGCGGACGAAAAAGGCGGTTAACACCATTGGATTTTATCATCGTAACGAACAATCCCCGTGTGCGGGATGAGTACGGCATGAAATACTGCGTGTTCTACAGGGAATGCTCCTTCGACGATCTGCTTTATTTCGTCCGGGACAAGATCCACAAGGGCCACCGGCTGCTGACCCATCCGCTCAGCGGCAGCGTCAAGCCCAACGAGACCCCGTACAAAAGCATCATGATCTCCGCCGACATCGGCCGGCTGGACGACGACTCCGTGGCGCTGATCGAGAACGCCATCACGGTGGCCACCAGCGGCAAGTTCGAGCGGTACCGTCAGCGTCAGAAGATCCTGACGGAGGAGATTCTGGCGGATTTTCAGATGATCGATTATTTTCTGATCACCGGCGCCATCGAGTCGGCCATGACAGGCCTGCGGTAAACCACGGTTTTTCAATGTATGTTGAAATACAAAATTATAGTGATTAGGAGGAATGTATCTTGAAAACTCTTGAGCTGGGCTATTTCCACATCAAGGACATCGTCATTGGCTCTGAGTCGAAGATCGAGAACGGCGTGCTTTATGTTGATGAAGCTGCCGTGAAGGCACTGGTCCTTGAAGACGAAAACATCAAGGATGTGCACTTCGACGTAGCCAGACCCGGTGAGAGCGTCCGCATCACCCCGGTCAAGGATGTCATCGAGCCCCGCGTGAAGGTCGAGGGCCCCGGCGGTATTTTCCCGGGCATGGTCAGCAAGGTCGAGGCTGTCGGCTCCGGCAAGACCTACTGCCTGAAGGACATGGCGGTCGTCACGGCCGGTAAGATCGTCGGCTTCCAGGAGGGCCTGATCGACATGAGCGGCCCCGGCGCCGATTACACCCCGTTCTCCAAGACGATCAACTTCTGCGTCGTCTGCGAGCCCGCCGATTTCCTGCTGGCTACCGACCCCACCGCCACTCTGCCCATCGAGAACGCCAAGAAGCCCGAGTACGAGAAGGCTGTCCGTATGGCCGGCCTGAAGGTCGCCGCCTATCTGGGCGAGCTGGCCCGCAACCTGACTCCCGACGAGACCGAGACCTTCTCCACCCCCAACCTGAAGGAAGGCATGGAGATGTATCCCGATCTGCCCAGAGTCGTGTACGTCGCCATGCTGCAGACCCAGGGCCTGCTGCATGACACCTATGTCTACGGCGTCGACGCCAAGCGCACCCTGTCTACCATGCTGTGGCCCACCGAGATCATGGACGGCTGCATCGTGTCCGGCAACTGCGTGTCCGCCTGCGACAAGAACCCCACGTATATCCACGAGAACAACCCCGTCGTTCACGAGCTGTTCAAGCAGCACGGCAAGACCCTGAACTTCGTCGGCGTCATCATCACCAACGAGAACGTCTACCTGGCCGACAAGCAGCGCTCCTCCGACTGGGCTGCCAAGCTCTGCGAGCTGCTGGGCGTTGACGGCGCCATCGTCACCCAGGAAGGCTTCGGCAACCCCGATACCGACCTGATCATGAACACCGTTAAGATCGAGAAGAAGGGCGTCAAGACCACCATCGTCACCGACGAGTACGCCGGCCAGGATGGCAAGTCCCAGTCCCTCGCCGACGCCGACCAGCTGGCCGACGCCGTTGTCACCGGCGGCAACGCCAACGAAGTCATCGTCCTGCCCAAGATGGATAAGCTGATCGGTATGCTGGATTATGTCGACGTCATCGCCGGCAGCCACGCGGGCTCCCTGCGCGAGGACGGCTCCATCGAGGCCGAGATCCAGATCCTGACGAGCTGCAACAACGAAATGGGCTTCGGCAAGCTGAGCGCCAGATAACATTAAAATATTAAGAGAGGAGGACAAACCACTATGAGTTATAAAGTTGTACACTATATCAACCAGTTCTTTGCCAACATCGGCGGCGAAGAGATGGCTCATGTCGCTCCCGAGCTGCGCGAAGGCTTCGTCGGCCCCGGCATGGCTCTGAACAACGCCTGGAAGGGCGAGGCTGAGATCGTCAACACCATCGTCTGCGGCGACTCCTATTTCGCCGAGCACGAGAAGGAAGCCAAGGAGCAGATCCTGGGCTGGGTCAAGGAGATCAAGCCTGACTTCTTCATCGCCGGCCCCGCGTTCAACGCCGGCCGTTACGGCTACGCCTGCGCCAACATCTGCATCGCCGTCCAGGAGCTGGGCATCCCCGTCCTGACCGGTATGTACACCGAGAACCCCGGCGCCGACTACAAGGAAAAGGTCATGATCGTCGCCACCCGCGACAGCGCTGCCGGCATGCGCCAGGCCGCTCCCACCATGGCCAAGCTCGCCATGAAGCTCATGAAGGGCGAGAAGATCGGCGCTTCCGTCGAGGAAGGCTATATGAACATGGGCATCCGTGTCAACATGTTCGAGAAGGAGCGCGGCGCCAAGCGTGCCGTCGATATGCTGATCAAGAAGCTGAACGATCAGCCCTTCGTCACCGAGTATCCCATGCCGTCCTTCGACCGTGTCGCTCCCAACCCCGCCATCAAGGATCTGAGCAAGGCCACCATCGCCCTGTGCACCTCCGGCGGCATCGTGCCTCACGGCAACCCCGACCACATCGAGTCCTCGTCCGCTTCCCACTACGGCGAGTACGACATCAGCGGTTGGGACGCCCTGACCTCCGAGGGCTGGGAAACTGCCCACGGCGGCTACGACCCCATCTATGCCAACGCCAACCCCAACCGCGTCCTGCCTGTTGACGTCATGCGCGAGTTCGAGCGCGAGGGCGTTATCGGCAAGCTGCACAACAAGTTCTATGCCACCGTCGGTAACGGCACCGCCGTTGCTTCCGCCAAGAAGTTCGCTGCTGAGTATGCTCAGAAGCTGGTCGCTGCGGGAGTAGACGCCGTCATTATGACGTCTACGTGAGGAACCTGCACACGTTGCGGCGCAACGATGGTTAAAGAGATCGAAAGAGCCGGCCTGCCTGTGGTCCACATGTGCACGGTCACGCCTATTTCCATGACGGTTGGTGCGAACCGTATCGTTCCCACCATCGCCATTCCTCACCCCCTGGGCAACCCCGCCCTGGAGCCCGAGGAAGAGTACAAGCTGAGGAAGTCCCTGGTCGCCAAGGCCCTGAAGGCCCTGACCACCGAGGTTTCCGATCAGACCATCTTCGAGGACTAATCCCCTCTTAGAACGATCGTACTCACGCCCTCCGGAGGCTTCGGCCTCCGGAGGGATACATCCGTGAAGCCGCGGGACATGGGTCCGTGCCCCGGGACTTTGCGGATGTCCGCAAGAATCTGAGATCAATTGATTCGAATAAAGAAAGGACGATTTCCCATGAGCAAACTGTATGACGTCATCGTTCTGGGCGCGGGCCCTGCGGGCCTGACCGCCGGTCTGTATGCCGGTCGTTCCCGTCTGTCCACCTTGATCATCGAGAAGGGCCAGGACGGCGGCCAGATCGCCATCACCGATGAGATCGAGAACTACCCCGGCGGCGTCGAGGGCGATTCCGGCCCCTCCCTGATCGCCAGAATGACCGAGCAGGCCAAGAAGTTCGGCGCCGAGCGTGTCAGCGACACCATCAAGAGCGTCGAGCTGGAGGGCGAGGTCAAGAAGCTGCACGGCTACAAGGGCGACTATGAGGCCAAGACGGTCATCATCGCCACCGGCGCTTTCCCCAAGCCCATCGGCTGCAAGAACGAGGGCGATTACGTCGGCAAGGGCATTTCCTTCTGCGCCACCTGCGACGCTGCTTTCTTTGAGGACTTCGAGGTGTACGTGGTCGGCGGCGGCGACTCCGCTGTCGAAGAGGCCATGTACCTGACCAAGTTCGCCCGCAAGGTCACCATCATCCACCGCCGCAACGAGCTGCGCGCCGCCAAGTCCATCCAGGAGAAGGCCTTCGCCAACCCGAAGATCTCCTTCATGTGGGATACCGTCGTCGACAGCGTCGAGGGCGAGGATATGCTGCAGGCCATGACGGTCAAGAACACCAAAACCGGCGAGCTGACCCGCATCGAGGCCGATCCTGAGGACGGTCTGTTCGGTCTGTTCGGCTTCATCGGCTACAACCCCAACAGCGCGCTGTTCGAGGGCATGCTGGACATGGAGCACGGCTATATCAAGACCGACGCTGACATGCACACCAATATCGAGGGCGTCTTCGCCGCCGGCGACATCCGTGTCAAGAGCCTGCGCCAGGTCGTCACCGCCGCCGCTGACGGCGCCATCGCCGCCATGCAGGCCGAGCATTATCTGGCCAATAAATAAGTTTTCCAAAAAATATTCTATAAAGGAGATCTACTACCATGCTTGATGTCGATAAGACCACATTCGAGGCCGAAGTTCTGAAGGCCGAAGGCAAAGTTTTCGTCGATTTCTACGGCGACGGCTGCGTTCCCTGCGCTGCTCTGATGCCCCACGTTCACGAGTTCGCTGAGCAGTACGGCGACAAGATGAAGTTCTGCTCCCTGAACACCACCAAGGCTCGCCGCCTGGCCATCGGCCAGAAGGTCATGGGCCTGCCCGTCATGGCCATCTATGAGAACGGCGTGCAGATCGATTCCTGCGTGAAGGACGACGCCACCGTCGAGAACATCGAGGCCATGATCAAGCGCCACATCGGCTAATCACCGAAAAAGCGCAAGCCGACCGGCCCCGCGCGACCGGGGCCGGACATATCGGTAGAAAGCCCTTTTTGGGCTGACTATAAATCTAAATGAGGAGGAAAATGTAGCCATGAGCATTCTTAATGGTAAAAAAGCCATTATTATCGGCGACAGAGACGGCGTTCCCGGCCCTGCCATCGAAGAGTGTGTCAAGTCTGCTGGCGCGGAAGTCGTCTTCTCTTCGACGGAGTGCTTCGTCTGAACCGCCGCAGGCGCAATGGATCTGGAGAACCAGAGACGTGTTCTCGAGTTCGCTAATGAGTATGGTCCCGAAAACGTAGTCGTTCTGCTGGGAGCAGCGGAGGGTGAAGCCTCCGGTCTTGCTGCCGAGACCGTTACCGCCGGTGACCCGACTTATGCAGGTCCGTTGACAGGAGTCTCGTTGGGACTCACGGTTTATCATGTTTGCGAGCCCGAAGTAAAAGCGGAGTTTGACCCCGAAGTTTACGAGGACCAGGTCGGCATGATGGAGATGGTACTTGACGTCGATGATATTGTAAGCGAGATGTCCAGCATCCGCGACGAGTACTGCAAGTACCTCGGTTAAAGACGTGCAAAAGGGGGCTGGAGCGATCCAGCCCCCTCCGTTATTTTTTGAGTCGGTCGGGCTCAAACGCCCATCTGCGGACGTCTGCTGCGAAGCCGCGCCGCATATATGCGTTTCGCCCTCCCTGTGTTCCGTTATGGACACGGGCGACAGAAGAGAGTTTTCCTTTTCTGACGAACAAGGTCATTTTTTATTACAATACTGAAAGAAAGGCTAAGTGAACCGACATGAGCAGTGTTATCAAGGGCGCCGGCTATTCGCTGGTCCACACCCCCGACATGGTGATCCACAACGGTGCCACCCAGACCACCGAGCGGATCGTCAACCCCGAGTCCGAATATCTGAAGGAGCTGCCGAACCACATCCGCACCTATGAGCAGGCAGTGGCCTATTATCCCAACCAGGCCTACATTGGCAACATCCATCCCGATGATCTGGCCAAGATCCCCATGCCCTGGAACGATCAGGAGTGCCCCCTGCACGAGCGCTACGGCAAGTTCGGCGAGATCATGCCTCAGGAAGAGTTCCTGCTTCTGATGCAGGCCTGCGACGTGTTCGATCTGGTCGAGCTGGACGCCGACTTCGTCGCCGCCCATAAGGACGCTCTGGCCGCCGATCCCATCATCGACGAGACCATCATGGCCCGCATCAAGGACGGCGTCCCCGCCGAGAAGGTCAAGGCTCTGGTCGAGGAAGAGCATGCCGAGGGTCTGTATCATCTGGGCCAGCTGGTCGGCGCCGTCAAGCGCGCCCATGACGTCGACGTCAACCTGTCCGCCCACGTCATGCACGAGAACATCGTGTCCAAGGCCTCCAACGTCGTCGGCATCCTGCACGCCCTGCGCGCAGCCGGCATCGCCAAGGAAGACGTCGATTACGTCATCGACTGCTCCGAGGAAGCCTGCGGCGATATGAACCAGCGCGGCGGCGGCAACTTCGCCAAGTCCGTTGCCGAGATCGCCGGTCTGGTCAACGCCTCCGGCTCCGACACCCGCGGCTTCTGCGCCGCCCCCGCCCACACCATGATCGAGGCCGCCTCCCTGGTCGCCGCCGGTTCCTATAAGACCGTCGTCGTCACCGCCGGCGGCTGCACCGCCAAGCTGGGCATGAACGGCAAGGACCACGTCAAGAAGGGCCTGCCCATCCTGGAAGACATGCTGGGCGCTTTCGCCGTCATCATCGGCGAGAACGACGGCGTCAACCCCGAGGTCAACCTGAACATGCTGGGCCGTCACACCGTCGGCACCGGCTCTGCCCCCGAGCCTGTCACCACCTCCCTGGTCTTCAAGCCCCTGGAGCGCAACGGTATGACCGTCAAGGATATCGACAAGTATGCCGGTGAGCTGCACAACTCCGACATCCTGAAGCCTGCCGGCGGCGGCGATCCCGCGCTGCAGTTCTTCAAGGTCGTGGCCGCCACCGCCATCAAGCGCGGCGAGATGGAGAAGGCCGAGCTGAAGACCTTCCCCGCCGAGCACGGCATGGTCGGCTGGGCTCCCACCCAGGGCCACATCCCCTCCGGCGTTCCCGTCATCGGCTATGCCCGTGAGGACATCCTGAACGGCAAGATCAGGAACTGCATGGTCGTCGGCAAGGGCTCCCTGTTCCTGGGCCGCATGACCAACCTGTTTGACGGCGTTTCCTTCGTCATCCAGGCCAACTCCGGCAAGGAAGAGGCCAAGGGCGGCGTCAGCGAGGAAGAGGTCAAGACCCTGATCGCCAAGTCCCTGAAGGATTTCGCCGCCAAGCTGCTGGCTGACGCCGAGTAAGCAGGAGGCCGAATATGAGCAATCTGGAAAAAACCATTGCCAAAGCCTTCCTCGAAATGGCCGAAGGCCTTGAGACGGGCAGCTTTGGCCCCAAGCCCCGCATCGCGCTGACCGGCATGGGCAGCGAGCACGGCGAGGAGAACGCCATGAAGGCCGCCGTCATGGCCGCCGCCAAGGGCGTCGACGTGGTGTATATCGGCTCCCTGGAGCACGAGGGCATCACCACCGTGCACGTGGCCGACGATGAAGAGGGCCACAAGAAGATGGAGGCCATGGTAGACGCCGGCGAGGTCGACGGCGCCGTCACCATGCACTTCCCGTTCCCCATCGGCGTGTCCACCGTCGGCCGTGTCATCACCCCGGCCAAGGGCAAGGAGATGTTCATCGCCACCACCACCGGCACCTCCTCCACGGACCGCATCGAGGGCATGATCAAAAACGCCATCTACGGCGTCATCGCCGCCAAGGCCGCCGGCGTTGAGGAGCCCACCGTGGGCATCCTGAACGTGGACGGCGCCCGTCAGACCGAGACTGCTCTGAAGCAGCTGGCCGACGGCGGCTATCCCCTGAAGTGGGCCACCTCCAACCGTGCCGACGGCGGCTCGGTCATGCGCGGCAACGACGTGCTCCAGGGCACGCCGGACGTCCTCGTCACCGACTCCCTCACCGGCAACGTGCTGGTCAAGATGATGTCCAGCTTCCAGACCGGCGGCTCCTTCGAGGCCACCGGCTACGGCTACGGCCCCGGCATCGGTCAGGGCTATGAGAAGCTGATCATGATTGTCTCCCGCGCCTCCGGCGCCCCGGTCATCGCCGGCGCCATCGAGTACGCCGCCACTCTGGTGCGCAACAAGATCTTCGAGGTCTCCAAGGCCGAGTTCGCCGCCGCCGAGAAGGCCGGCCTCAAGGCCATCCTGGACGCCCGCAAGGCTGCCGCCGCCAAGAGCGCCGCGCCCGCGGAAGAAGTCAAGGCGCCTCCCAAGGAGGTCGTCAACGAGGAGATCCCCGGCATCGAGGTCCTTGACCTGGACGACGCTGTCGCCAGCCTCTGGAAGGCCGGCATCTACGCCGAAAGCGGCATGGGCTGCACCGGCCCCATGGTCATGATCAACGCCTCCAAGGCCGAGCAGGCCATGGAGATCCTCAAGAAGGGCGGCTATATCGGCTAAAGCCGATTCGGGCCACGAGGCCGCCCGGTGAAACGGGGCGCGCATCCCAGTGACCCGCAGCCGACCACGTCGGCCCCCGGCCGAGCCGGCACAACAGTCCGTTCTCCCCCCCTGTAAACGCCCCGGCAGCGCATTCGCGCCGCCGGGGCGTTTTGCGTCCGCGCGGGGGTCAGGACGCCGCAGCGGCGACCTGCGGCCGCCATGACCCGTCGGCGCGCATCATGGAACCGTCAGCCGTCATAAGGGCGCTGCCTTCCCGCGACGCAAAACCCCCGCGGCTGCAGAGCCGCGGGGGTCTTTTATGCACGGTATTTTTATTCATTTCATTTTCACGCCCGGCCACGCCGCGGCAGCGGCGGTATCAAATGCGCCGCAGGCACGACAATTGTCCACTGTCAACTGCACCTACGCTCCCAGCAGCGGTTGATCGTAGGCGAACAGCGCCTCGTTGATGTCGAAGATGTCGTAGTGGCGGTGGAGGATGAAATACTCGATGATGACGTCGAACTTGAAGCTGTGGCTGATGGCGTATCCGGCCTTGGCCAGCAGCTCGCCGGTCTGCCGGAGGTCCAGCTCCAGGGCGATGGCGAAGGCGAAGGCCGTGGCCTTTTTGGGGCGGTAGAGGCGGTCGGAGCGGATCTTGGAGAACAGCTTCCGGTCCACGTTGGCCTTCTTGTAGCACTGGACGTCGGTCATGCCGCGCTCGTCGATGAGGCGCAGCAGCATCTCCGAAAAGCTCTCGTCCTCCAGCGCGCCGAGGATGTCGGCAGCGTCGGAGACCATCGCTTCCGCGGCCGGCGCGGGCTTTGCGGCAGAGGCGTGCACGGAAGGACGCCCGCCGATCCCGACGGACGGGGCCGCCGCGCCCGGCGCCATGTCGTTTCCCAGATGATACGCCTTGCGCCGCCAGGCCTCGGCCTCGTCGAGGGCCGTGTAAACGTCGTCCACGTACTCCTGCACGTCCGGGAACCGCGCCCGGGCGGCGCTCATCACGTCGGCGCCGTAGAGCACCAGATAGACCTCCGGCTCGTCCTCCGCGGCGGCGAGATACGACGCGATGGTCTCCGTGGCCACCTGCAGCGCCTCCCTGACGGGATAGCCGTAGGCCCCGGCGGAGATCAGCGGGAACGCCACCGACCGGCAGCCGTTTTCCGCGGCCACGCGCAGGGCGCTCGTGTAGCAGGACGCCAGCAGCCGGCGCTCGCCGTGACGGCCGTCCTGCCAGACGGGGCCGACGGTGTGGATGACGTGGTGGGCCGGGAGCCTGTAGCCGAAGGTGATCTTCGCCTCGCCGGTGTCGCAGCCGTCCAGCCGGGCGCACTCCTCCCGCAGGCCGGGGCCCGCCGCCCGGTGGATCGCGCCGTCCACGCCGCCGCCGCCCAGCAGCGAGTGACGCGCCGCGTTGACGATGGCGTCCACCTCCATTTTCGTGATGTCGTTCCGAACGATGGTAAAGGGCATGACAGCCTCCTTTTCCGATCAAAATGCCCCGCGGAGCGGGGCGTTTCGTTATCTCTCTTTTTTGATCCTGTAAAGCTCCTCGTCCGCGGCCGCGATCAGGTCCTTGGCCTTCATGGGCGCAGCCCAGCGGGCGTAGCCGATGGTCAGGGACAGGGGATAGGGGAGATCCTCGGCCAGGGATCTGAGGATATGGCGGATGTCGGCGCACAGCGCCTGCACCTCGCCCTCGCTGCCCTCCAGCACGATGATGAACTCGTCGCCGCCGTAGCGGGCGATGTAGGGACGCTTGCGGTGGCTGCCGCAGGCGCGCTTGAGGGACTTGGCGACGAGGATCAGGGCGTTGTCGCCCTCCAGATGACCGTAGGCGTCGTTGATCTGCTTGAACTTGTCGGCGTCGATCATCATCAGATACAGCTCGCCGTCGTGGTTCTTCAGCTTGTAGTCCATGAAGCCCATGAGGTTCTGGCGGTTGTTCACCTGGGTCAGCTTGTCCATGGAGATCTGCTGGCGCGTGGTGCCCATGAACAGGCACAGAAGCTCCACCATGACGGCCACGCAGATGACGGGGACGGACTCGCCCAGGAACGACAGCATCCACGCCGCCGCGATGCACAGGGGGAAGGACGCCGTGACCGAGATGTGGACGCGGCGGTTGGGATCGGATTCATAACGGCCCTGACCCGACAGGCGCACGGCGCAGACGGTGCTCCACAGCAGCAGCCAGAACATCTCGAACTGGAACAGGACGCCGCGCTCGTAGGCGCCGGCCTCGGTGAAGCGGAAGGTCAGGCCCGTGCGCAGGTTGAGCACCAGCAGCAGCAGGGGCAGCAGCAGGGGCAGCGTCAGCAGCGAGCGGTTCTTCGGGTCCTCGAAGACGTTGCTGTGGTGCTCCGTCTCGGCGAAGCCGCACCAGCAGAACACGCCAACGCACAGCGTCATATGATACAGTGTTTTGAACAGCCACGAGGCGGGCATGGTCAGCGCCGGAAGGATCTGCACGCCGTTGAACAGCGTGAAGAGGAAGTTGGACGCGAAATTGCACAGAAACGCGCCCACGGTCCGGCGGAGCCAGCGTTCGGTGGAGGAGCTGCTGTCGCTGCGCAGAGACCAGTGCAGCAGCAGCCCCACGACGATCATGCAGATCAGGTAGACCTCGGCGTACAGGATGGAAGCCATAAAGGCCCTCCTCTCAGGGATGCGTATTTACTCGGCAGCCAGCGCCTTCAGCTCCGCCAGCTTTTCGTCGATCTTCGCCATCAGCGGCGCGTAATCGGCGTCGGCGCGGGCGCGCAGCAGCTCCGTCATCTCCGCGACGGGCTTCAGCAGCGGCGTCAGCGACAGGTTGCCCAGCACGCCCTTCAGCGCGTGGGCGCACTCGAAGGCCGTGTCGAGGTCCTTGCTCTCCAGTGCGGCGCGCAGGCGGACATAGGTGGTCTCGTCGGCCAGCGCCAGCTTGATCATGCGGAAATAGAACGCTTCGTTGTTCATGCAGCGGGCGAGGCCCTCGCTGACGTTGGCGCCCCAGGCGCGCAGATTGTCTATGCTCAGCATTTGCTCAATTCCTCCTTGATGAATGTTTCAAATTGGTCGGCGGGGACAGGTCTTGAGAAGTAATAGCCCTGGATCACGTCGCAGCCCATGGCTTTCAGGGCCTGCACCTGCGATTCCTCCTCCACGCCCTCGGCGATGACGGGGACGTCCAGGTACCGGGCGATGTCCATCATCAGCTCCAGCATGCGGATGGACTTCTCGCCCCGGCACATGTTGCGGATGAAGCTCATGTCCAGCTTCAGCGCGTCGATGGGCAGCACCGACAGCATGTTCAGCGACGAATAGCCGGAGCCGAAATCGTCCATCTCGATGCGGAAGCCCAGGGCCCGCAGCTCCTCCACGGCGCGGATGATCTGCTCGGAATCCTCGGTGTAGGCGCTCTCGGTGACCTCGGGCATCAGCGCGTCGGGGGTCAGGCCGTTCTTTTCCACGATGGAGCGGAAGGTCTCGGCCAGGTCGGGGTCATACATGTCCACCCGGGAGACGTTGACGCTGACGGGCAGCGTATAGCCCAGCTCGTCGCGCCAGCGGCGGATCTGGGCGGCGGCCTCCTCCCAGACGAAGCGGTCCAGCTTGCGGATCAGGCCGTTTTCCTCGAACAGGGGGATGAAGACGCCCGGGCTGACAAGGCCCATGGTGGGATGCTGCCAGCGGATCAGCGCCTCAGCGCTGTTGAGCCGGGGCTCGCCGCCCTGCACGGCATATTTCGGCTGGTAATAGACGACGAACTGGCGCTCCCGCAGCGCCTCGTCCATCTGGTCGATGAGGCTCTCGTTCAGCAGCTCGCGCTGGTGGAGCCTGTCGTCGTAGACGGCGCAGGACCGCGTATAGCTGCCGCGGACCGTGTCGGCGGCCGTCTTGGCGCGGTCGAAGCGGGAGGGGACGTCCACGCCGGCGTCGTCCGCCGGGTAAACGCCCATGCGCATGCGCACGCGGCCCCGGTCGTCCAGCGCCAGCAGCGTGCGGTTCAGCTCCTCCAGCACATCCTCGGGCCGGTCGGTGTGGGGGTACAGCAGCAGGAAGCAGTCGCCCTCCAGCCGCCCGGCGATGGCGCCGTCCTCGGCGGCCATGCGCTTGAGATGCCGCCCGATCAGCCGGATCACCTCGTCGCCGAAATCGCGGCCGCGCAGCTCGTTGATCATGTGGAAATGGTCGATGTCAAGGATCATGGCGTCCATGGGCCGGCCGGGATTGTGCAGCTCGAACTGCTCGCAGTAGTGGTAGAAGAACTCCCGGCGGTACAGGTCCGTCATCTCGTCCTGTTCGGTGGTGGCGATGACGTACCTGTCCTCCGACAGCTCGATGGCCCGGGTGATGCGCGCCATCACGACCTCCGGCATGCTGAAGGGCTTCGTGATGAAGTCCGCCGCGCCCATGCGCAGGGCCGTCACCTCCGCCGACTCCTCGCCCGTCAGCACCACCACGGGGATGCGCTGGAGCTCCGGGTCGGCCTTCAGCACCTCCAGCAGCTCATAGCCCGTCATCACGGGCATGTTCAGGTCCAGCAGCACCGCGGACAGCGTGTTGGCGTTGGCGCGGATCAGCTCGAGACCCTCCCGGCCGTTCTCCGCGTACAGCAGATGAAAGTCGTTCTCCAGCATCATGCCGAGGATCTCGCGGTTGATCTGCTCGTCCTCCACCACCAGCACCTGACGTTTGCCGTCGGTTGAGTTGAACCTTCCGAAGTTTTGATACATACGTCTGAACCTCCCTGCGGCGCAGCGTCAGCCGCTCATTAGGAATGATTAATAGAAAGAAACGCCTCTGCGGCCGTGCTCCTTGGTGTAATAGAGCGCCGTGTCCGCGTCCTTGAAGATGTCGTCCGTGGGGTCGTCCCGGTCGCCGAAGGCCACGCCCACGCTGAGACTGGCGGGCGGCAGGCCGTCCTCCGGCGCGCCCAGCGTCGCGTTGAGCGCGTCGATCTTGCCGCGCACCAGGCCCTCCAGCGATTTGCCCGCGTGGAGCATGATCACCGCGAACTCGTCGCCGCCGATGCGGCACACGAAGTCCTCGCTTCGGAAGCTGTGCTGCAGCAGCCCGGCCACCTTCTGCAGGATGCGGTCGCCCACGTCGTGGCCGTAGGTGTCGTTGAACGTCTTGAACTTGTCCACGTCGATCAGCAGCATGGCCACGTTCTCATGGCTGTACTGCTGCCGCGCCTTCTCGAAGGCCGCGCGGTTCAGCAGCCCCGTCAGCGCGTCGTGGGACGCCTCGTAGGAGAGCTTCTGGCGGTCCTGGGTGTTCTGCTCCCGCAGCTCGTTGTACGTCCGCGCCAGATAGCGCATCTCGTAGGAGCCCCGCAGCGGCAGCTCCTCATGGCGGCGGATATGCTCCACCGCGCTGCCCAGGGGGTTGATCATCAGCCGGGAGGTGGCCAGGACCAGCCCGCACACCAGCAGGATCAGCGCCGTCACCAGCAGCTGATGCATACCGAACAGGCGCGACACCTTCCCGGCGCTGGCGTTCTGGGACGCCTGCGTGCCGTCGATCAGCGCCGCGGAGCACAGCGCCGTGTTCTCCGCGATCCGGGCCCTGTAGTTCTGATAGACGTCGTCGAAGACCATGTCCCGGGCCTTCTGCCGCTGGGCGTTGTCCGTCAGCCCAGCGTCCTCGCCGCTCAGCGTCACCGCCAGAACCTCCGGAGCCAGACGGTCGTCGCCGAGGCCGAAGCCCGCGGCCGCCAGACGCATGGCGTACAGCTCCCGCTGCATCAGCTCGTTGGACACCGCCAGCGCCTGATTCAGGTAGCCGTAGGTCTCCGTGCCCGCCAGATATTCGTTCATGGCCGCCAGCGCGTCGTCCCTGCGCCGCGTGACGTTCACCTCTTCAAAATACCGGTCCATGGCCGCTGGGTCGCCCGTGACCGCGAACACGCGCACCTGTTCCGTCAGATAGTCCGAAGCGGCCTGCATCGCGCTGACGTCCTGCTGGGAGCCGATGTAGCGCTCCGTGGCCTCCTGCAGGCGGCTGTATTCCACCCGCGCGCGGTAGGTGGCGAACAGCAGCAGAAAGCACAGGATCAGCGCCGGCACGATCAGGATAAAGTTCAGGTTCCGCAGCCTGACGCCGCCCACCTGCTTCTCCTCCCGTTCAGAGTCCATGCACGGCCACCTCCTTGGTTACAGAATTAAATACAT
>SVKN01000029.1 GCA_015068445.1 Oscillospiraceae bacterium | reverse complement strand
CGACGAGTATTATCAGGCCGTCATCAGCTGGATGAAGCGCCGCCATCATTTCGACGTTCAGAAGGAAGACATCATCTTCATGCCCGGCGTCAACCCCGGCATCGACTTTGCCATCCAGGCGCTGGCCCAGCCCGGCGACGACATCCTCGTGGAGGTGCCCGTCTACGGTCCCTTCTACAACATGATCAAGAAGAACGACTGCAACATCGTCGAGACCCCGCTGATCAACGACAACGAGTATTACACCTTCGACTGGGATGATCTGGAGAGTAAGATCACCGAGAAGACCAAGGCCTTCCTGCTCTGCTCGCCCCACAACCCCTCCGGCCGCGTGTGGACGAAGGAGGAGCTGCTGAAGCTGGCCGAGATCTGTGAGCGTCATAATCTGCCCGTCATCTGCGACGAGATCCACAACGACCTGATCATGGAGGGCGAGCACACCACCTTCGCCACCCTGAACGAATGGACCGCCATGCACACCGTCACCTGCACGGCCCCCACCAAGACCTTCAACTTGGCCAGCATCCTCGTGTCCAACATCATCATCAAGGACCCCGAGCTCCGCGAAAAGGTCAGGAAGATCACCTCCGACCATCACTGCAGCTCCGCCAGCTGCTTCGCCGGCCCCGTGCTGATCGCCGCCTACAACGAGAGCGAGCAGTGGCTGGACGAGCTGCTGCCCTACATCCGCGGCAACCGCGACTATCTGGTCAAGTTCATCCGCGAGAACCTGCCCGAGATCAAGATCCAGCCCATGCAGGGCACGTATCTGGCCTGGCTCAACTGCGAAGCACTGGGCATGCACGGCGACGAGCTGAAGAACTACATGAGCGAGGTCTGCGGCCTCGCCATGAACAACGGCTCCTTCTTCGGCGCCAAGTGGGACGCTTACTGCCGCATGAACCTGGCCTGCCCGCGCTCCACCGTCGTGGAGGCCTGCAAGCGCCTGGAGAAAGGCGTCAAGGCCCTGAGGAAGTAAGGCTTCAAAAACGCTGAACGGGCGGCCGATGGCCGCCCGTTTTTCAGTATCCGCCGGCCTTCCTGTGACCGGACCCTCTTTTTTGTCGATATTACAGATGAAAGGGGCTGAGACCATGACGGATGAAGATATCCTGGAGCTGTTCTGGAAACGCATCGAACGCGCGCTGAGCGAGTGCCGCCGGAAATACGGGGCCTACGTGCGCACGGCGGCCATGAATATCCTCGGCTCCCGGGAGGACGCCCGGGAGGTGGAGAACGACGTCTACCTGGACGCCTGGAACACGATCCCGCCCCGGCGGCCTCTGCCGCTGGCGCCTTACCTTGGCATGCTGTCCCGCCGCGGGGCTATCGACCGCCTGCGCGCCGATGCGCGCCGCAAGCGCGGCAGCGGGCAGTATCGGCTGACGCTGGACGAGCTGCGGGAGTGCGCCGGGGACGACGGGCGCGCGCTGGACGACAGGCTCGCTCTGCGCCAGACACTGGACGCGTTCCTCAGCGGGCTCAGCGAGCGCGACCGCGATATCTTCCTGCGCCGCTACTGGTGGGTCTGCCCGATCCGGGAGATCGCCCGGGACACCCGGCAGGGGGAGAGCGCCGTCAAAACGGCCCTGTACCGCATGCGTCAAAAGCTGCGGGAAACACTGGAACAGGAGGGACTTTTATGAGACCGGAAGACATCTCCGACGAGCTGAACGACATCGACCCGCGCTACATCGACGCTGCCGCGCCCCGGAGGCTGCGCCGCCGCAGCCGTCTGACCGCTGCCGTGGCCGCCGTGCTGGCGCTGGCCGTCGTCGGCGCGCTTGTGACGGGCGGACTGCGCATGAACAGCTTCGCCGTGGAGACGGCCGTCTATCCGAAAATGAACCAGTATTCCAGCACCAGCTGGGGCTACGACCGCTACCTGACCTCCATGCGGGAGCGCCGCGCGTACTTTGAGCGCGCCCGGGGGCTCGATCAGTACCTGACCGCCGCCGTCCCGGCGCTGCTGGCGGGCGAGGCGGGGGAGAACCGCCTGTGCTCCCCGGTCAACGTCTACATGGCGCTGGCCATGCTGGCCGAGATCACGGAGGGCGAGACGCGTCAGCAGATCCTCGACCTGCTGGGCAGCGAGGACGCCGCGTCGCTGCGGCAGAAGGCGAACGACGTCTGGAACGCCTGTTATACCGACGACGGCGCGGTGCGGAGCATCCCCGCCGCCTCCGTCTGGCTGCGGAAGGACATGACCTATAACAGGGATACGCTCAAGACTCTGGCCGACGTCTGCTACGCCTCCTCCTTCCGCGGGGAGATGGGCTCGGAGAGCTACGATCAGGCCCTCCGCGACTGGATCGACGAGCAGACCGGCGGTCTGCTGCGGGATCAGACGGCGAAGCTGCACATGGACGATACGACGGTCATCGACCTCGTGACGACGCTTTGGTTCAAGGCCCGCTGGGCTCACCGCTTCATCAGCGACGAGAATACACAGGAGACCTTCCATGGCGCGGCGGGCGACCGCACCGTGACGTTCATGCATCAGCTGGAGGAGAACGGCGTCTACTGGTGGGGCGAGACCTTCGGCGCGGTGCAGAAGGGCTTCAAGACGAGCCTGGGCGGCTCCATGTGGCTGATCCTGCCCGACGAGGGCGTGACGCCCGAGGACCTGCTGCGGGACCCGGCGGCGCTGGGCTTCCTGCTGGGCGACCGGGACAGCGACAGCAGCAAGTCGCTGCGCATCCATCTCAATATGCCGAAGTTCGACGTCCGGAGCGAAGCGGAGCTCAGCGAGACGCTGCAAGCCCTCGGCGTCACCGACTGCTTTGACGGCGCGAAGGCCGATTTCACGCCCCTGGGCGCGTCGTCGCCCGTGTGGGTCAGCCGCGTCAGCCACGGCGTCCGCGTCACCGCCGACGAGGAGGGCGTGGAGGCCGCCGCCTTCACCGAGGTCATCGGTACCGGCGCCGCGATGCCCCCCGAGGACGAGATGGACTTCACCCTCGACCGCCCCTTCCTCTTCGTCCTCGAAAGCGCATCCGGCCTGCCCCTGTTCGTCGGCGTCGTCAACAACGTGGAATAAGCGGACGGGCCTGTTTTAGCGCCTCTTCGGTACACGCTGACATGGATATGGCGGCATGGCTCCCACTCCGAGGGAGCTGATGCGGGATGCACACGGTTCCTGCACGTCCGTAGGAAACGGTGACACACCGTTCCGCGGAATACGTGACCGGGTATGCGCAGGCCCGACGGATACGCACAAACCCTTGTAGGGGAGGGGCTCTGTCCCCTCCCGCCGCGTCGCTCATTCATCAACGTTGCGGGCGGGCGTGGAAGCCCGCCCCTACAACGACCACCATCCGGGGCCGTGATCTGCGCGTACCGGTCATGGCGGCCGCAGGCCGCCGCTACGACGACCGCATAACGCGGCCGTGATCAAGGGCCGATGTGGTCATCGGCCCCTACGGCGGCGCACAACGCCCCCAAAATTGTCATCCTGAGCGGAGCGCAGCGGAGTCGAAGGATCTGCAGATCACTCGACAAGCCCGGGATGACAAAAGGAGGCGTCAGCGGGTATGGATCGTCACAAATGATTCGTCATACTCGACGAAAAAGCACGAAACCGAATCACATCCAAGAAAAACCCGCCCGGGACCATCAGTCCCGGGCGGTCGTCGTTATGCAATGATTAAAACTCAGCCGACGTCAGTGCGTGACGGTGCAGCTCTGCGCTTCGGCGACGGGCGTGTTGTCGCCGGACAGGTAAAAGACCTTCACCGAGGCGACACTGGCCGCGTCGCATGACAGGAAAAAGGGCTCTTCCGGCGTGCCGCCGTAGGAGAACCGGAGAGAGGACCGGAGAAGCGCTGCCTCCAGCAGGCGGCCGTCATCGTCGTAAGCGGCGCACCAATACGCCTGCGCCGCGCTCACGGGCGGGATCACGACGCGGACGCCGTCTTCCGCGGCATAGGCCTTCACGCCCTCTTCCATCCATTCGCCGCCGGCCTCCGGGTCCAGGGTGACCGTAAAGACCGCCGACCGCTCGCTGGGCTGGACCTTGCTGAGATCGCCGGCGGCGTAGACGGTAAAGCCGTATTCCCCGGCGCCGTAGGCGCTCGTGAACCAGTCGGTTATGGACAGACGCAGCCGTCCGTCTTCGCACACCTCGACGTATTCGCGCCGGACGGTGGAGTACCCGAGCGATAGCTCGTCGTGATACAGGTCGATCACATATTGATCGGGAGTGACCGCGCCGGGCTCCTCCTTCAGGTAGATATACAGCACATCGTTTCCGCTGCCCGTCTGCCGCCGGACGATCTCATCGATCACCGGTGTCTGGATGGCGGCCGATGCCTTCTCATAATGCCAGACCTCCGAGCGGGCCGCGGAGCCGTCGGCGTGGCCGTCTTTGCCGATCTCATACACCGTGAAATAATAATCGCCGCTCTCTTTCCAGAAACCTTTGGAGACGAAATTGTTCCAGCTCCGCATCTCTCCGGGCACGACGCGGATGTAAGTCACTGTCTCCAGGGGCGACGCCTCTCCCACGCGCCACAGCATGAACTTCTCTTCGCCGTCCGTCATGCCGGACGGCGTCCAGCGGGCGGTGCCGAAGCCGTCAGCGTAGGCGCTGCCGTTGCTGCCCCATTCCAGCGCCGTGGGCGTGCCGAGGATCGAGCTGCCGCTTCCCACCTTTTTCACGGTGATGCCGACGATACTTTTGGAGACCCGCGGCCCCGTGAAATCGAAGCTGAACGAGCCGGACAATCCCTCCGGCCCGGTCCAGGTGACGGTGGGGTAATAGTGGACCGTGACGGTCTGGTCCACCACGCGGTAATCGTACACCAGCTCATAGGTGCTGTCGGCCTCGACCGTAAATGTCTGCACGTCGCTCCCGATGTTGGAATAGGGGAAGGTCATGGTGTACGTCCCGCCGTAGGGCCCGGTGGCCAGGGTAAAGCGGAGATAGTAATTGGTGAATTGACGGCCCGTGTTCCAGGAATCCCGCGTCTTGACGAAGCTGAACACGCCGGACACCGCCCGGGCGGGGACCACGGCGATCAGCAGCAGCGCCGCCAGAAGCGCGGCGGTCAGTCTCTTTTTCATACGAAGACCCCCTGTCTCAGGTTGATTTGATAAAACCCCGGAGCTGCCGGAGGCAGACGCCGGGGTATGGCACATGATGATGAAGCTATTTGAGGATATCGCCCACGGAGCGGATGCGCTTGAGGAGGTCGCCCACGGTGAGGCCCTTTTTGCGGTCGGGGGTCGGCTCGGGAGCCGGCTTCGGCGCGGGCGCTTCGGGCTTGTCGAAGAGGTCGAGGATGTCGTACTCCTTCGTCTCGGCCGTCTCGTCGCCGGGCCTGGGCTCCTCCACGGACTGGGCCATGGTGGACAGCTCGGAGGCGATCTCCATGAGCCTCGTTTTGAAGGGCACGGCCTCCATCGGCTCCTGCACGTCGGCGGCCCTGCGCACGTGGTCGGCGGCCTCCTCGGTGAGATGGAGCAGACGGACGTTGTGCTTCTTGAGGCTGTCGTTCTCCGCCAGCGCTTCCCGGAGCTTCTTGTCGTACTGCTCCTGCTTCATGGCGGCCACCTCCAGGGCATTCTTCATCTGCGCCCGCTCGGTCTTGAACTCCGTAGCCAGCTTGACCATTTCCTGCTGCAGCTCGGCCTTTTCGGCGTCGAAGGCGGCGCGGAGCTCGTCGAGCTCCTTCTGGTAATGGGCCTTCATCTCCTCCAGCTGGCGGCTGTACTGCTGCTCCAGCGCGGCGCGGTGACGCTCGTTCTCCTCCTGCAGCTCGCGGACGCGGGCGTCGCTCTGCTCCTGCAGCTCCCGGAGGTGCAGCTCGTTCTGCGCCTGCAGCTCCTGAATGTGCAGCTCGTTCTGCTCCTGCAGCTCCCGGATGCGGGCGTCGGCGCGGCGGTCGGCATCCTCCACCAGCTCCCGGGCCTTCTGGGCCACCTCGGCCATGCGGTCATTGGCCTCCGTCAGCCTGGTCTCCAGCTCGTCCCGGGCGGCGGTCATTTCGGCCAGCGACGCTTTCGCGCCGTCCAGCTCCTCCGTCAGGCGCTCGGATGCGCCGACGGCGTCATAATACTCGTCGCGGAACTGGGTCAGGCTGTCGACGCTCGTCTCCAGCTCGCGGATGCGGCCGTCCTTCTCGGACAGCTGCTGATCGCGCTCGCTGACGAGCTTTTCGATGTAGTCTACGACGTCCTTCTTGTTGAAGCCAAAGGCTGCGTTCTTGAAAACAGCAGGCATGGCGAACCCCTCCTGTAGGAAGATTTTCTACCATTCATCGTACCAAATGGCAGGGGAAATGTCAAACGAATCAGCTGATTTTCGGTTTTTAGTGGTGCGTCGCCTTGGGGTCGAGATTCATGGCGAAGGGCGTCGTCTGCACGCCCACGCGGTACTCCAGCTTGTTGAACTTCTTGGCGACTTCGAGGCTGACGCTGCAGAAGGCCATGAGCATCTCGTCGGGCGGGATGATGGATTCCACGCCGCTCAGCGCCATATAGGCGGCGGAGATCGCCACGGCGGCGAACATGCCGTTGCGCTTGACGCAGGGGCAGGACACGGTGCCGATGGGGTCGCAGATCAGGCCCAGACTGGCCTTGCAGGCGATGGCGAAGGCGTCGGCGCACTGCCTGGGGCTGCCGCCGCGCAGGTCCACCAGCGCCGCCGCGGCCATGGCCGAGGCGCTGCCGCACTCCGCCTGACAGCCGCCCACGGAGCCGCTGAGGGTGCCGTTGTAGGCGATGGGGATGCCCATGCCCGCGCCGGCGAACATGGCGTACACCACGTCGTCATCGCTGCAGCCCCATTCCTCCTGGGCCGCCAGCAGCACGCCGGGCAGGATGCCGCAGGAGCCGCCCGTGGGCGTCGCCACCACCTTGCCGCTGAGGCTGTTCCAGCCGTTGACGGCGATGGCCTTCTGCACGGCCCGGGCCGTCATGTCGTTGGGGATGACGCCCTTCTCGATGCCCTGCTTGATCTTATAGGCGTCGCCGTAGTACAGCGGGCCCTTCACCTCGGGCTTCGACGCGTCCTCCACGGCCTGACGCATGACGAGAAGCTGCTTTTTCATCTTGTCGAACACCGTCTGCTCGTCCAGACGGGATTCCTCACATTCGTCGATCAGCACCGACCGCCCCAGGCTCAGCCCGCGCTCCTCGGCGGGGCGCACGGCGTCGGTGATCTTGTAATAGGCAGGCATTGACAGGCTCCTTTCTCAGTCAAAACGGGCGTGACGGCCCACGTGCACGACGCCGGGCAGCGCTTTCACGCGCGCCTCCAGCGCATCGGGGATGGGGTAGGAGGTCTTCAGCAGCACGATCTGGCAGCTGCCGTCCTCGTTGACCGCCGTCTCCAGCGATTTCTCGGGCAGGTCCGCGCACAGAGGCTCCAGCGCTTCCAGCGTCTTCTCGGCGTTATCGCAGAAGACGAGCAGGGAGTTGTAGTCGCCCGTGACGGACAGCTTCGCGCCGTTGATGTCGGAGACCTCGATCATGCCGCCGCCCACGGACGCGCCCGTGGCGGTGAAGGAAAAGCTGTCGCCCGCGATGTGGTAGCGGACGGTGTTGTTGTGCGCGCCCTCGATGAAGACGTCGCCGTAGGAGAAATCGATGCCGGACTGCGCCATGAGGGCGTGGCTGTTGTTGATGCGGTCGTCGTCGGTGTCGAAGCCCAGCAGGCCCGCCACCAGCGCCTTGTTCACCTGGCCGCTGTCCCTGACGCGGAAGGAGCCGTGCAGGTCGAGCTTCGCCGAGCGAAGCGGCTCGTTGAGGATCTGATACATGGCCCGGGACAGACGGTCCGCGCCGGCCGTGTGCGAGGAGGATGGCCCGAACATGATGGGGCCGATGAGTTCAAATACGCGCAAAGTCTCACCCTTTCAGTTTTGATACCTTTATTTTACTATCTCGGTAAACTGTTGTCAAATCAATAAAGCCGCCCGAAGGGCGGCTTTGAGTTATCCGTTGATCGCGATCCACGCGCCGGCGACGGCCATGAAGATGTAGACGATGCCCTTGAGCTTCCCGCCGTCGATGCTGCGGAACAGCCGGTTGCCCAGCAGACTGCCGATCAGCAGGCCGCCCATGGCCCAGGCCGTGGCCGTCCCGACGCCCGAGGGGATCATGTGCGTCAGGAAGCGGACGGTCAGCACGTAGACGTTGTTGATGAGGAAGTAGCACTGGAGCGTGGCCATGTAACGCTTCTTGTCCTCGATCACAGAGATGAAATAGAGCACCATCGGGGGCCCGTTGACCGAGAACAATCCGCCGCAGACGCCGGAGATCAGCCCCGCGATCCCGGCGCTGGCCAGCGTCGGCCGGATGCGCACGCGGTCGCTGAAGAAATACAGCCACACGGCCAGCAGGATCAGGAACACGCCCAGCATGCGCTTGTAGATGGGGGAGGGGTTCGTGCGCATGAGGAACAGCCCGAAGGACGTGCCCATCAGGCAGAAGAGGCAGGGCAGCCACAGCTGCTTCCAGTCCACGTGTCTGCGCACTGGCCAGAGGATCACCGCGTTGAGCACCAGCGACAAAATGGCCGACACGGCCAGACACGCCTGATAGTCCAGGATCATCGGCATGACGGCCATCATGATGATGCCGAAGCCGAAGCCCGTCACCGCCTGCACAAAGGAGCTGATGAGGGAAAGAACGCCCAGAAAGCCGGTTTGCAGCATAAAAGCACCTCCCGTCAAAAGATCGGACATACATAGTTTACCGCAGGACGGCCCGGAATGCAACAAGGAAGAATCGCCGTGGGCGGGAAGGGCAAGCTCCTTCGACTCCGCTGACGCGACCCTCGGGATGGCACGTTTGGGGAACGGATCGCCTTGCAGCGGCGGCCTGCGGCCGCCATGACCGGCCCGCGCCCGTCACGGCCCCGGACGGCGGTCTTTGCATTGTCAATTGTCAATTGAAATAAGCCGCCCTTGCGGGCGGCTTTCACCGGACTCGTTTTTTACTTGCTCTTCTTGACCAGCAGGTACACCGGCAGGCCCAGCAGGGTGATGCCGATGGAGCCGAAGGCCATCATGCGGGCGGTGTGGCCGGAGAGGAAGATCTGGCTCAGGACCACGTACAGGCCGCCGACGATGCTCAGCAGGGGGATGACGGGGTAGCAGGGCACCTTGTACTTGCGCTCCCATTCGGGATGGGTGCGGCGCAGGGTGATGACCGTGCAGAAGCTCAGCGTGTAGAAGATCCAGCAGGAGAACACGGCCAGGTCCGTCAGGAAGTCGAACTGGCCCGTCAGGGAGTACAGGCACGCCAGGAAGCCGATCAGGATGACCGAGCCCGCGGGGATGCTGTTGCTGTTGAGCTTGCTCAGCCAGCCGGAGGCAGGCAGGGTGCGGTCGCAGGCCAGCTGATACGCCACGCGGGAGCCGGACATCAAAAAGCCGTTGGCCGCGCCGATGACCGAGATGATGATGCCGATCTTGATCAGCAGACCGCCCGTCTGGCCGAAGATGGCGTTGGCCACCGCGGCGGCGGGGGACTCCAGATTCATCAGCTGATCGGCGGGGATGACCCACAGATACGCCATGTTGATGACAAAGTAGACGGCCATGATGATGGACACGCCGCCCACGATGGCGCGGGGCAGGTCGCGGCCGGGATTCTTCATCTCACCGGCCAGAGCGCCGACGTTGGTCCAGCCCTCGAAGGCGAACAGCACGGCCAGCAGCGTGGAGCCCAGCACCGCCGGGGCGCTCTTGCCCGCGCCGACCAGCGGCGTGAAGATCGGGTTGCCGCCCTTGCCCAGGATGAAGCCGAAGATCATCAGCAGGAACAGGGGGATCAGCTTGCAGACCGTGGAGACGACCTGGATATTGCCCGCCGTCTTGGAGCCCAGCGTGTTCAGGAACACCAGCGCGATGATGACCGCCATGGCCACCGGCAGCACCAGACCGTCGCCGATCCAGGTGCTCAGCTCCGTGCCCACCTTGACGCCGTAGCCCGCCAGGAACGCGGGGTAGAAGATGACCACCTGCATCCATCCGGCCAGGAAGCCCAGCTTCGGGTCATAAACCTCGCTGAGGTACGTCACCATGCCGCCCGTCTTGGGGATCAGCACCGCGACCTCGGCAAAGGTCAGCGCGCCGAACAGGCTGACCAGACCGCCCACGATCCAGGCCAGCATGCCCATGCCGGGCGCGCCGCCCGTGGCCTGATAGATGGCGTAAGGCTTGAAAAAGACGCCCGCGCCGATGACGCATCCGACGACGACGGCCATGGCCGCCGAAACGCCGAGCTCTTTTTTCAAGCCCTTGTTTTCGTTTTCCATGTCTCATTTTCCTCCATACTATAAAATAGTTGTGACAGAACAATCTATAGAATAACAATGTTTTAACAAAGTGTCAATACTGATTTGATAATAGTATCATTCCATTTTCCCGCTGACGGAGCCGCTTGTCCCCGCTCAATTTTAATATTGACAAACTGCACAATTTGGAGGAAAATTGAGTGTGGTAAGATATAAATTTTTTATAGAAGGAGTTTACCATGAAGAAGATTGAATGCGACAGCTTTCTGCAGTTCAAGTTCGTAAGCAACCCCGGCTTCTCGCCCAACGGCAAGTACGTCGCCTTCGTCGTCCAGCGCGCCGACAAGGCAACCAACGGCTATAAGGGCGACCTGCATCTGCTGGAGACGGAAACCGGCAAGGTCCGTCAACTGACCAGCGGCGGCGACGCCAAGAGCTACTGCTGGACCGACGACAACAAGGTCCTGTTCCCCGCCGTCAGATGCCCCAAGGTCAAGGAAAAGCTGGCCAAGGGTCAGAACCTGACGTCCTTCTATGAGATCGACCCCGAGGGCGGCGAAGCGCTGCGCGCCTTTGACGTTCCTGTCCGCACGGGCGGTCTGACCAACATCGGCGGCAACAAGTTCATGCTGATCTCCGCCTATGACAACAACTACCCCGTTCTGGACGACCTCTCCGACGAGGAGAAGGCCAAGAAGCTGGAGGCCTATGTCAAGCCCGCCTACGACGTGTTCGAGGAGCTCCCCTTCTGGGGCAACGGCATCGGCATCACCAGCGGCAAGCGCAACCGCCTGTACACCTATGACCGCGAGAGCGGCAAGCTGACCGCCGTCACCGGCGAGTGGTTCAGCGTCGACAGCGCCAGCTACGGCTTCGGCAAGATCGTCTACAAGGGCGGCGAATGGCACGGCCTGCGCTATCACTTCGCCGGCGTCTACGTCTACGATCTCAAGACCCGCCGCTCCACCTGCGTGCTGAAGCCCGACAAGATGAAGACCGGCCCCGTGGCGCTGTGGGACGAGAACACCCTGGTGCTGACGGCCACCGACGGCAAGATCATCAACGCCGACGGCAAGCCCTTCGGCTCCGAGCAGTACTGCGACTTCTACACCGCAGACATCAAGAGCAAGAAGCTGACGAAGCTGGCCGATTACGAGGCCTCCGTGGGCGCTTCCTCCGTGGGCAGCGACTCCCGCTACGGCGGCGGCAAGGGCTTCAAGGTCGAGGGCGACAAGGTCTACTTCGTCACCACCGTCGTCGACAGCGGCTACCTCCGCACCGTGGACCGTCAGGGCAACATCGCCGACGTCTACGCCAAGAGCGGCTCCGTGGACAACTTCGACGTCAAGGACGGCAAGGTCGTCTTCGCCGGCATGTACGGCAACAAGCTGGATGAGCTGTATCAGCTGTGCGCCGACGCCGTGTGCGAGGAAGCCTGCCAGGTCACGCACTTCAACGACGAGTTCGTCGAGACCCATTCCATCGTCACCCCCGAGTTCCACTCCTTCGTCGCCTCCGACGGCTTCGAGATCCACGGCTGGGCGCTGAAGCCCGTGGGCTATGAGCCGGGCAAGAAGTATCCCGCCATCCTGCACATCCACGGCGGCCCCCGCACGGTCTTCGGCGAGGTGTATCACAACGAGATGCAGCTCTGGGCCAACGCCGGCTACTTCGTGTTCTTCTGCAACCCCCGCGGCTCTGACGGACGCGGCAACGAGTTCGGCTACATCACCGGCAAGTACGGCACCGTCGATTACGACAACATCATGGAGTTCGCCGACGAGATGCTCAAGAAGTATCCCGACGCCGACGCGGACAACTTCGGCGTCACCGGCGGCAGCTACGGCGGCTTTATGACCAACTGGATCATCGGCCATACCGACCGCTTCAAGGCCGCTGCCTCTCAGCGCTCCATCGCCAACTGGACCGCCTTCGAGCACACCACCGACATCGGCTATTTCTTCACCCCCGGCCAGATGGGCACCAACACTCGCACCGACGCCGAGAAGCTGTGGTGGCATTCGCCCCTGAAGTATGCCGACAAGGCCAAGACCCCCACTTTGTTCATCCACTCCAACCAGGACTACCGCTGCTGGATGGTCGAGGGCCTGAGCATGTTCACCGCGCTGAAGATGCACGGCGTCGAGAGCCGCCTGTGCCTGTTCAAGGGCGACAACCACGAGCTGTCCCGCGGCGGCCAGCCCCGCAACCGCATCCGCCGTATGGAAGAGATCCTCGGCTGGATGGACAGCCATCTGAAATAAGATGAAGAAAGTAGCGTTTGAGGACCTCTATTCGTTCACGTTCCTCTCCGATCCCCTCTGCTCCCCCGACGGCAGACACGTCCTCTTCTCCCGCCATCTGGCCGACGAGAAGACGAACGGCTACAAGTCCACGCTGTGGCTGCTCGACACGGCCACCGGCGAGACGAAGATGCTGACCGCAGGCGGCGGCGAGCGGAACGGACGCTGGCTCAACGACAGAGAAGTCCTGTTTGCGGCCAACCGCTCCGGCGAGAGCGGCAAGGCCGAGTATTACGCCGTATCGCTGGACGGAGGAGAGGGCAGGCCCCTCTTCTCCATCCCCGAGCGGGTCACCTCCCTGGACAAGGCGGGCGACAAGTTCGTCGGCGTCTATGTCAAGCACTGCGAGGGCAGGGAAGAAAAGGCCGACGACGAGTCCCTCGACGGCCGCGACATGTACGTCTTCGACGAGGTCTATTTCTGGTTCAACGGCCAGGGCATCCGCAACAAGCTGAGAAACAGCCTGTTCGTCTACGACCCGAAGAAGGATTCGTACAAGCAGATCAGCCCCAAGTATATGAACGTCGGCGCCTACTGCATCAACGCCGACGGCACGAAGGTCGCCTTCACGGGCGCCGAGTACACCGACAAGGTCGTCACCCGCACCGGCCTGTTCGTCTGCGACATGAAGACCGGCCGCGTCAAGACGCTCTATAAGCAGGGGCAGAAGTCCGTGGGCGCCATCGCCTTCTGGGGCGACAAGGTCTTCGCTTCCCTCAACGACGGCGACTGGTCCGGTCAGAACGGCCGCTGGCACCTGTTCGACCTCAGCGGCAAGCACACCCAGCTCCCCTTCGTGGACGCTGAGGTGGGCGGCGCCTCCGGCACCGACGTCAACTACGGCGGCGGCCAGAACAAGAAGGTCGTCGGGCACGAGCTGTACATGACCCGCGCCGTCTGGGGCGACAGCCGTCTGTGCTGCATGGACCTGGAGACCGGCGAGGACCGCACGGTGTGCGATCACGCGGGCTCCATCAACAATTTCGATATCGCAAACGGCAAGGCCTACGCCGTCGCGCTGAGAAACGGCGACCTGGCCGAGCTCTATGAGATCGACCTCCGCACCGGCGAGGAGAAGCGCCTGACCTGCTTCAACAAAGATTACCGCGACGAGCACGAGGTCAGCCTGCCCGAGTATTTCCGCTGGACCAACGAGGACGGCTTCGAGCTGGACGGCTACGTGATGAAGCCCGTGGGCTACAAGCCCGGCAGAAAGTACCCCGCGGTCCTGGAGATCCACGGCGGCCCGAAGACGATCTTCGGCAGCGTCTTCCACCACGAGATGCAGCTCTTCGCCGCCCATGGCTTCTTCGTCTTCTACACCAACCCCAGAGGCTCCGATGGCCGCGGCGAGCAGTTCGCCTACTCCACGAAGTTCCTGGGCACCAAGGACTATGAGGACCTGATGGCCTTCACCGACACGGTGCTGGAAAAGTACCCCGATATCGACCCCAATAAGGTCGGCATCAGCGGCGGCAGCTACGGCGGCTTCATGTGCAACTGGATGGTTGGCCACACCGACCGCTACGCCGCCGCAGCGTCCCAGCGCTCTATCTCCAACTACGTCTGCAAGCTGACGGCCACGGACATCGGCACCACCTATGACCTGCAGCAGGTCGGCGCCGATCCCTGGGAGAGCTGGGAGACGGTCTGGGAGACCTCCCCGCTGAAATACGCCCACAACGCCAAGACACCCACCCTCTTTATCCAGTCTGACGAGGACTACCGCTGCTGGATGAGCGGCGCGATCCAGATGTTCTCGGCCCTGAAGATGAACGGTACCGACGCCCGTCTCGTGCTGTTCCACGGCGAGAACCACGAGCTGTCCCGCTCCGGCAGACCTCACAACCGCGTCACGCGGCTGCAGGAGATCGTCGGCTGGATGGAGAAATACTGCAAATAGGAGAGCTACGAATGAAAAAAGTTACTTATTCGGATCTGTACGAGTTCAATTTCCTCTCGGACGTCAGCTACTCCCCCGACGGCAAGCACGCCCTGTTTGCCAAGCATAACGCCTGCGAGAAAACGAACGGCTATAAGTCCTATATCTGGCTGCTGGACGCCGAGACCGGCGAGACGAAGCAGCTGACCTTCGGCGGCGCGGAGCGCGGCGCCAAGTGGCTGGACAACGAGTCCATCCTCTTCACGGCAAACCGCTCCGGCGAGAAGTCCAAGAAGCCCAGGACCGAGTATTACAAGCTGACCCTGACCGGCGGCGAGGCGCAGCCCCTGTTCACGATCCCGGAGCGCGCGGTGTCCTGCGAGCCCATGGGCGACGGCAAGTACCTGCTGGCCATCGTCAAGCACTGCGAGGGCAAGGAAGAGAAGGCCGACGACGAGGCCATGGACGGCCGCGATCTGTACGTCTTCGACGAGATCTATTTCTGGTTCAACGGCCAGGGCATCCGCAACAAGCTGAGAAACAGCCTCGTGATCTACGACACGAAGACCAAGCGCTATAAGCAGATCAGCAAGAAGTACACCAACGTCGCCGGCGCGGCCATGTCCCCTGACAAGACGAAGGTCCTGTTCTGCGGCCCCACCTATGAGAACATGTCCACCCGCGAGAGCGCTCTGTTCCTCTACGACGTCCCCACGGGCAAGACGAAGACCATCGTCCGTCAGGACAAGTACGCCATCGGCGCGCCCTGCTTCATGGGCGACGACAAGGCGTTCTTCACGCTGAACGAGCTGAAGTTCTCCGGCCAGAACCCCTATTTCTGCAAGCTGGACGTTGCCACGGGCGAGTATGAGCGCCTGCCCTACGCCGACATGGAAGCCGGCGGCGCCGTCGGCACCGACTGCAACTACGGCGGCGGCTCCAATAAGAAGTTCTACGACGGAAAGCTGTACATGACCAAGTCCGTCTGGGGCAACGCCCACCTGATGGCCATGGATATGGACGGCAATTTCGAGACCGTCGACGGCAACGAGGGCTCCATCAACGCCTTCGACATCGCCAACGGCAAGGTCCTGATGACCGCCATGCGCAATATGGATCTGATCGAGCTCTACTCCCTCGACCTCAAGACCGGCGAGGAGAAGCGCCTGACCACCTTCAACAAGGAGTACCACGACACCCACTCCGTCGTCGCCCCCGAGTATTTCACCTTCAAGGACCGCGACGGCGTTGAGCTGGATGCCTACGTCATCAAGCCCCTGGGCTACAAGCCCGGCAAGAAGTACCCCGCCATCCTCGAGATGCACGGTGGCCCCAAGGGCATCTTCGGCCCCGTCTTCCATCACGAGATGCAGTGCCTGGTCAACATGGGCTACTTCGTCTTCTACACCAACCCCCGCGGCTCCGACGGACGCGGCAGCGAGTTCGCCGCCATGACCGGCAACCTGGGCAAGCTGGATTTCAATGACTTCATGGACTTCACCGACGAGATCCTGAAGCAGTATCCCGACATCGACGAAAAGCGCGTGGGTATCTGCGGAGGCAGCTACGGCGGCTTCATGTGCAACTGGATGATCGGCCACACCGACCGCTATGCCGCGGCCGCGTCCCAGCGCTCGATCTCCAACTACTTCACCAAGAGCCTCTGCACCGATATCGGCTACAACCACAACATGTCCCAGCTCGACACCGATCCCTGGGAGGATTGGGCCACCGTGTGGGAGACCTCCCCGCTGAAGAACGCCCATCTGGCCAAGACCCCCACGCTGTTCATCCAGTCCGACGAGGACTATCGCTGCTGGATGAGCGACGCCCTGCAGATGTTCTCCGCCCTCAAGATGAACGGCGTCGATTCCCGCGTCGCCCTGTTCCACGGCGAAAACCACGAACTGTCCCGCTCCGGCAAGCCCAAGAACAGGATCTCCCGCCTCACTGAGATCTGCGAGTGGTTCGAGAAGTACGTCAAGCCCGTCAAGTAAGCCTGACATAAGGACACATCCGGAAATCACCTGCCGCCCCGGGCCTCCGCCCGGGGCGGTTTTGTCATGCGGCGCGGCGGTCTGTTGATTTTATGGTTGCGTCCCGCCGCCATTTCGTTTATACTATGTCTGTTAAGATGTTTTTTGTTGAAAAAACTGAGATAGGACAGGTGCAAAAGCGATGGAAAAGTGTAAAGACCTCAGAGTTTTCGCCGAGGAGATCCGGGTGGAGACGCTGAAAGAGTTCGCCCACCTGGGCTTCGGCCACGTGGGCGGCGCCATGTCGATCATCGAGACGCTGGCCGTACTGTACGGCGGCGTGATGCGGATCGACCCGAAGAACCCCAAGTGGGAAAACCGCGACAAGTTCGTCTTGTCCAAGGGCCACGCCGGTCCCTCCATGTACGCCACGCTGGCGCTGAAGGGCTATTTCCCCAAGGAAGAGCTGCTGACCCTGAACCAGGGCGGCACGATCCTGCCCAGCCACACCGACCGCCTGAAGACCCCGGGCGTCGACATGACCACCGGCTCTCTGGGCCAGGGCATGAGCACCGCCATCGGCATGTGCCTGGGCGACCGCCTCATGGGCCGCGACAGCTACACCTACCTGATGCTGGGCGACGGCGAGTGCAACGAGGGCCAGGTCTGGGAGGGCGCCATGTTCGCCGCCCATTACAAGCTGGATCATCTGATCGCCTTCGTCGACCTGAACAAGCAGCAGCTTGACGGCGCCACCGACGACGTCATGCACATGGGCGACATGGTCAGCAAGTGGCAGGCCTTCGACTGGCACGTCCAGAAGGTCAACGGCCACAACGTCGACGAGATCAAGGCCGCCATCGAGGCCGCGAAGGCCGAGACCGGCAAGCCGTCGATGATCATCCTCGACACCATTAAGGGACATGGCTGCCTGCTGGCCGAGAGCATGTTCCCCTGCCACCACATCGCCTTCACGGCCGAAGCGATCGCGCCCAGCGTCGAGCACGCCGAGAAGGTCCTTGAAGAGGCCAGAAAGGCTTAAGGGGGGTAATGAAAATGGGATACACAGTCAAATCCGTTTTTGAAAAAGAAGCCGTGGAGATGCGTAAGGTCTACTGCAACACGCTGATGGAGCTGGCCGAGACCGATCCCCGCATCTGCGTGCTGGACGCCGACCTGGTCGGCTCCTCGGGCGTCAAGCCCTTCTTCCAGAAGTTCCCCGACCGCGCCATCGACTGCGGCATCCAGGAGAACAACATGATCGGCGTCGCCGCCGGTCTGTCCGCCGCGGGCATGGTGCCCTTTGCCCATTCCTTCGGCCCCTTCGCCGCCCGCCGCTGCGTGGACCAGATCTTCATCTCCTGCGCCTACGCCAAGCTGAACGTCCGCATCCTGGGCTCCGACCCCGGCGTCGTGGCGGCCTACAACGGCGGCACCCATATGCCCTTCGAGGACATGGGCGCGCTGATGGCCATCCCCGAGATCACGCTGCTGGAGCCCACGGACTCCGTCCAGTTCGAGTGGCTGATCCGCCAGCTGCAGAACGCTTACGGCGTCTACTACATCCGCCTGTACCGCAAGAACGCCGTGGGCGTCTTTGAAAAGGGCTCCGACTTCGAGATGGGCAAGGCCGCCGTGCTGAAGGACGGCAAGGACGTCTGCATCGTCGCCTCCGGCATCATGGTCGCCGAGGCGCTGAAGGCTGCTGCCTCTCTGGAGGCCCAGGGCATCTCCGCCGCCGTGCTGAACACCTTCTGCTGGAAGCCCATGGACGCCGAGACGCTGGCCGCCTACAGCAAAAAGTGCGGCTGCTTCGTCACCGCCGAGAACCACAACGTCGTGGGCGGCCTCGGCTCCGCCGTCGCCTCTGCCCTCAGCGCCACCGTCCCGGCGCCCGTGGAGATGGTCGGCGTCCACGACGAGTTCGGCCAGGTGGGCACCGAAGCCTTCCTGCGCGAGGCGTACAAACTGACGGCCGCCGAGATCGAAGATGCCGCCAAGCGTGCCATTGCCCGCAAGGCATAAAAAAAGTTGCCGATTCGGCGCTAAAATCGCAATTTTCTTCTTGTCAAACCATTTTCGGTGTGGTAGAATATGTATTGCTGATTTTTTGCCTGAAACAGTTGAGTTCATATAACGGAGGTAACTCTCATGGGTGAGACATTGAGAATGGTTCTGACAGTCGTCCACGTGCTGATCTGCCTGGTTGTCATCGGCTCCGTCCTGCTCCAGTCGGCGAAGTCCGAGGGTCTGGGCGAGGTCTACGGCGCCGCGGAGACCTTCTTCGGCAAGAACAAGGCCCGCAGCATGGACGCCAAGCTGGAAATGGTCACGAAGTACTCGGCCGCCGCTTTCCTGCTGCTGACCTTTGTGCTGGCCATCTTTTAAACGAACGCAAGGACCAACAGTCGCCGGCATGAACAATGCCGGCGATTTGACTATACTGATCAAAGTGAGGTAAACGCAAAATGGCTGACGACAAGAAGCTGGTGTCGCAGATCACCTCCATGGAGGACGATTTTGCCCAGTGGTACACCGACATCGTTAAAAAAGCCGAGCTGGCCGATTATTCCAGCATGCGCGGCTGCATCGTGGTGCGGCCCTACGCCTATGCCATCTGGGAAAACATCCAGCACATCTTCGACGGCATGATCAAGGAGACCGGCCACGAGAACGTGGCCATGCCCATCTTCATCCCCGAATCCCTGCTGCAGAAGGAGAAGGATCACGTGGAGGGCTTCGCCCCCGAGGTCGCCTGGGTCACCCACGGCGGCAACGAGAAGCTGGAGGAGCGCCTGTGCGTCCGCCCCACCTCCGAGACGCTTTTCTGCGAGCATTACGCCCATATCGTCCACTCCTGGCGCGACCTGCCCAAGAAGTACAACCAGTGGTGCAGCGTCGTCCGCTGGGAAAAGACCACCCGCCCCTTCCTGCGCACCCGCGAGTTCTGGTGGCAGGAGGGCCACACGATCCACGAGACCGAGGCCGAGGCCCGCAAGGAGACGCTGGACATCCTCGATATGTATGAGAAGCTCTGCCGCGAGTATCTGTGCATGCCCGTGGTCAAGGGCCAGAAGACCGATAAGGAGAAGTTCGCCGGCGCCGAGGAGACCTACACCATCGAGGCCATGATGCACGACGGCAAGGCGCTGCAGAGCGGCACCAGCCACTATTTCGGCGACGGCTTCGCCCGCGCCTTCGGCATCCAGTTCGCAGACCGCAATAACAAGCTGTCCTACGTCCATCAGACGTCCTGGGGCATCTCTACCCGTCTGATCGGCGGCATCATCATGACCCACGGCGACGACTCCGGCCTCGTGCTGCCGCCCGCCATCGCCCCCATCCAGGTGGTCATCGTCCCCGTCGCCATGCACAAGGAGGGCGTTCTGGACAAGGCCCGCGAGGTGGCCGACCGCCTGAAGAAGGCCGGCATCCGCGTCAAGCTGGACGACAGCGACCAGAGCCCCGGCTGGAAGTACGCCGAGTACGAGATGAAGGGCGTGCCCCTGCGCCTGGAGATCGGCCCCCGCGACATCGAGAAGAACAGCTGCGTCCTCGTCCGCCGCGACGATCGCAGCAAGACCTTCGCCTCCCTGGACGAGCTGGAGACCGCGATCCCCGCGCTGCTCAGGCAGTTCGCCGACGCCATCTACCAGAAGGCCAAGGACAATCTGGAGAAGAACACCGTCACCGCCACCACCCTCGAGGAGATGAAGGCGGCCATCGCGGACCGCAGCCGGTTCGTCAAGGCCATGTGGTGCGGCGACCCCGCCTGCGAGGAGGCCATCAAGGATCAGACCGGCATGCCCTCCCGCTGCATGCCCTTTGAGCAGGAGCACATCAGCGACGTCTGCCCCGTGTGCGGCAGGCCCGCCAAAAAGATGGTCGTGTTCGGCATCGCGTATTGATCCTCCGGAGCATGCCGAATCGAATGAACTAAAACTATAACGGCCCGCGCGTATTGCGCGGGCCTTTTTCAAAGAAAAGAGGGAAGAGGACATGGAAGGACTTGCGTTCCGTCTGGCGCGGCGGGAGGACTGCGGGCTGATCCTGCAGTTTATCCGCGGGCTGGCAGAGTATGAAAAGATGTCTGAGCTGGTGGTGGCCGACGAGCAGCTGCTTGAAAAATGGCTGTTCGACGAGCGCAGCGCCGAGGTGCTGTTCGCCGTGCTGGACGGCAGGGAGGTCGCCTTCGCCCTGTTCTTCCACAACTTCTCCACCTTTCTGGGCCGTCCGGGCCTGTATCTGGAGGACCTGTTCGTCCTGCCGGAGTACCGGGGCCGGGGCGTGGGCAAAGCCGTGCTGGCGCATCTGGCCCGCATCGCCGTGGACCGCGGCTACGGCCGCATGGAGTGGTGGTGCCTCGACTGGAACAAGCCTTCCATCGACTTCTACCGCCGTCTGGGCGCCCGGCCCATGGACGAATGGACCACCTACCGCCTGACCGGCGACACGCTGCGCGCCATGGCGGAGCAGGACAAGTGAGGAACGACCGATGAACGAAACGAAAGCCGAGATCGACGCGCTGTACACCGCCCTCAGCCCCCGGGCCGACATGCTGTACCAGTTCGTCATGACCTACGCCGACTATATCCACGAGGCCCGGGACTACGGCACGGGCCTGCCCATCAATATGGTGGAGGTCCACACGCTGACGATGATCGAGGACAACCCCGGCATCACGGTCAGCGACCTGGCCCGCCGCTGGGGCCGCACCAAGAGCGCCGTGTCCCAGAACGTCAAGAAGCTCATGCTCCACGGCCTGATCCGCAAGGAGCGCAGCACCGTGGACGCCAAGATTCTCCACCTCTATCCCACCGAGGCAGGCGTGCGCCTCAGCACCGCCCACAAGGCCTTCGACAATCAGGATATCCTCGAGACGAGGCAGGCCCTCCTGCACACCTGCTCCGAGGAGGAGATCGAGACCTTCTACAAGGTCCTGGACGCCTATTACAAGCTGTTCCTGGACGAGGACGTGCCTGAAGACAAACAATAATGCGTGTGAAGAACACAGCGAAAAAATGCTTTTTATATGCGTTCTATCGCTGATCAGTCACGCGGGCGGACGGGTTCTGCCCGCCGGACAGTACCGCGCCCGGGCCTTCGGGTGCGAAGCGTCGTTTGTCTTTGATGGGATCGTCCCGTGAAATAATACAAGAATCGCCTGCGCGTCTCGCCGTATTGCACAAACTTCGCGGCGGGGCGCGTTTTTTCTTTCTTTTTGAGTGAAAATGTGATATAATATATAAAAATTGTTTAGTGACTTAACAAGTGAGAACGATCAAATTATATAAAGAAAGGGTAGACCGCAAATGAAGTACGATTTTACGACCATCATCGATCGCCACGGCAAGGACGCCATCGCCGTTGACGGCCTGGGCACCGCCCCCGGCTTCGCCCCCGACGCTCCCATGGAGGGCGTGGAAGCCATCCCCATGTGGGTCGCTGACATGAACTTCGCCACCGTCCCCACCATTCAGGAGGCCATGATCGAGCGCATCAAGCACCCCTGCTTCGGCTATTTCAGCCCCCGCAAGGAGTACTTCGACAGCATCATCGACTGGCAGGCCAAGAGAAACGGCGTGACCAATCTGGAAGCCAAGCACATCGGCTATGAGAACGGCGTGCTGGGCGGCGTCGTGTCCGCGCTGAACGTCGTCTGCTCCCGCGGCGACAAGGTGCTGGTCCATTCTCCCACCTACATCGGCTTCACCATGAGCCTGAAGAACAACGGCTATGACATCGTCCACAGCCCCCTGGTCCGCGACGAGAACGGCGTGTGGCGCATGGACTTCGAGGACATGGAGAAGCGCCTGAAGGAAGGCAAGATCCACGCCGCCATCATGTGCAACCCCCACAACCCCTGCGGCCGTGCCTGGGAGCGCTGGGAGCTGGAGAAGGCCATGGAGCTGTACAAGAAGTACGACGTTTACGTCGTCTCCGATGAGATCTGGAGCGACATGATGCTCAACGGCCACAAGCACATCCCCACCCAGAGCGTCAGCGAGGACGCCCGTCAGCGCGTCGCCGCCTTCTACGCCCCCAGCAAGACCTTCAGCCTGGCCGGCCTGATCGGCAGCTACCACATCGTCTACAACGACTGGTGGCGTGACCGCATGGCCAAGGAGTCCAGCCTGAGCCACTACAACAGCATGAACGTGCTGAGCATGCACGCCCTGATCGGCGCCTACAAGCCCGAGGGCCACGAGTGGCTGGATCAGCTGATGGAAGTCTTGTCCGGCAACGTCAACTACGGCTGCGAGTTCATCGAGAAGCACTTCGAGGGCGTCCACTGCGACAAGCCCGAGGCCACCTACATGCTGTTCGTCGACTGCACCGAGTGGTGCAAGAAGCACAGCAAGACCATCCAGGAGCTGGAGAAGCGCTGCTGGAACGTCGGCGTCGCCCTGCAGGACGGCACCATGTTCCACGGTCCCTGCCACGTCCGTCTGAACCTGGCCCTGCCCTTCTCCAAGGTCCAGGAGGCCTTCGACCGCCTCGACAAGCAGGTCTTCAACTGCGAGTGGTAAAATAAAGCGTCAAAAAGCCGCCCGGATGGGCGGCTTTTTTTGTCTGCAGACAAAGACTGTTTCTTTGCATTGAATGCGCAAATGATCGTGCTTCAAATTGTTTTTTGGCGGACATGCGCCGCCAAAAAACTCCTTAAAAGCGAGCAAAGCGAGCGCTCGCGCCGACCAAGCGGAACGAAGTGAAGCGCGATAAGCGCGAGTAACTCTCGGATGAAGACCCGGCGAAGCGGTCTTCATCCGAAGCGTGTCGCGTTTGTCGACACGCTGAAAGCCGCCCGGATGGGCGGCTTTTTTTCCGTACAGTGAAGGGAATGGGGCGCTTTTTGCCCGCAAGAAAAACTTTCCTTTCGTGTGCCAAAGTGCTATACTGTACCCGGAAGCTCCGGCCCTGCGGGGCCCTGTATGGGAGGTATGACAGATGAAGAAGAGACTGCTGAGCCTGCTGCTGGCAGGCGCGATGCTGCTGGGGCTGATCCCCGGCGAGGCGCTGGCGGCGGACGAGATCGCATCCGGCACCTGTGGCGAGGCGCTGTCCTGGTCATTGGACTCGGACGGCCTGCTGAGCATCGACGGCTCGGGCGATATGCCCGACTGGGCGAGCGTGTCGGAGACGCCCTGGGCGTCTTACGCGGACAGCGTCACGCAGGTCAAAACGGGCACCAGCGTCGCAAGCATCGGCGCCAACGCCTTCGCGGGCTTCCCGGCGCTGAAGAAGGTCAGCATCTCCTTCGGCGTCACGCGCATCGGCGCATGCGCCTTCCGCGGCTGCGCGGCGCTGTCGGACTGCTACATCCCCTTTTACGTCACAGAGATCGGGGCGAGCGCCTTTGAAAACTGCGTGAGCCTCCGCTCGGCCAACATCCCCGACAGCGCCGTGACCCTGGGCGACGGCGCGTTCCGCGGCTGCACGGGATTGCAGTACGTCTATATCAACTCTGACTGCGCGGCCGAAAACGCGGGCTGCTTCCGGGACTGCACCGAGATCCTGCGCGTCTCCGTCGGCGAGGGCGTGACGACCATCGGCCCCGACGTTTTCCGCGGCTGTACGAAGCTGTGGGACATGAAGCTCCCCCAGACGTTCAAGACCTTCTGCGACGGCGCGCTGGCGGGCTGCACGTCCCTTGAAAAGCTGACGATCCCCCAGTACGTCACGACCATCGGCGACGCGCTGGAGGGCTGCACCGGCCTGACGGACGTCACCTACGGCGGCACGGCGAAACAGTGGCAGGCCATCGCCATCGGCGAAGCCAGCCGGGCGGCGCTGTCGCAGGCGGCGATCCATACGGTGGAGCCGGATGCGGATACGGAGGTCAAGGGGACCGGCGCCTTCGGCGACCTGACCTGGACCGCGTACCAGAACGGCCTGCTGTACATCAGCGGCGAGGGCGACATGCCCGACATCGAGACTATCAGCGACGTGCCCTGGTTCAGCACCTTGTCCAATCCCAAAACGGTCCTGCTGGGCGACGGCGTCCGCTCGGTGGGCGCGTATGTGTTCGGCTCGCGGAGCGGCCTGACGAATATCGTCTTCGGCAGCGGCGTCGCCTCCATCGGCGCGTACGCCTTTTACAACAATGACAGCCTGGCCTGCGTCGAGATCCCCGGCAGCGTCAGGACCATCGGCGAGTCCGCTTTCAGCGGCGACACGGCGCTGAAGCGCCTGTATATCGGCTCGGAGGAGATCGGGAAACAGGCGTTTTTCAACTGCAAGCAGCTGGTTGACGTGACGCTGGCCGAGGGCGTCCGCTCTACGGGCTCCGCCGCGTTCCAGCGGTGTGCCGCGCTGACCCATATCGAGCTCCCCGACAGCTTCACGGAGTTGGGCGACCATACCTTCAACGAATGCACGAATCTGGTCTCGGTCATCCCGGGCAGCGGGCTGAGACGCATCGGCGGCAGCGCCTTTTACAAGTGCAAGTCGCTCCAGGGGTTCGACTTCCCCGCCGGACTCAAGGAGATCGGCGACAGTGCCTTTTCGCATATCGACGTCTTCCCGGAGCTCGATCTCCCGGACGGGCTGGAGATCATCGGCGATTACGCCTTTGTGGGCCAGACAAAGCTGACGGAGCTGGTGATTCCCGACAGCGTCACGACCCTGGGCAAGGCTGCGTTCAGCGGCTGCTCCGCGCTGAAGACCGTCAGGCTCGGCGAGGGCCTGACCGCCGTCGGGGCCAATGCCTTTTCCAGCTGCACCAAGCTGGAGGAGCTGACGGTCCCGGCAGGCGTCACGTCCTTCGGCGATTACGCCCTCAGCGGCTGCTCGAAGCTGACTGACATCTATTACGGCGGCACCGAAGCGGAGTGGGACGCGGTCGACCGCGGCAATTACGACAACATCCAGATCTTTGACAAGGCGACGATCCACTATGTCGTCCCCGACGACGTGGGCGAGGTGCCGGACAGCGCCATCCACTGGCAGCTGGCCAAGGGCGTGCTGACGATCTACGGCGAGGGCGCCATGGCCGACTTCTCCGAGAGCGAGCCCGCCCCCTGGCAGACCCACTGGGAGGAGATCAGAAAGGCCGTGATCCGCGACGGCGTCACGAACGTCGGCGCGTACGCCTTCGCGGGCTGCAACGCCCTCACGGAGGTGCGCCTGGCCGCCTCGGTCGCGGAGCTCGGCGAGAACGTCTTCGACGGCTGCAAGGTGCTGGAGCGCGTGGAGGCCGATCCCGGCAGCAGCGTCTATTCTTCTGTCGACGGTGTTTTATTTGATCAGGAACAGCAGACGCTTCTGCTTTACCCGGCGGGCCGCATCGGCCGCTATACCGTGCCGGACACCGTCACGGAGATCGCGGACAACGCCTTTGCGGGCTGCTCGTTCCTCTCCGGCGTCAGCCTGCCCCTGTCCCTCGGGACCGTCGGCAACGGCGCGTTCGAGGGCTGCACGGCGCTGGCCGAGGTCCGCTATGCGGGCTCTGAGGAGGGATGGCAGACCGTCTTCATCGGCAGCGACAACGAATGCCTGACGAAAAACAAGATCCGTTACGGTGTCCTGCCCCATCACATGTGCGGCGAGGACCTCAGCTGGACGCTGGAGAACGGTGTGCTGACCATAGCTGGCACCGGCCCCATGCTCGACTGGACCGACGCCGCGGAGACGCCTTGGGGCGATTCTCTCGCGGAGATCTGTGAGATCGTCATCGGCGACGGCGTCACCACCATCGGCGCGCACGCTTTTGCGGACTGCACGGGCCTGCAGCAAATGACCGTGCCCGTGTCTCTCGTCTCGGTAGGCTCGGGTGCCTTCTGGGGCTGCCACGGGCTGGCGCGGGTCGATTACGATGGCTATCGGGCGCTGTGGGAGCAGATCGAGGTCGCCGACGGGAACGGCTATTGGAAACAGGTCAACGTGAGATGTGAGCGCTGCGGAGAAAATCTCTACTGGCGCGTGAAAAACGGCGTGCTGACGATCTCGGGCACGGGAGCCATGGAGGATTATG
>SVKN01000028.1 GCA_015068445.1 Oscillospiraceae bacterium | reverse complement strand
GTGGGGCTGGCCGTGTGCAAAAAGCTGAAGATCTCGCCGGTCCCCATGCTGATCTCCATCGCCGTCTCCTCCAACCTCCAGGGCGCGGCGACGCTGGTGGGCGACACCACGTCCATCATGCTGGGCGCTTACGCTAACATGGACTTCCTGGACTTCTTCTGGATGCACGGGCGGCTGGGCATCTTCTTCGCCGTGGAGCTGGGCGCGCTGGCCACTGTGCCCATCATGCTGTACCTGTTCCGGAAGGACAGACAGCCCGTGTCCGCCGAGGAGCGGACGAAGGTGACCGATTTCGTGCCCTCGATCATGATGGTGTCCCAGGTGCTGCTGCTGATCTGCGCCTCGTTCCTCCCCGGCAAGCCCGCCGTGACGAACGGCGTCATCTGCGTGTGCGTGGGCCTGCTGAACATGCTGATCGAATATCTGAAGACGAAGGACGCGGCGCCCGTCAGGAAATGCCTCAAGGGGCTTGACACCGACACGGTGCTGCTGCTGACGGGGCTGTTCATCGTCATCGGCGGCATCACGCGCATGGGCGTCATCGACGATCTGGCGGGCGTGATCGCCCGAGTCGGCGGCAAGAACATCTTCGTGCTGTACACGGTGGTCACCTGGTTCTCGGTGCTGATCTCGGCGTTCATCGACAACATCCCCTACGTCGCCACCATGCTGCCCGTGCTGCGGGGCGTGACGGGGGCCATGGGCGTGGAGCCGTATCTGCTGTATTTCGGCCTGCTGTCGGGCGCAACGCTGGGCGGCAACATCACCCCCATCGGCGCCAGCGCCAACATCGCCGCCGTGGGCATGCTGCGCAAGGAGGGCTACGAGGTGAGCTTCAAGGACTTCACCCGTATCGGCGTGCCCTTCACGCTGGCGGCCGTCATGACGGCCTACGTCTTCCTGTGGGTCGTCTGGGCGTGATTTTCTCTTGACCTGGAGCATGCTCCAGGTCTTATACTATAACCAATAACCACGCAAGTAAGGGGTGCTGATATGAACAAGCTGGGCTTCGGGTTCCTGCGGCTGCCGCTGCGGGACACGGGCGTAAAAAACGACTTTGATTTTGAGGCTGTGAACGAGATGGTCGACCTGTTCCTCAGCCGGGGCAACGACTATTTCGACACGGCGTACACCTATCTGGACGGCTTCAGCGAGCAGGGCATCCGCGACTGCGTGGTGCGCCGCCATCCCAGAGACAGCTTCCGCCTCTGCGACAAGCTGCCCGGGTATATGTGCAGGAGCTATGAGGACTGCGAGAAGTATTTTCATGAGGAGCTGACGCGCTGCGGCGTGGACTGCTTCGACGTCTTCATGCTCCACTGGCTCAACCAGAAGAATTACGACATCGCCGAGCAGTACGACGAGTTCCGCTTCCTGCGGGAGGTCAAGGCGCGCGGACAGGCGAAGAAGATCGGCTTTTCCTACCACGACAGCGCCTCCCTGCTGGACGAGATCCTGACGAAGCACCCGGAGGTCGATCTGGTGCAGCTGCAGATCAATTATCTGGACTGGGAGTCCCCCGGCATCGAGTCCCGCAAGTGCTACGAGACCTGTGTGCGCCATGGGAAAAAGGTCTACGTCATGGAGCCCATCAAGGGCGGCACGCTGTCCTCCCTGCCCGCGGAGGCAGAAGCGCTGCTGCGCGCCCGCCATCCCGACTGGACCCCGTCCGACTGGGCGCTGCGGTTCGTGCAGAGCCTGCCGGAGGTGGAGATCTGCCTCAGCGGCATGAACGCGCTGAGCCAGGTGGAGCAGAACACGCGCCCCTTCGAGCCGCTGGAGGCCGACGAGCTCCTGCTGCTGGAGCAGGTGCGCGGGATCATCGAGCGTCAGACGGCCGTGCCCTGCACGGGCTGCCGCTACTGCGTGACCCATTGCCCCAAGGGCATCCTGATCCCCGATTATTTCAAGCTGTACAACGAGATCAGCCGCTACCCCGCCGAGGGCTGGAAAATCAAGCCCACCTTCGAGCAGACGGCCAGGGGCCACGGCCGGCCCTCCGACTGCATCACCTGCCGCGCTTGCGAGCGCCACTGTCCCCAGCATCTGCCCATCTCGGACTATATGAAGGACGTGGCGGGCACGTTCGATAAATAAACGTTTTGTAATAAACTTGCAAATCGCCTCCCTTCGGTGTATGATGGATTGCGTACTTCACCGAGGGGAGGCTTTTTTCATGAAGATCATCGACGCCCACATTCATTTCAGACCCAGTCCCGGATTTGACTCACTGGCCAAGGCCTGCGGCCACGAGAACTCCGCCGAGCACCTGGAGAAGACGTTCCGGGAGCTGAACATCGAGCACGCCGTGGTCATGGGCAACGGCCGCTTCGGCGATCAGGAATATCCTCCCTTCCTCAGCTGGTGCTGCGGTCTGGACAGCAGCCTGCTGCACACGCTGTCGGTCAGCGAGTGCGCGTCGCTGGTGGAGCAGAACATCAACAAGCCCGGCTGCGTGGGCGTCAAGCTGTACCCCGGCTACACCCGGGAATACATCACGGACCCGGCCTACACGCCCATCTACGAGGTGGCCGCCGCGTATCACAAGCCCGTGGCCATCCATACGGGCGCCACGGCCAACGCCGGGAGCCACCTGAAATACTGCCATCCCCTGATCGTGGACGAGGTGGCCGCCGACTTCCCGCAGACCACCTTCGTCATCTGCCACTACGGCAACCCCTGGCTGCTGGACGCCGCGGCGGTGCTGGACAAGAACCACAACGTCTGCGCCGATCTGTCGGGCATCCTGGACGGCGGACACCACGACATCGATGCCTTTGCGAAGGAGAATCCGGGGTATATGGACTATATGCGCACCTGGATCAGCTACCCCGCCGCCTTCGACCGCATCATGTACGGCACCGACTGGCCGCTGGTCAACATGGGCGAGTACATCGACTTCGTCTCCCGGCTGGTGCCGGAGAAGTATTGGGACGACGTGTTTTACAACAACGCCAACCGCATTTACGGCCTCGGCCTTTAGTTTTCCAAACTGCTTGATTTCCCCGCAGGAAACTCCTGTGGGGATTTTGTTAGCCATAGGTAACAAAAATGTGTTTACAAACTGTACAAAAATACGGCGGAGTTATTGACAGCTAACTTGTAAAGTGCTATTCTTCTTTCGTAAACGTTAGTGTGAGCTAACTTTTTTGAATGTCACACGGTTAGCAGCTTCTAATGAATGAAAAAGGAGGAACGATGATGCCCCTGGTCATGGCCCCTATGGGCGAAACGGTCAACATCAAAAAGGTCACCGGTAAGGACGAGATCCGCACTCACCTGGCCAATCTCGGTTTTGTGGAAGGCGCGGAGGTCGTCGTCATCAGTGAACTGGACGGCAATATGATCTGCAATGTCAAAGGCGCCCGTGTTGCTCTCAGCAAGGGTATGGCCAGCAGGATCATGATCTGAAGGAGGATTTGGAATGAAAACACTGAGAGATGTCAATCCCGGCGAGACGGTCAAGGTCTCCAGGCTCAACGGCCAGGGCCCCGTCAAGCGCCGCATCATGGACATGGGGATCACCAAGGGCGTTGAGATCTATGTCCGCAAGGTCGCTCCCCTGGGCGATCCCGTTGAGATCACCGTCCGCGGCTACGAGCTTTCCCTGAGGAAGGAAGACGCCCAGATGGTGGAGGTCGGCTAAGAAACCGCAGCGCCGCAGCTGTATTTTTATAGCGAGTCGGTTAGCTTCCGCTAACCAAAATGCAATGTAGGAGGAACTATCATGTCAATCAAAATAGCTCTTGCCGGCAACCCCAACTCCGGCAAGACTACCATGTTCAACGACCTGACGGGCAGCTCCCAGCGCGTGGGCAACTGGCCCGGCGTCACGGTCGAAAAGAAAGAGGGCAAGCTGAAGGGCAACAAGGACGTGGTCATTCAGGACCTGCCCGGCATCTATTCCCTGTCCCCGTACACCCTGGAAGAGGTCGTGTCCCGCGACTATCTGATCACCAACCGTCCCGAGGCGATCATCGACATCGTCGACGCCTCGAACATCGAGCGCAACCTGTACCTGACCACCCAGCTGCTGGAGCTGGGCATCCCCGTCGTCATTGCCCTGAACATGATCGACGTGGTGCGCAAGAACGGCGACTCCATCGACGTCAAGAAGCTGGCGAAGACGCTGGGCTGCGAGATCATCGAGACCTCGGCCGTCAAGGGCGAGGGCAGCCAGCAGGTGGCTGAGAAGGCCGCCGCCGTGGCCGGCAAGCGCGTCGACCACAGCCCCGTCACCTTCGAGAAGGACGTGGAGGACGCCCTGCAGAAGATCTCCGCCGTCATCGCGGGCAAGTGCGATCCCACGCTGGAACGCTGGTTCGCCATCAAACTGTTCGAGCGCGACGAGAAGATCGGCGAGCAGATCACCCTGTCCCAGACCCAGCTCGGCGAGATCGACAAGATCACCAAGGAAGTCGAGAACAAGTTTGACGACGACGCCGAGAGCATCATCACCAACCAGCGCTACAACTTCATCACCGGCGTCATGCAGAGCTGCGTCAAGAAGGCCAAGACCGGCACGAAGCTGACCGCCTCCGACAAGATCGACAAGATCGTCACCAACCGCATCCTGGCCCTGCCCATCTTCGCGGTCGTCATGTTCGCCATCTACGCCATCGCCATGGGCGGCTACAGCTTCTCCATCGGCACCATGGGCACCGACTGGGCAAACGACGTCTTGTTCGGCGAGATCGTCCCCGGCTTCTTCGACAGCTTCCTGCTGAATGCCGCCGGCGAGCCCATCGTTGCCGAATGGCTGTACGGCCTGATCCAGGACGGCATCGTGGCCGGCGTCGGCGCCGTGCTGGGCTTCGTCCCGCAGATGCTCGTTCTGTTCTTCCTGCTGTCCATCCTTGAGGATGTGGGCTATATGGCCCGTGTCGCCTTCATCATGGACCGCATCTTCCGCCGCTTCGGCCTGTCCGGCAAGAGCTTCATCCCCTATCTGGTCGCCACCGGCTGCGGCGTTCCCGGCATCATGTCCTCCCGTACCATCGAGCAGGACCGTGACCGCAAGATGACCATCATGACCACCGGCTTCATCCCCTGCGGCGCGAAGCTGCCCATCATCGGCCTGTTCGCGGGCGCTGTGTTCAACGACTCTCCCTGGGTCGCCACCTCCGCCTTCTTCATCGGCATCGGCGCCGTCATCGTCTCCGGCATCATCCTGAAGAAGTTCAAGATGTTCGCCGGCGAGCCCGCTCCCTTCGTCATGGAGCTGCCGCCCTACCACATTCCCGCCTGGGGCAACGTGCTGCGTGCCACCTGGGAGCGCGGCTGGTCCTTCATCAAGCGCGCGGGCACCATCATCCTCGCCTCCTCCATCATCCTGTGGTTCCTGCAGGGCTACGGCTTCGTGGACGGCGCGTTCTCCGCTGTTGAGGACAACAACGACTCCCTGCTGGCCGCCATCGGCAAGGGCGTCGCGTGGATCTTCTATCCCCTGGGCTGGGTCGGCAACATGGCCTGGAAGGCTACGGTCGCTACCGTCACCGGCCTGATCGCCAAGGAAGAGGTCGTCAACACCTTCGGCGTCCTGTACCAGTATGCCGGCGAGGCCGACCTGCTGGAGGACTCCAGTGACATCTGGGCCGCCGTCGGTGCCGACTTCGGCGCAATGGCCGCCTACAGCTTCCTGATCTTCAACCTGCTGTGCGCTCCCTGCTTCGCCGCCATGGGCGCCATCAAGCGCGAGATGAACAACACCAAGTGGTTCCTCGGCGCTGTCGGTTACATGTGCCTGTTCGCTTACGTCATCGCCATGATCACCTTCCAGCTGGGCGGTCTGGTCACCGGCGAGGCTTCCTTCGGCCTGTGGACCATCGTGGCCGCCGTCGTGCTGGCCGGTCTGCTGTACCTGCTGTTCCGCAAGAATCCGTATAAGGAAAGCGAAGCCAGCGTCAGCCTGAAGGCTTCCGCCGTCGTGGGCAAATAAGGAGGCGAGACTGTGAGCAACCTGCCTACCGTCATCGGCACGTTGATCATCGCCGCCATCTTCTTCTCCATCGTTTTCAGCGGCATCCGCAATCTCCGGCGGGGCAAGAGCGGCTGCGGCTCCGGCTGCGGCGCCTGCCCCAACGCGGAGAATTGCCACTTCCATCAGCAGCAACACTGAATCGGGAAAGGGCGTACACATGGAATTGAGCGGTCCGAAGATCAAGTACCTGTTGATCATCTACAAGTTGATATGTGAAAAGGGCTCTGCCCGGTCGGTGGACATCGCCATCCGGCTGGGCGTGGCCCGGCCCTCGGTCCACCGGATGCTGGCCTCCCTGACGAAAATGGGGCTCGTCCACATGGAGCCCCGCAGCGCCGTGACGCTGACCGAGGAGGGCACGCGTCTGGCCGGTGAGTTCGAGCAGCAGTATGAAAACCTGTATCCGTTCTTCAACCGCAACATCGGACTGTCGGGCTACGACGCTGAGCAGTCGACCATCGCCGCCCTGTCTTCCCTGCCCCAAGTGTGCATCGAAGCGCTGTGCGGCATGGCCGCGGACGCCACATATTGAACGAAATGAGCCAAAGGACCCGGCCTCCCTGAGAGGCCGGGTCCTTTTTTATACTGGCGTCAAAAAGCGCCTCAGAACGGCTTCTGAGGCGCTTTTGCATGCGGTTAAAGATTACTTATTCTTGCGCTCGTCGTGGGCGCGGAAGAGGGCCAGGACGTCCTCCAGAGGATCGCGTTCTTCCTTCTGCTCCTCCTTGGGCTGCTCCTCGGGCTGCTGCTCCTGCGCCTGGGCCTGTTCGGCCTGCTTCTTGGCGGCGGTGAAGGGCTTTTCGGCCAGGCCATTGTTCACGAGGCTGGCGGGCAGGTCCTCCTCGTCGAAGCCGGTGGCGATGATGCTCAGGCGGATCTCATCCTCCAGCGTATCGTCGATGGCGGCGCCGAAGATGAGGTGCACGTCGGGATGCGCGGCCTCCTGGACCATGGTGGCGGCGTCCTCGATCTCCTCCAGACCGATATCGGGGGAGCCGGTGAAGTTGAGGATGATGCGCTTCGCGCCCTCGATGCTGGTCTCCAGCAGCGGGCTGCGGATGGCCATCTTGGCGGCCTCGATGGCCTTTTCCTTGCCGGAGGCGCAGCCGACGCCCATGTGCGCGTAGCCGGCGTCGGTCATGACCGTGGCGACGTCCGCGAAGTCGAGGTTGATCTCGGCGGGGACGGTGATCAGCTCACTGATGCTCTGAACGGCCTGCAGCAGGACGGTATCTGCGATCTCGAATGCGTTTTTCAGCGTGACCTTCTGCTCGCTGACGAGCTTCAGGCGCTCGTTGGGGATGATGACGAGAGCGTCGACCTTCTCCTTGAGGGCCGCGATACCCTGAGAGGCCTGCTCGATGCGGCGCTTGCCCTCCCAGGCGAAGGGGCGCGTGACGATGCCGATGGTGAGGATGCCCATCTCCTTGGCGATCTCGGCGATGACGGGCGCGCCGCCGGTGCCGGTGCCGCCGCCCATGCCGGCGGTGATGAAGACCATATTGGCCCCCTGCAGCAGATTGCGGATCTCATCCTCGCTCTCCTTGGCGGCCTTTTCGCCTATCTCGGGCTTGGAGCCTGCGCCGCGGCCGCCGGTCAGCTTTTCGCCCACCTGCAGTTTGACGTCCGCCGCCGAGTAATTCAGGGCCTGCTTATCGGTATTGACCGCGATAAAATCGACGCCCTTGATGCCGGAGCTGACCATGCGGTTGACAGCGTTGCCGCCGCCGCCTCCGACGCCTATGACCTTGATGACAACACCGGTTTCCGCTCCGGTCTCGAATGAGTAGCCCATATTGTTCCTCCAGTATATTATACTTCCTGTATTTTAACCAATATTTCGATTCGGGGTGAAGTAGCCGGTCTGGCCGTCGGACACGTCGATGATGCCCATCTCGTTCTCGCCCAGCTGGGCAATGACGGCGTCGGCGAACTTGAACTTATGCTCCAGATCGTCCGCGGTGCCCACGGCGACGATGAAGCGTTCGCGGTAATGGAAGCGGACGTCGTACGCTTTCGTGACGTCTATCTCACCTATATTTTTAAGTATATCACTGTTTTTTGCCGTATTCAATAGAGAAAAGAGCGCTTTTGGTGTTTCTTCTTCAAAAAAAACTGCCATCTTTCCGACCTCCGGCGTTTCCAGTCCGGAGCAGCGGACCACGTGGATGTTGGGGTCGGGGACGTCGTCCGCGCGCTCGAGGATCTTTCCTTTTTCATCCAGCACGTAGTAGGCGTCCTCGTTCTTCACGGCGACGATGGACTGGCAGGGCGTGACGATGATCTCCAGCACGTCTGGCAGCGTGCGCTTCATGCGCACGGTGTCGATGAAGGGGCATTCGCGGAAGATGCTGCTGATGGAGGAGAACTTGTTGAACAGGTACATGCTCTGTCCCACGTGCAGGCCGGAGGCCTCGATGATCTCGTCGCGCGTGTAGCGCGTCTCGCCCACGACGCGGATCTCGCCGATCTTGAGGAAAATGACGGCCGCCGAGACCAGCGCCGCCACGATCATGACAGCACAAACAAAAGAGACGACGAAGCCGTACCCGCGGCTCCTGCCTCTTCTGCTGCGTCTGAATCTTCTGTACTGTCGCGATCCCTTCACGTTATCACCTGGTTTATATCAGCGTGCGACGGTCTCCCGGATGGCCTGCTCGATGCGGTCCAGGGCGTCCTCCCGCGCCATGGCGGCGGCCTTGCGGCCCATGTCGTCCAGCGCGGCGCGGTCGTGCAGCAGCGCCTTCGTCTGCTCGAAGAGGCTCCTGCCGTCCACCTCGGGCTCCAGCGCCACGCGGGCGGCGCCGGCGCGCTCCAGCGCCCGGGCGTTCTTCTCCTGATGGTTGTCGGCCACGTAGGGCGACGGGATGATCAGCGACGGCTTGCCGCAGGCGCACACCTCGGCCAGCGTGCTGGCCCCCGCCCGGCAGATGACCAGATCGCAGGCGTTCATCACGTGGGCCATGTCGTAGATGTACTCCGTCAGGCGGATGTTGCCGCTGTGCTCCAGATCGACGCCGTGGTCCCGGATCTCGCCGGGCATCCACTGGAAGTTCGTCTTGCCGGCGGCCTGGAGGAGGTTGAAGCTGCCGTCCTTCGACAAAAGCTCGATGAAGTCCTCCATCTTCTTGTTCATGTACATGGCGCCCACCGAGCCCCAGAAGCACAGCACCGTGGGCTTGTCGTTGTCGAACAGCTTATCCTGCGGCATCCCGCGGGCCTCGAACATCTCGGGGCGAACGGGGCTGCCGGTGTACACTACGTGTTTGGACTGCGGGAAGTGGGCTTTTGTTTCCTCGAAGCTGACGAGGATCGTGTCGGCCTTTCTCGCCAGGCGCTTGAGGGCCACGCCGGGGGTGGCGTTGACCTCCACCACGGCCGTTTTGATGCCCAGGGACTGGGCGGCGCTGACCATGGGGAAGCAGGCGTAGCCGCCGGTGCCGATGACGATGTCGGGCTTCTGCTCCCGGAGGATCTTCTTTGCGCGGCGCACGGCCGAGACCGTGTTGCGGATGGCGCGGAAGTTCTTCTGCACGCCCCCCAGGGACATGCTGCGGCTGAGGCCGCTGAGAGGGAACGTATAGATCGGGTAGCCCGCCCGGGCCACCAGCGTCTCCTCGATGCCGCCGACGCCGCCGGAAAAGGCGATCTGCGTGTCGGGGCTGACCTGCTTCATATGAGAGGCGATGGCGAGGGCCGGGTTGACATGACCGGCGGTGCCGCCGCCCGCAAAGAAGATCTTCATGAGCGATTCCCTCGTTTCTTATCGGATTCGGGCTTGCGCCGCCGGGAGACGGCCAGCACCACGCCCACCTCGCCCAGCAGCACCCACAATGACGTGCCGCCGTAGCTGAAGAAGGGCAAGGCCGCGCCGGTGACCGGCAGCAGGCCGGAGACGACGCCGATATTAAAGATGGTCTGCACGGCGATCTGCGTGGTGATGCCCGCCACCAGCAGCGTGCCGAACTTGTCGGGCGCCTTGGAGGCGATGTAGTAGCCGCGCAGGATCAGCGCCGCGAACAGCAGCAGGATCAGCGCCGCGCCCACGAAGCCCATCTCCTCGCACCAGACGGAAAAGATGAAGTCATTGGCCGGCTCGGGCAGGAACAAATGCTTCTGTCTCCCCTGCCCCAGGCCCATGCCCCAGATGCCGCCGCTGGCGATGGTCAGCAGCGACTGCGCGCCCTGCCAGCCCTTGCCGCGGAAATAGGCGAAGGGGTCCAGCCAGACGTTGATGCGGGTCATGGCGTAGGGCTTGACCTTCAGGTAGGCGATCATGGCGCTGACGCCCGCGATGCCCAGCGTGGACAGCCAGAACATGCTGGCCCCGCCCAGGAAGATGATCACGACGCCGATGGCGGCGATGGTGATGATGGCGGACAGATGGGGCTGGAAATACAGCAGGATCGCCGTGACGCCCAGCAGGAAGCCGAAGGGAAGGATGCCGTACCACAGCGTCCGCATGCGCTTGCGCCCCATGATGGAGCACCAGCTGGAGAAAAACAGGATGAAGGCGAACTTGGTGATCTCCGAGGGCTGGAAGGTGGTGACCTTGAGGTTGATCCAGCGGGTGGCGTCGTTGATCGTGACCCATACCGAGGGGACGACCTTGATGGACGCCAGCAGCGCCGTGGAGAACACCATCAGCGGGATGGCGAAATAGTGGAACTTGTGGTAATCCATCCGTGAGACGACCAGCATGATAATGACGCCCGTGACGGCGAAGATGCCCTGGCGGACGACGAAGGTGGTGGGCGTGGACTTCTTGTCGTAATAGCCCGTGACGTAGCTGGCCGAGTAGAGGCAGACGAGGCCGATGAGCAGCAGCAGGATCACGAGCACGGTGAAGGGCTCGTCGATGCCGTAGGTGGGACGCACGGGCTCCTCGATCTCGCGGGAGCGGCGGGACGTCTGTTTGTTCAGCGCGGCCATGGTCAACACCTCCTTGCGTCGATGACGGATGTACTACAGTGCAGACACGCCCCAGACGCTGAGCAGGCACATGACCATGGTGATCAGCGTGAAGACGATGACGATCTGGTTCTCGCTCCAGCCGCACATCTCAAGGTGATGGTGCAGCGGGGCCATTTTGAAAAAGCGCTTGCCGTGGGTGGCGCGGAAATAGACGACCTGGATGATGTCGGACAGCGTCTCGGCGATGTAGACGATCCCCACGGGGACCAGGATCAGCGGCAGGTTGCAGGCGTAGGCCATGGCGCACACCGCGCCGCCCAGGAACAGGGAGCCCGTGTCGCCCATGAAGACCCGGGCGGGATGCTTATTGAACAGCAGGAAGCCCAGAAGCGCGCCGAAGAGCGCGGCGGAGAAGAGCCGCGCGGGACTGTCCAGATAGACGAACAGACCCGTAAAGAACGCGGCGACCACCGCCGTGACGGAGGTGCACAGGCCGTCGATGCCGTCCGTCAGGTTGACGGCGTTGTCGGCGCCGACGATGACGAAAACGGAGAACAGCAGGTACAGCCACCAGGGCAGGTCGATGGTGAAGCTGAGGAACGGGACGGCCAGCGTGGGCTGGATATAGCCCATGACGCGCATGACCGTGACGAACAGCGTGGCCGCAGCGATCTGCAGCAGGAACTTCTGCTTGGCCGTCAGGCCCTTGTTGCGCTTCTTTTTGACGGCGGTGAAGTCGTCGATGAATCCGATGGCGCCGAAGACGAGGGACAGCAGCAGCATGAGCAGCGGGCGGTACTCCCCCGCGCCGATCATGGCCGGCAGGCAGATGAGGATGGGAACGAGGATGGCAAGGATAAAGATCACGCCGCCCATGGTGGGGGTGTTCTGCTTGCCCTGATGCCAGGTGGGGCCGTCCTCCAGGATCTTCTGACCGAACTTCAGATGATGCAGCTCCCGGATGGCGGGCTTGCCGATCAGCGCAGCCGTGACGAAGGCGGCCAGCGCTCCGAATATGATTGCTTTCATTCCCATGCTCCTCCGCGGGCCCGCTCCGCCCGCGTTTTACTTTCTGTTGAAATAGGCCAGCACCTCTTCATACTCGTCCAGATGGTGCTTGACGCCCTTGATCTCCTGATAATTCTCGTGTCCCTTGCCCATCAGCACCAGCACGTCGCCGCTCTGCGCTTGGTCCAGCGCGTAGCGGATGGCCTCGCGGCGATCCTCGATGACCGCGTGAGCGCAGCCGGTCTGCTCCACGCCGGGCAGGATGTCCCGGATGATGTCCATGGGCTCCTCGCTGCGGGGGTTGTCGCTGGTGACGATGCAGAAATCGGCCAACCGGCCCGCCAGCTCGCCCATGATGGGACGTTTGAGCTTATCGCGGTCGCCGCCGCAGCCGAACAGCGCCACCACCCGGCCTTTGGCGAAGCCGCGGGCGGCCGTGAGGATGTTCTCCACGCCGTCGGGCGTGTGGGCGTAATCCAGCAGCACCGTGTAATCCGTGCCCGTGGGCACTACCTGGGCGCGGCCCTTGACACCGTGGGCCTTACTCAGCGAGGCGGCGGCCTCGGGCAGCGCGATCCCGGCCGCGTGGGCCATGCCCAGCGCCGTCAGGGCGTTGTACACCGAAAACATGCCGGGGATCGCCAGCCGGATGGGCAACGCCGCGCCGTGATGGTGCAGCGTAAAGCGCACGCCGCCGATCTCCAGATCGATATCGGAGGCGTAATAGTCGGCCTCCGGGTCCTTCGTCGAAAAGGTCTCATGGCAGGGGCAGCTGCCTCTGAGCATCTGCGGGGACCACACATCGTCACAGTTTACCACCGATCGGCGGCATCTGTCAAATAATATGGCCTTTGCGGCTGCATATTCCTCCATGGTGTGGTGGAAATCCAGGTGATCCTGGGTGAGATTCGTGAAGGCGGCGGCCTCGAAGGTCACGCCGTAGACGCGGTCGAGGGCCAGCGAGTGGCTGGAGACCTCCATGATGATCGTGTCGCAGCCCTCGTCCACCATCTCGCCGAAGAGCTTGTAGAGCTCGAAGGATTCGGGGGTGGTGCGCTCGGTGGGCATGAAGCGCTCGCCGATCATGTTGCCGTTGGTGCCGATGAGGCCGCATTTGCGGCCGTGGTCCTCGAGGATGAACTTGAGCAAGTTCGTCACGGTGGTCTTGCCGTTGGTGCCCGTGACGCCGAGGATCATGGCCTTGCGCTCCGGGTGACCGAACCAGTTGGAGGCGATGACGGCCAGCGCCCGGCGGCTGTTCTCCACGCGGACGTAGGGGATCGTGATCCCCTCGGGGACGTAGTCCACCACGGCGGCGCAGGCGCCCAGCTTCTGCGCGGCGGGGATGTATTTGTGCCCGTCTGTCTGGAAGCCGCGGACGGCGACGAACAATCCGTCGGGCTGCGCCTTGCGGGAGTCGTAGCAGACGGAGCCAATGTCGCGCTCCAGGTCGGCGGTGCATTCGAGAATGTCAAGTGAGGTCAGAAGGTCTTTGAGCTTCACGCGTGACCCTCCTTTATATGATGTTTACTGTGACGTCTGGTTGAGGTCCTTGAACTCCACCGTGAGGATCGTGCCCACGGGCACCTGGGTGCCGGGCAGGATGTCCTGACGGCCGGAGATGACGGCGCCGGTGGTGTACTCGGTGCCCTGGCTGCGGTAGAACAGGCCCAGCTTCGACAGGCGGTCCTTGACGTGCCAGACGCCGAGGCCCGTGATGTTGGGCACGGTGACCATATCCACGGGGACGTCCTCGCCCATGTAGGCCACCATGGTGGTCTGGCGGGAGACGGAGGTGGAGGACGCGGGCAGTTGGCCCGTGACGACGTCGCCGCTGCCCACCTTGCGGATGGTGAGACCGGCGGCCTCGGCGGCCTGCTGCGCCTGCTCGTAGGTCATGCCCGTGAGGTTGGGGGTGACGGTGTCGATCTTCTTCGCCTCCTCGGCGGTGTAGACCGGCTCGACCTCCAGATAGGGCAGGACTTCGGATAGGATGCGGCGGATGACGGGGGCGACGGTCAGGCCGCCGGTGACGGGCTTAACCGTGGGCTCATCCAGCAGCACCAGCACGGCGACCTTGGGGTCGTCGGCGGGGGCGAAGGCGATGAAGGACGAAACGCGCAGGTCGTTGCGGCCCGTGGCGTTCTGCTTGGCGATCTTCTCGGTGGTGCCGGTCTTGCCGGCCACACGGTAGCCGGTGAGATAGGCGTTCTTGCCAGTGCCGGAGTGGACGACCTTTTCCAGCATGTCGCACATGACGGCGCTTGTCTCGGCGGAGATGACCTGGCGCTTGATCTTCGTCTCCGCCTCGGAGACGACGCTGCCGTTCTGGTCGATGATGCGCTCCACCACGTGCGGGGTGACGAGGTTGCCGCCGTTGGCCACGGCGGACACGGCCGTGATCAGCTGCAGCGGCGTGATCTCGAAGTTCTGGCCGAAGGAGGCGACCGCCAGGTCGACGTCGCTCATTTTGCTGACGTCCCAGAAGGAGCCGGACACCTCGCCGGGCAGGTCCACACCGGTCTTTTCCGTCAGACCGAAGGCGCTGAAGTACTTATAGAAATTGGTGATGCCCAGCCGGGAGCCGATCTCCATGAAGGCCGGGTTGCAGGAGTTCATGATGGCGTGGGTCAGGTCCTCGGTGCCGTGGCCCCTGCTCTGCCAGCAGCTGATCTTCCAGTCCCACACCTGCCGGTAGCCGGGACAGTAGAAGGAGGAATCCAGCGTCACCACGTTTTCCTCCAGCGCGGAGGCGGCGGTGATGCTCTTGAAGGTGGAGCCGGGGTAATAGGCGTAGGTGACGGCCTGATTGAGCCACTGGGCCGTCAGCGCGTCGCTGCGGGCCTTGGAGCGCTCCGTATCGTCGGTGATGGCGGCGATGCGGGCCGCTTCGCTCTGATCGACGATGGTGAAGGGGTCGTTGAGGTCGAAGTCCGGCTTGTTGGCCATGGCGAGGATGGCGCCGGTGTTGACGTCCATGATGATGCCCGTGACGTGGTCGGCCACCTGGTTGTCCTTGTAGGCCATCTCCAGGTTCTTCTCCAGATAGTGCTGCACCACCTCGTCGATGGTGAGCACCAGGGAATTGCCGTCCTGGGCGTCGTAGTACATCTCGTATTCAAAGGGCATCTCGCCGCCGCGGGCGTTGGTCGCCTTGACCACGCGGCCGTCGGTGCCCTGCAGCACGTCGTCATAATAGGATTCCAGCCCGTACAGGCCCTGGTTGTCGGAGCCGACGAAGCCCAGGGTGTGGGAGAGGAAATTGTCGTAGGGGTAATAGCGGGTGGTGTCGCTGACCATGAAGATGGAGTCCAGCTTGTTCTCCTTGACGAAGGCGCGGATCTTGTCGGCGGTCTCCTTGTCCACCTGGCGCTTGACGACGGTATAGGTGCTCTGGGCCTGCACCTTGGCCAGTACGTCCTCATATTTGAGGTCGAGGATCTCGGCCAGCGTGCGGGCGATGAGATAGCCCTGCTCCTCGCTGTCGATCTTCACGGCCTCCAGCGTGACCATCTCGGTGTCGAGGCTGATGGCCAGCGGCTTCATGTTGCAGTCGTAGATCGTGCCGCGGGAGGCTTCGATGACCTTGTCGCGGGTCTGCTGGTTGATCGCCATCTGCTGGTATTCGTCGTATTTGAACACCTGCAGATAGAAAATGCGGCCGGCCAGCACGATGAAGCACAAAAAGCCGAAGACGAACGCGATGAACAGCAGCCGCTTGCGCATGGTGCTGTCAGCTTTTCTCTGCATGGTACCTCCAAGAAAGCTCCGATGAAAAAACCGGAGCAAGGAAATTGGCCGAAGCCTTCCTCGCTCCTTGCGGTAAACTGCGGCAGCCGCCCCACAGGGCGCCACATTGATTTATATACGGGATCAGTCGAGATATTCCATCACGACGTTGAGGCCCTTCGTCAGCCCGGCCATGAGGCCCGTCTGGTTCTCTTCCTCCTGCGCGGCGATGGTGATCTTCTCGGGATTCGAGGTGGCAAGGTAGGTGATCTGGCTCTTGTCCTGCTTGACCATCCCCAGCTTGTTCACGGCCATCCACTCCACGTACTCCAGGTTGAAGCGCTGCTCGCGCTTCGCGTTCAGGGCGTCGCCGTCGCTGCGGAGCTCCTCCAGCTGAGAGCGCAGGCGGTCGGCCTCCACGGTCAGCTGCGCCACCTTGCTGTAGCCCGTCAGCATGCTGATGAGCATGACGAACACCGCGGCGGTCATCAGACCGTAGCGGAAGTAAGGCACGCGCTTTTTGATATTTCTGTTTTCGGGAAGCGCCGTGATCTCGGGCCGCTCGAATACCTCTACCTGCGGCAGCCGTTTCTCGGCGGCATTGCTCTGATTCATGTACGCCATGCTTGTGGCCTGCTCTTTCCCGGCCCCATGGGGCCGCTTTTATACGTCCAGCTTCTCCGCCACGCGCAGCTTGGCGCTCCGCGCGCGGGGATTGCTCTGCAATTCCTCTTCGTCCGCGGTGATGACCCCGCGGGAGATCAGCTTGATCTTGCTTTTGTTGCCGCACACGCACACCGGAAAGCTGGGCGGGCAAGTGCAGCCCTGGGCCAGCGCGGCGAAGGCGCGCTTGACGATGCGGTCCTCCAGCGAATGGAAGCTGATGACGGCGATGCGCCCGCCGGGCGCGAGACACCGGACGGAGTCGTTGACCGCCTGCTCCACGGCCGCCAGCTCGCCGTTGACCTCGATGCGGATGGCCTGGAAGCTGCGCTTGGCCGGGTGCTGCTTTTCGCGCTTGGCGGCGGCGGGCATGGCGGACTTGATGACGTCCACCAGCTCCAGCGTCGTTTCGATGGGCCGCTCTTCCCGCCGGCGCAGGATCGCGCCGACGATGGCGCCGGCGTAGCGCTCCTCCCCGTAGGTCGAGAGGATCATCTTCAGCCGGTCGCGGTCGTAGGTGTTGACCACCTCGCGGGCAGTCAGGGTCTGGGAGCGATCCATCCGCATGTCCAGCGGGGCGTCGCTCATGTAGGAAAAGCCGCGCTCGCCGTTGTCCAGCTGGTAGCTGGAGACGCCCAGATCGAACAGGATGCCGTCGATGGCCGGAACGTCCAGCCGGGCGAGGATGGCCTTGATATCGGAAAAATTGCTTTTGACAAAGGTGATGTTCTTCTCAAGCGGCGCAAGGCGCTTGCCGGCGGCCGCCAGCGCGTCGTCATCGCGGTCCACGCAGATCAGGCGGCCCCTGTCGCTGAGATGTTCGGCGATGAGGGCGGAATGGCCCCCGCCGCCCGTGGTGCCGTCGACGTAAACGCCGTCGGGGCGGATGTTCAGCCCCTCGATGCACTGCCGGGCCAGGACGGGAACGTGGGAAAACTCCATCAGAGGTTCTCCTCCTCCATCAGCTCGACGATCTCGTCGGTGGTGACCTCGTCGTTGTAGCGGTGCCAGGTGTCGGCGTCCCAGATCTCCACGCGGTTCTGCACGCCGGCGACGATGACGTCCTTGCCGATGTTGGCGTAGGTGCGCAGGCTGTTGGGGATCAGGATGCGGCCCTGACTGTCGGGCTCGCAGACGTAGTTGGCCGAGTAGAAGCGCTGGAGCTTGCGGCTCTTGGCGATGGGCAGGCGGCGGAGCTTTTCCTCAAAGGCGTCCCAGTCGTCGCGGGAGAAGCAGCTGATGCAGCCGTCGAGACCCTTGAAGATGACGAAGCCCTCGCCCAGCTCGTCGCGGAAGCGGCTGGGGAAGATCATGCGGCCCTTGGCGTCTACCGTATGCTCGTATTCACCTCTCACAGGGCCTCACCTCACCTTTGTGGCCTGAACAACCTAAAAACTCCACAAGTCACCACTTGTCTGTTTTCATTATACCGACACGGCCGAAAAAAAGCAATAGCCAAAGCACAATTTTTTCAAGGGAAAAACGCCATTTTTTATGCGATTTTCCGCGATTTTCAGAATATAAAACAGATGTTCGCTTTTTGCGTGGAGCGCGAAAAAAGGACCGTCCCATAAACGGGACGGTCCTTGCGTTATACTGGTCTTTTGCGCTTATTTCTGATCCTTCATGGCGGTCATGAACGCCACGCGGGTGTCCTTGACCTGCTCGAGGGTCTTGCCGATGGAGGCCTCGGTGTCCTTCATGGCGTTGTCGCAGTAGGTCGTGGCGGCTTCCATGATCTGCTTGGCCTTCTGCTCGGCGCTGGCGATGATCTCGTTGGCGCGCTTGCGGGCCTCGATCAGCAGCTCGTGGTCGTTGACCTTCTGCTTGGCCATCTCCTCGGCCTGCTTGATCTTGGTGTCGTATTCCTTCTTGCCGGCCGAGATAAAATCGTTGCGCTTCTCGACGATCTCGTTGGCCATTTTCAGCTCGCTGGGCAGGTTGGCGCGGATCTCCTCCAGGATGTCCAGCGCCTTCTCGCGCTCGATCACGCACTTGTTGCTCAGCGGCACCGACGGCGCGTCGTCGATCGTCTCATACAGCGTGTTGACAAGCTCGTCTATTACGTTTCCAGCCATGTTCAGTCCTCCATCATTTTTTTAACAAGCATTTCTGCAGTGTGCTTCGTAACGAGTCCCTCCAGCGACAGGCCCTTGCGGCAGCGCTCCTTGACGTAGGAGGAGCTGATGCGCTCGAACCCGTGGCGCGGCGGCAGCAGGATGGTCTCGGCCCGCGGGTAGTGGACCCGGTTGAAGTTGGCCATGAAGACCTCGTATTCGGTGTCGTCGGGGGTGCGGATGCCCTTGACGATGGCGTCGGCGTTCTTTTCCGCCAGATAGTCGTACAGCATGCCGCCGTAGAACTCCACCTCCACATTGTCCATGCCCGCCAGATCAGCGCGCATGATCTCGAGGCGCTCCTCGGGGGTAAAGGTGTATTTTTTCTGGTCGTTGATCATCGCCACCACGTAGATCCGGTCGAACAGGCCGGAGGCGCGGCGGATCAGGTCGACGTGACCGCAGGTCAGCGGGTCGTAGCTGCCCGGCATAACGGCGATCCTCATGGTCTCAATCCCCCCTGCACAGCTTGCACAGCATGATCTGGCCGTACCGGTACTCCTTCTGCAGGCTCAGCCCGGCAGGCAGCGGCTCCACGGCGTCCTCGGGCGCCTTTTCACAGATTATTATACCATTATCCGTCAAGATGTCAAACCCTGCTATGGCCTCCAGCGCTTTTCGCAGCAGCTCGCCGCCGTAGGGCGGGTCCAGCAGGATCAGATCGAAGCTTTTTTCGGGACAGCCGGACAGGAACGCGAAGGCGTCGTCCCGGTGGAGGCGGGCCGTTTTTTCGTCGAGGCCGCAGGCCTTGATGTTCTTCTGCACGGCGTTCTGGGCGGCGCGGTCCCGCTCGACAAAGTCGCAGCAGGCGGCGCCGCGGGAGATCGCCTCCAGCCCCAGCTGGCCGGAGCCCGCAAACAGGTCGAGGACCCGCGCGTCGGGCAGCTCGAACTGGACGATGTTGAACAGCGATTCCTTCACCTTGTCGGTGGTGGGACGGGTGGTCATGCCGGGAGGCGGCTCCAGCCTGCGGCCGCGCAGACTGCCGCTGATGATCCTCATGCTTCCTCTCCCCCTCCCAGCTTCGTTTTGATCTCGGCGGCCACCTTGCGGGGGACGATCTCTGCCAGCTCGTCGAGTTCGGCGGCGCAGATGGCCTTGAGGCTGCCGAACCGGTCCAGCAGCTTCTTGCGCCGGCCGGGGCCGATCCCCTCGATTTCGTCCAGCGCCGATTTTTTCATGGTCTTGCTGCGGCTGGCGCGGTGGAACTCGATGGCGAAGCGATGGGTCTCCTCCTGGATGCGCCCGACGAAGGCGAAGAGCTGTGGCGTGGCGCTGAGGCCGATCTCGCGGCCCTCCTCGGAGATCAGGGCGCGGGTGCGGTGGTGGTCATCCTTGACCATGCCGTAGGCGGGCACGGTGAGGCCGCGCTGACGGATCTGCTCGCAGGCGATGGCCGTCTGGCCCTTGCCGCCGTCGATGAGCATCAGCTCCGGCAGGGGCAGGAAACCCTCGTCGCCGCTGAGCGCGCGGTCGAGCCTGCGGCCGATGACCTCGGCCATGGCGCCGTAGTCGTCGCCGCCCGCGGCCGTTTTGATCTTGAACTTTTTATAATGCCGCTTGGCGGGCCTGCCGTCTTCGAAGACCATCATGGAGGCAACGGGCAGGTCGCCGGCGGTGTTGGAGATATCGTACGCCTCGATGCGGTGCGGCAGGTCCGTGAGCCCGATGGAATCGCGGACGAGCTCCAGCAGCTTCAGGGACTTCTGCTCGCGCTTTTCCAGCGTCTCCAGCTCCAGCATGCCGTTGCTCTCGGCCAGCCTGGCCTGACGCAGGCGCTCGCCGCGCTGTGGGTACGTGATGGAGCACTTGCCGCCCCGCAGTCCGGTGAGGTACGTCTCGAGGCTCGCCACGTCCTCCAGCGGCTTTGAAAGGACGATCTCCCGGGGCGCGCTCTGAAAGATGCCGTAATACTGCTTGATGAAGCTCTCCACGGCGTCCTCCATGTCGTTTTCCTCCAGCCCGTCGAAGAAGGTGATCTTCTTGCCGATGAGGTTCCCCTGCACGAAGGACAAAAGCGCGATGCACGACCGGGCACCCAGCGTCACGAAGGCCAGCGCGTCGCGGTCCGACAGGCGTCCGCCCGTGACCGTGTGGCGCAGGCCCATCTTCTGCAGGTTGCGGATGCGGTCGCGGCAGACGGCGGCCTTCTCGAACTCCAGCGCCTCGGCGTAGCGGTTCATGTCCTCCTCGAGCTTTTTGACCAGGTCCCTGTCGCTGCCCTTGAGCAGCGCGCGGCACTGGTCGATGATCTCGTTGTACTCCTCCGCGGAAACCTTGCCCGTGCAGACGCCGCAGCATTTCTTCATCTGGTAGCGCAGGCAGGGGCGCTCCTTGCCGATGTCCCGGGGGAAGACCTTGCCGCAGGTGGGCAGCAGGAACGTCTGCTTCAGCAGCTCCACGGCGGCGTTGGCCGAGCCGCGGCCGCCGTAGGGGCCGTAATACTCCAGATCGGCGGATTTGATCGCGGACTCGATGGAGAACCGGGGGTACTCCTCCCGGCTGATGGCGACGAAGGGATAGCCCTTGTCGTCCTTGAGCAGGATGTTGTACTTGGGCTTGTGCTTTTTGATCAGCGTGTTTTCCAGCAGCAGCGCCTCGAACTCGGTATCGGCGAAGATGGTCTCGAACTCGCAGATGCGGGACACCATCTGCCGCGTCTTGGCCGTGTGGGACGCCAGATTGGCGAAATACTGGCTGACGCGGTTGGGCAGTATCTTTGCCTTGCCCACGTAGATGATCTCGCCCTTGTCGTCCTTCATGATGTACACGCCGGGGACCCGGGGCAGATCATGGGCCTTCTGCTTCAGCTGTTCAAAATCCATGGCCGGTCACCTCCTGCTCTTCGATATACTGAAAAGACGCCGCATGAACATGCGGCGTCTTAGCGGCTTGGTTTGATTATTCGCCAAAATTGGACGCGATGAGGTCGCACAGGGCGTTGACAGCCTCTTCTTCATCGGCGCCCTCGGCCGAGATGGTGATGGTGGTGCCCCGGGTGATGCCCAGAGACAGCACGCCCAGAAGGCTCTTGGCGTTGACCTTGCGCTCCTCCTTCTCGACCATGATGGTGCTTCTGTACTCGTTGGCCTTCTGAATGAAGAAGGTTGCGGGTCTGGCATAAAGACCGACCTGGTTGTTTAAAGTCGCTTCCTTGGAAAACATCGAAAAACCCTCTCTTTCCGCGTGGGTACAGGCCCCACGGTTACCGTCTACAGATTATCAGAAATCAACGAAAAATGCAATAACTCTTTGGCAAAAACAGCAAATGGATAAAGGACAGCGCCGCTGTGCGGGGCGATTTTAGTGCAAATGACGAACACTTTGTTAAAAGAATCGCGTGATGAGGCTGAAGACGAACGGCATGAACGCCGCGGGGATCAGATTGGCCACGTTGAACTTGCGGACCTCCCACATATCGAAGGCGATGAGCATGAGCACGGCGGAGCCCACCATGGACATCTGGCTGACCACCACGTCGCCCAGATAGGGCGCCACGAGGCCCGCCAGCAGCGTCATGACGCCCTGGTAGAGGAAGACGGACCCGGCGCTGAGAAGCACGCCGACGCCGTACACCGCGCCGAAGATCACCGAGGAGATGGCGTCCAGCACGGCCTTGGTGTACAGCAGGCTGGGATCGCCCTGCACGCCGTCCTGGATGGAGCCGATGATGGCCATGGCTCCGGCGCAGAACAGGATCGTGGTGGCGGCAAAGCCCTCGCCCACATTGCTCTCGCCCTTGGAGAACCTCTTTTTGATGGCGTCGCCGGCCTTCTGGAACAGGTCGTTGATGTTCAGCGCCTCGCCGACCACTGCGCCGAAGACGAGAGACAGGATGAGCACCAGCATGTACTGGCTGCTCAGACTGCCGTCCTGAGCGGCGTGCAGCCCCTCGCTCATGACGCCCGAAATGCCGATGAGGAACACGGCGGTGGCCGCCGCGTCGAAGATCAGCTTGCGGAACCTCTCGGGCAGGCCCTTTTTCAGCAGCATGCCCACGCACCCGCCGGCCAGAATGGCGCCGGCGTTCGCCAATGTACCGATCCCGATCATAGTCCTATTTGCGCAGGGTGACGACGGTCACCCCGGTCTCCCCCTCTCCGTAAACGCCCGAGCGGCAGCTTTTGACGCGTGGGTCGTGCTTCATCTGATTCTGGATGGCGGCGCGCAGCACGCCCGTGCCCTTGCCGTGGATGATCGTCACGGTCTCCAGATGGTAGCGCTGGGCGTGGTCGATGAACATATCGACCTCCATGATGGCCTCCTCGGCCGACATGCCGCGCACGTCCACGGAGGAGCTGATGGTGGCCGCCGGCTCGGAGGAGCCGCGCTTCTGGGCCTTGATCTTCTGCTCAGGGGCCTTTTCGTTCTCCAGCAGGCTGAGCTCCTTCTTCTTGGCCGTGATCTTGAGGATGCCGGCCTGGATCGTCACGTTGTCGCCGGACAGCTCCAGCACGGTGCCCTTGGTGCCCGTCTTGGCGATCTCCACCACGTCGCCGGGCCTGAGGTCCCGTGGCAGCGGCATGGCCTTTTTCTCGTTGCGCTGGGCGGCGACCTCCTTTTCGGCCTTGGACAGCTCGCCGCGGAAGGCGGCGCGGGCGGCCGCCAGATTGACGTCGCCGCCGTCCTTTGCCTTCTGGCGCATCTCCCTGGCTTCGTCGATGACGGAGTCCGCGGTGCGCCTTGCCTGGCCGAGAATCTCGTTGGCCTTGAGCTTGGCGTCCATGAGGAACTTCTCGCGCTCGCGCTCCAGATCGCTGCGGTGGCGCTTAGCCTCCTCGTTGATGGCCCGCGCCTCGCGCATGTCCTTTTCCGCCTGAGCCAGGCGGCTTTCCAGCGCCTGCCGCTTCTCCTCCAGCTTGGCGATGACCTCCTCGAACTGCTTGTTCTGGCTGTCCACCTTGGAGGCGGCGGCCTCGATGATCGATCTGTCGATGCCCAGACGCTCGGAAATGGCGAAGGCGTTCGACTTGCCGGGGACGCCGAAGATCAGCCTGTAGGTGGGCATCAGCGTGCTGACGTCGAACTCGCAGGAGGCGTTCTCCACGCCCTTCGTTTCCAGCGCGTACATCTTCAGCTCCGCGTAGTGGGTGGTGGCGGCGACCCGCGCGCCCATCTGGCGCAGGCGCTCGATGATGGCGATGGCCAGCGCCGCGCCCTCCACGGGGTCGGTGCCCGCGCCCAGCTCGTCCATCAGCACCAGCGTCCCCTCGCCCGCCTCCTCGAGGATGCTGACGATGTTGCTCATGTGGGACGAGAAGGTGGACAGCGACTGCTCGATGGACTGCTCGTCGCCGATGTCAGCCAGCACGGCGCGGCAGATGGCTACCTGACTGCCCTCCCCGGCGGGAATCTGCAGGCCGCTCTGGGCCATGAGCGTCAGCAGGCCGAGGGTCTTGAGGCTGACGGTCTTGCCGCCCGTATTGGGGCCGGTGATGATGACGGTGTCGGAGGCGCCGCCGATGGAGAAGTCGATGGGCACGGCCCTGTCCTGATCCAGCAGCGGATGGCGCGCGCGGATGAGGCGCGTCTGGCCGTTTTCCACCAGCCGGGGCCGCAGGCATTTGAGCCGGTAGGCCATGCGCCCGCAGGCGAAGATATAGTCGATGTCGCACAGCGTCTGATAATCGCCGCGGATGGAGGGGCCGAAGCTCGCCACCTCGGCGCTCATCTCGGCGAGGATGCGGTCGATCTCGTCGCGCTCGCTGGCGTACAGCACGCGCAGGGTGTTGTTGAGCTCCACCACGGCCGTCGGCTCAATGAACAGCGTTGCGCCGCTGGAGCTGACGTCGTGGACGAGGCCGCCGAAGCTGCCCTTGTACTCCGCCTTGACGGGGACGACGAAACGCCCGCCGCGCTGGGTGACGATGGAATCCTGCAGCATCTTGGCGTAGGACGCCGACGTGACGATGCGGTTGAGCACATCGCGGATCTTCGAGCTGCTCTGGCGGATCTGGCGGCGGATGTCGTAGAGCTTGGAAGAGGCGGAGTCGGCCATCTCCTCCTCATTGAGGATCGATTCGGCAATGCGGTCCTCCAGGTATTTATTGCCGTTGAGGGACGAGAAATAGGCGTCGATGGACGTCTTCTCGCCCTTCTGGTTCTCAAGGTAATGGCGGACGCTGCGGGCGGCGCGGAGCAGCGCCATGATGCGCAGCAGCTCCGGCATGTTGAGGGTGCCGCCCATCTCGGCGCGCTTGACGGGGTCGTCCACGTCCTTGACGCCGGACAGACCGGGGCTGCCGTACAGGCCCATGAGATAGACGGCGTCGGCCGTCTGCTGCTGGGCGCGCTCGCACTCCGGGATCGTCCCGAAGGGGCGCAGCGCCAGAGCCCGGGCCTTTGCAGGCTCGGTCTGGCACTCGGCGGCCAGCAGCTCGAGGACCTTGTGGTACTCCAGCGTGCTCAGGCTCTTTTCTTTCATATTCATAGATGTACCTCTCGCGTTCGCGGCGCTATGGCAGCTGCCGCAGGCTGTGATAGAAATCGAGCGCCCGGAAGCCCTGCTCCGTCTTGCACAGCAGATACCGCTCGGCGAAGACGGACAGGTTCCGCAGGGACTCCTCCGGCAGACGGAAGGCGAACAGACGCTTCAGGTCGCAGGATACGATATAGCGGGCGGCGTCGATCGCCCGGGCGTCGAGGAACAGGTCGCCGGGCAGCGGCGCGCCGTCCGCGGGGCGCAGCAGGCCGTCGTTGGGATCGATGAAGCCGTCCCGGCCCGGGGCCGGGGACAGGTCGGGGGCATAGCCGTTCATGGCCATATAGCGCAGCTCGAAGGCTGGCTTGACCACCTCGGGCGGGTAAAGCCCGCGCTCCAGCGCGTACAGGCTGTTGAGCGCCAGACGAAGAGCCTCCTCCGATCCCGGGGATTCCTCCGGCTCCAGCCCCAGGACCTGGGCGAAGTAGCTGGCCAGAGCCATCTTGTCCAGGTCCCCGGTGAGGCCGTAGAACTGCTCCCGGACGGACGTCTCGTCCAGCCGGTAGCGGCCGTCCTTCTCGAACAGAGTCATCTGGGAATAGCAGAAGGGCTGCGTGCCGGACTGGAGGCGGCTGCCCTTACGGCGGGCGCCCGCCGCCTTGACGGTCAGGCGGCCCTTCTGGCGGGTGAGGACCGTGAGGATCTTGTCGCTCTCCCGGTAATCGACGCTCCGCAGGACGAGACCGTCGACTGTGACGTTCATCGCGGTCCCTCCTTCCCGTCGGACGTCGGTCGGTTTTTATAAAGCAGATACGCCTGGGGCAGGCCGGTCTGACAGAACAGCTGCCAAAACGCGTCGCGCATGAAGATCACCTCGGACGTAGTGTCCGGGGAAACGGCGCGCTTACCCCAGAAAAATGTTTCAGTTACAGTAAATCTTTGCCGTCGTAGCCAAAGTTGCGCATGAGACCGGCGCTGTTGCGCCAGTCCTCCTTGACCTTGACCCACAGCTGCAGGAAGACCTTGCAGCCCAGCATCTCCTCCAGGTCGCCCCGGGCCAGCGCGCCGATTTTTTTGAGCATGGCGCCGTGGGAACCGATGATGATGCCCTTGTGGCTCTTCTTTTCGCAGTAGATGACGGCGCTGATATCGACGATATCGCTGTTTTCGCGCTCTTTGAACTCCTCGATCTCGATGGCGGTGCCGTGAGGCACCTCCTTGTCCAGCAGCATCAGCAGCTTTTCGCGGATCAGCTCGGCGGCGATCTGCTTTTCCGGCTGGTCGGAGATCATGTCCTCCGGGAACAGGGCCGGGGAGTCGAAGCACTGCTTCTTCAGCGCCTCCTCCAGCAGCGCCAGCCCGTCGCCCGTTTTGGCGGACAGCGGGATGACGTCCAGGAAGTCATACTGCTGCGAATACAGCGCGATGACCTCCAGCAGCCTGTCCTTCTCCACCGTGTCGATCTTGTTGATGACGAGGATGGCGGGCAGCTCGAACTGCCTGAGCTTGTCCAGCAGCATCTGCTCCGGGATGCCGATGCGCGCCACCGGCTCCACCAGCAGCAGGACGGTGTCGGTCTCCGTGACGGTGTTGTTGACGACCTTGACCATGAAATCGCCCAGGCGGTTCCGGGGCTTGTGCAGGCCCGGGGTGTCCAGAAAGACCATCTGATAGGGGTCCTTCGTCAGCACGCCCGTGATGCGGGTGCGGGTGGTCTGGGGCTTGTCCGAGACGATGGCGATCTTAGCGCCGCAGAGGGCGTTCATCAGC
>SVKN01000027.1 GCA_015068445.1 Oscillospiraceae bacterium | reverse complement strand
AGCCTGAAGGGTGACACCTACTCGGTGAAGATGACGCCCGCCAAGTCCGGGCGCGAGGTCTACTGCTTGGTCACCGATAAGTACGGCAATACGGTCCAAAGCCAAACGGCGACGCTGAGTATGGCGATCCCCGAGGGGTATGAGCTGAAGATCACGACCCAGCCTGTGAACGCATTCGTGGACGCGGAGGAGATGGCGCGCGCCGTCGTGGAGGCCACGGGCGAGGGGCTGCGCTATCAGTGGTACGGGCGCGACCCCGGCCAGACGGAGTTCTGGAAGAGCAGCCTGAAGGGTGACACCTACTCGGTGAAGATGACGCCCGCCAAGTCCGGGCGCGAGGTCTACTGCTTGGTCACCGACAAGTACGGCAATACGGTCCAAAGCCAAACGGCGACGCTGAATATGGCGATCCCCGAGGGGTATGAGCTGAAGATCACGACCCAGCCGGAGAGCGCGTCCGTCCCGCAGGGAGCTGTCGCTTCCGCCCGGGTCGCTGCGGAGGGCTTGGGGCTGAGATACCAGTGGTACGGCATCGACCCGGGCCAGGAGACGCCTTGGAAGAGCCGCATCAAAAATGCTGACTATTCCGTAGCCATGATCCCGTCCAAGTCCGGGCGGCAGGTCTGGTGTGTTGTCACCGACAAATACGGCAGCAGCATAACGAGTGATGTTGCTGCGCTGACCATGGAGCCGTAGAGAAATCAAGTGTCGGGGAGCAAGCCCGCTCCCCGGCGTTATCGTTAAAATGAGTCTTTGGCTCACAAAACTTGAACCCTTGACAAAGCAAAATGAACCCTTTCGGTTCAAAATGAACCCTCATCGCGATTCTATTATTGCCGTGGTTTTCCACATTTCTGGATTGCAATTTCAACAAGAAATTGCAATCCTTTTTTTGCCCTCAAGGGCCAAAAAGCCTTGATTTGCGGGCTTTTTGAGCCAGTGCCTCTTCCCCCTGCCCCATATGAAATGCCGAAAAGACCAGAGCCGATCGATTTCAGCCCCGGTCTTCTCTTTTTTTTGGACGAAAAGATAGATCCTACATGCTTTGGGGCAGCACAAGGACCCCGATGGGTTTCCGCGCCGCTTCCTGTTGGCCTGAATGGGCCGTTATTCATCGGTTTTTCATACTGGTTTACGGAACTATCTTGATTGTTTACAGTTTGTTTATTATAATTCATAGTAGAAGATTATAATTTACCGCAATTCATTTTAAGTCCTGCAGCGATACGCTCGGTATATACTGCAGACTCGTTTGCTGTATGCCGTTTACGGAGAAAGGATGGAGAACAGATGAAGATGAAGAAGCTGCTCGCCTGGTTGGTGCTCTTTAGTTTACTGGCCTCTCTGAGCCCCCTGCCCGCGCTGGCGGACGTTATCGACATAGGGGTCACGCTGCCCGGCGCGGGCACGGAGGGGGACCCCTACATCGTCAGATCCGCGAAGGACCTGAAGCGGGTGTCGGATCGCAGCAGAAACGGAGACCGCTTCCAGAACTGCTGGATCGTGATGACTGCGGACGTGGACGTTTCCGAGTTCGCCACGGAAACGGATCCGTATTGGCACGTCATCTCGCCGGATGAGGACAACGCCTTTGACGGTGTTTTCGACGGGCGCGGGCATACGGTCAGCGGCCTGACGATCAACACGGACGAAGGCTTCCAGGGCCTCTTCGGCTTCGTGAGCGGCACGGTGAAAAACCTGACGGTGAACGGTGAGATATCCGGGAACGACGTGCTCGGCCTCGTGGCGGGGTTTAGCACCGGCCGCCTGGAAAACTGCCACGTCAGGGGCTCCGTGAGCGGTGACATCAACGTGGGCGGCATCGTGGGCCGCGGCTACGGCGAGATCATCGGCTGCTCCTCCACCGCGGAGGTGAGCGGCAGCAGCAACGTGGGCGGCATCGTCGGCTACTCCAACAATACCATCTCGGGCTGCCGCAACAAATGGCTGGTGAACGGCAGCGGGAAATACGTGGGCGGCGTCGTGGGTTATCACGAAAACGGCGGCGTTCTCATGAACTGCGTGAATCACGCGAGAGTTCAGAGCCAGAGCGAATACGTGGGCGGCGTGGTCGGCGCGGCCTGCCGACCCGTGAGCGGCTGCCGGAACTTAGGCGCCGTGAACGGCAAGAACTACGTCGGCGGCGTGGCGGGCACCAATCAGTACGCCGGCTCCATGGTCGGCTGCGTCAACTCCGGACACGTGGTCGGCGGCCAGCGGAACCTGCTGGGCGAAGTCACCGACGGCGGCGAATACGTGGGCGGCGTGACGGGCTATGCCGAAAGCCCCGTGACGGACTGCGGCACGACGGAGGACTCCGTCGTCAGGGGCGATCACTGGGTCGCCGGTGTGGCCGGCGCGGTCTATAACTGCGACACCACCGGCTGCTTCAACCTGGGCAGCGTGAGCGGGCGACAAAGCGTGGGCGGCGTCGTGGGCAACCAGAACCACCACGTGCTCCGTTACTGCTTCAACGCGGGCCCGATCCACGGAGAGGATTCCGTGGGCGGCGTCATCGGGTATGTGTACAACGGCGGCGGCATCTACGAATGCTGCAACACGGGCGACGTCAACGGCGATTTTGAGGGCGTCCCCTGGGACATCGGGGGCATCGTCGGCTATTCCTATTGTACCGACATCTGGGACTGCTACAATACCGGCAATATCAACGGGTCCGGGCGCGTGGGCGGCATCGTCGGGGTGCTCGACCGGGCGAAGCTTGACAGGACCTACACCATCGGCCGCGTGCACGGTGTCATGAAGTCGGGCCTCGTCATCGGCCACCGCTGGATATTGAACCTGGAAGGCGATCCGATCCGGAACAACTATTACTATGATTATACCGGCGCGCCTGACGACTACTACGGCCCCGGCTCCCACGACGACGAGGAGGTCAAGGCCTTCTCCATGAAGGAATTCGACGAGCATGACATGAGTCTCTTTGCGGGCTTTTCCAACGACATCTGGTATATGACCGACGAGGGGCCGAAGCTGAGAAACGTCACGGGCTTCGACAGCACGATAGAGATCCGCAGCCTGGGCGATCTGTTCGCCCTGCGGGAAAAGGTCAACGCCTCCGGCATGGGTTACGCGGGCGTCACCGTGCGGCTGGAGACGGATATCGACCTGGGCGGCGTCGAGTGGACGCCGATCGCTTCCGGTTATGGGAGCGGGGGAGCAAACTGCTTCTACGGGACCTTTGACGGGAACGGGCACAGCATCACCGGCCTCGTCATCAGCGGCTATGAGGACGAGGCCGGCCTCTTCGGCACCCTGGGCGGCACGGTGAAGGACCTGACGGTCGTCGGCAGCGTCAGAGGCGGCGAGGGCGTCGGCGGCATCGCCGGGGTCATGACGGGCGGCACGCTGGAGCGCGTGGCCTTCCATGGCGACGTAACGGGCAGCGCGTACGTCGGCGGGCTGGCGGGCATGGCCGTTTACGCGGAGATCCGCGACTGCGTGGTGGAGGGCAGCGTCTCCGGGGAGCCCTACGAGGAGGGGGCGGACAGTGAGCTCGCTCTCACGGGCGGTCTGGTCGGTTCCCTTTCCAACGCCACTGTGGAGCGCTGCGAGGCCCTCTGCGACGTGTCGGGCTGCTACGGCCTCGGCGGGATCGCGGGCAATATGAGCGGCGGCACGGTGAAGGACTGCGCCCATCTCGGCACGGTGAGCGGCGGGAGCTATCTCGGCGGCCTGGTGGCCGTTGTCAACGCAGGCAGCAAGCTCTTCACCTCTTATCATTACACCGGCGGCGTCAATGCCGCTCTCGGCCTCGCGGGCGGCGTGGCCGGGCTGAATTCGGCCGTCGGACAGATGGGCGGGATCCGCGGCTGCTACTATCTGGAGGGCACGGCGGCGTGCGGCGTCGCCTCCGGCTTCGGCGCCTCCGGGGAGGAAGCCGAGGGCGCCGCCCAGGCGCTGAGCGCCGCGCAGTTTGCGGACGAAGCGAGCTTTGAGAGCTGGGACTTTGAGAACGTCTGGAGCATGGGGCCGGATCGTCCCGGTCTGCAGGGCAACAATACCGTCGTGAGCTTCGACGCCAACGGCGGTGAGGGCGCCATGCTGAATCAGCTGATCCCGCCCACCGGCGGCACGCTGAAGCCCTGCGAATTTTCCCGCGAGGGTTACGACTTCCTGGGCTGGAGCACGGAGACGGACGGCTCGGGCACCTATTACGCGGAGGGCGGCCTCTTCCTCGGCAGCGTGAGCAAGACGCTCTACGCCCTCTGGGGCGAGCGGGAGACCGTGCCCTACGTAGATTCGGAGACCGGGCGGACGACGGAGCGGACCTGTTACATCACCCGGGAGGGCGGCCCGCTCTGCATGACCATGGTCGACGGCTGGTACGCCATAGACGGCATCGTGCGGATGAACAGGCGCCTGGAGATCCGCGGAGACGTGAACCTCGTCCTCACGGACGAGGCGTGGGTGGATATCCCGCTGGGCATCCACGTGCCCACGGGCAGCAGCCTGACGATCTGGGGCCAGGAGGGGCGGCGCTACGTCCCCAATGAGGACGTTACCGTCACCGGCGGCGGCCAGCTCTTTGCCGACAGCTTTACCACCTCCGAGCGCCGGGAGCGCGGGGACAACGCCGCCATCGGCGGCAACAAAGGCGAGGACGGCGGCGTCATCACCTTCAACGGCGGCAGCATCTGCGCGGTGGGCTTCACGGGCGCGGGCGTCGGCGGCGGCCGGGAGGGAACCTCCGGCCTCGTCACCGTGAACGGCGCTTATCTGGAGGCCTCCACCATGAGCGGCGGCGCGGGCATCGGCGGCGGCGTGCAGGGCAACGGCGGAAACGTGGAGGTCGTCAGCGGCTTCGTGCGGGCAACCGGAAGCTTTTATCGCATTGATTCGAATGCCTACGTGTACAGCTGGGTCGCAAGCCCCGGCATCGGCGCGGGCGCGCCCGACTACCTTACCCTTTTGTATAACCCTCAGGGGGGAACGGGTCATCCGGAGGAGAACTTCCTCGAATCCGGCAATCTGACGGTCCAATACGGCTGGGTCGTTGCGAGCTCGGGCGTGTGGACGGAGGATATGGGCGGCAGGAATTACCCGGCCAACGCCGTCGGCGTCAACCTGCTCTTCTACGATGAGGACCCGGAGCGGCCCGGGAATTACGAGTACCCCAACGGATACGACAGGAATCACGGCCGCGTGGGCTTCGTGACTCTGGGCGACGTGCGCGTGGCTGGCCAGGAGGAGCTGTATTACTATGACCGCGACGTGTTCTGCCGGGAGCCGTCCGTGCGGCTCGAGCCCTGCGAGGTCCACCAGCCTTTCATCAATTCCGAGGGCAGCGCCACGGTCAAATGCATGCTCTGCGGCAACAGCAGCTTTTATATGATCCGCTACAACAACGCCAGCCGGGACGGGGCAGCCCGCTATGAGGGCGTCACGCCGGGGCACAGCCTCCGGCTCTACGAGCCTCCCTTCAACTATAACTACGTTTTCTACGGCTGGGACACCAGTGAGGACGGTACCGGCACGCGCTACGCGGGCGGCGAGAAGATCACGCCCGCGGGCAATCTGGATCTCTACGGCATGTTCACCTGGGGCGTGCGTAAGACCTACGTGGACGCGATGGGCACGGCGCAGCCTGCCAAGGACTGCCAGGAGGTCGGCTACAGTGTGAGCCGCTACCGCAGAGGCTGGTATTACCTCTCCGCGAACCAGACGGTCACTGACCGCATTGAGATCGTGGGCGACGTGAACCTGGTTCTGTCGGAGGGCGTGACGATCGACGCGCAGAAGGGCTTCCACGTGCCTGAGGGCAGCAGCCTCACGGTGTGGAGCGAGACGCCCGGCGCGGGCACGATCCTGGCCCGCTACGACAGCGGCGGCGCGGCCATCGGCGGCGACGAGCACGAGACCGGCGGCGCGGTGACGATCCACGGCGGCACGGTAACGGCCACGGGTGCAGAGGGCGCGGCGGGCATCGGCGGCGGCCTATTCGCGGGCGGCGGCGTCTGCGTTGTTGACGGCGGCGTCGTGACAGCCACGGGCGGCGCCAAGGGCAGCGCGGGCATCGGCGGCGGCGTGCAGGGCAACGGCGGCACGGTAACGATCCTGGGCGGCACGGTCACGGCCTCGGGCACGGACGGCGGCGCGGGCATCGGCGGCGGCAAGGGCGGCGCAGGCGGAGAGGCGAATCTCCGCGGCGGCGAAGTGACGGCAAGTGGGTATCAGGCCGTCGGCAAGGGCGAGGGCGGCATCGGCGAAGGGACGCTGCGCCTCGGCAACGTGCGGCTGAAGCCGCTGGCCAACGGCGGCCAGAGCCCGGGCACCGTGCGGCCATACTACTGCCACAGCGCTCTCGTGGAGCTCATCCCCTGCACGGCGCATGAAATGGAAGACGGGGCCTGCCGCTGGTGCTGCGCCTCGGAGCTGACCTATTATGATCCCTTTGACGTCACGGAGAAGGTCTGCGCGGCCTATACGCCGCTTGACGAGGTGACCACGGCCCTGCGCACGGGCTGGTACGCCGCAGGCGGCAGCGTGAGCATCGAAAGCGTCGTCACCGTCAGCGGCGAAGTGAACCTGATCCTCTGCGACGGCTGCACGCTCAATACGCAGAACGTGGAGGTCACGCCCGGCAGCAGCCTCACGATCTGGGGCCAGACGGAGGGCACGGGCACGCTGACCGCGACCGGCACCGAGGACTGGGCCGCCGGTATCGGCGGCACCGAGCGGCTGGACGCGGGCGCCGTCACCATCAACGGCGGCGTCGTGAACGCCACGGGCGGCTATTCCGCGGCGGGTATCGGCGGCGGCTTCAACGCGGGCGGCGGCACGATCACCATCAACGCCGGAACCGTCACCGCCGTGGGCGGCTACGCCGCGGCGGGCATCGGCGGCGCCAGCGGCGAGGGCGGCCGCATCACCATCACGGGCGGCACCGTGAACGCCACGGGCGGCTACGACGGCACGGGTATCGGCAGCGGAGACATTGCCGCCACCGGCACCATCGTCATTACGGGCGGCGTCGTCACCGCCGCCGGACAGGGCCGGGCCACGGGCATCGGCGGAAGCTGGGGCGGCAGCGTCACCATTAGCGGCGCGGTCGTCAATGCCGCGGCGGGGCCGGAGGGCGGCCAGGCCATCGGCAGCAGCACGGGCAGCAGCAGCGGCCCGCGGCTGACGCTGATCGACATGCGGGTCTATCCCTCCGCGGAGGCGGCAGAGCCCGTAGGGGCCGGCGCGCTCACGGAAACCTGTCACGGCGCGGCGGTCCGGCTGGAGCCCTGCGCGGAACACGAAAAGGTGGACGGCGCCTGCGTCTGGTGCGGCGCAGCGGACCATTACCTTCTGCACCTGGAGGCCAACGGCGGCGAGGGGACGATGGCGGACTATGAGCGCCTCTTCGGCCAGACTGCGGCGCTGGCTCCCAACGCCTTCACCCGCGAAGGCTGGCGCTTCCTGGGCTGGAACACGGCTGAGGACGGCAGCGGGCTCTATTATGCGGACGGCGCCTCCGTGAGCGTCACGGAAAACCTGACCCTTTACGCCCAGTGGGCCCAGCTTATCGAAATCTCCTACGTGGATGAAAACGGCGCGGAGCAGACCGCCGAGGCGGCGCTTCTGACTGCGGAGACCCTGTATCTGCCCGGCGGCCGCTATGCGGCACAGGGTGAAACGACCCTCGGCGCCCGGCTGACGCTGTTGGGTGACGTGGAGCTGATCCTCGCGGACGGCTGCCTACTGAACGCCCCTGCGGGCATCGGCGTGGACGAGGGCACGAGCCTCACGGTCTACGGCCAGAGCGGGCTGTACGAGCTGCCCGGCGAAGGTATCGGCACCCGGGGCACGGGCCGTCTCACGGCCTCCAGCGGCGACGACCAGGCCGCGGCCATCGGCGGCGGCAAGGGCGCCACGGCGGGCGACGTGACGATCCACGGCGGCATCGTCACCGCGAACGGCAACTGGGGCGCGGGCATCGGCGCGGGCGACGTGGGCACGTGCGGCACGATCACCGTGACCGACGGCTGCGTGATCGCCGCGGGCGGCAGCGGCTCCGCCGGTATTGGCGGTGGCGGCGGCTCCGACGGCGGCACGGTGGAGATCCGCGGCGGCTACGTGTCGGCCACGGGCAGCAGCTACAACGGCCAGGCCGCGGCGGGCATCGGCGCGGGGCGGCCCCGCGTCGTCTCCGGCGAGCCGGAGAGCCTTTCCGGCGGCAGCGTGAGCATCACGGGCGGCATCGTCGTCGCAACGGCCGGGCCCGCGGGCGGGAACGGCACGGCGGCGCAGGCCATCGGCGTCAACCGGGCGAACGTGGACTCCGGCAGCCTCAGCATCGGCGAGGGCTACCGGGTCGATGCGGGCGATTTCGCAGCGTCCGCCGCGCCCGCCGTTCTGGCGGCGCAGGAGGCGGCCTGCCGCAGCGAATACGCAAGGATCGCGCCCTGCGCGGCGCACAGCTCCGCCGAGATCGACGGGCACCTCTGCGCCTGGTGCGGCGCGGAGAGCTTCTGCCGCATCCGCTTCAAGCCCTTCTACGATGAACCCGTAGAGCAAACCATCTGGGTGCCGACCGGCAGCAGCGTGACGCTTCCGCTCTGCTCCTTCTACCGGGAGGGCTATGAGTTCTACATCTGGCGCGGCTATGACGATCTGACGCAGGAGACGCTGACCTGTGAGGATGGGGCGACCCTTACCGTCCTCCATGATATGACGCTCTCGGCCTCCTGGAGCAAGCAGAAATATCTGCTCACCACGGAGGGCCGCACGGAGCACGGCGTCGTAAAGCTCAGCTACTCCTACGGCGACTCCATGGACAACTATTCCCATAACTTCTTCTATAACGAAGAGGTCTCGATCACGACCATCCCCGACGAGGGCTACTTCGTCGTGAGCGTGTGGGCCAACGAGGAGCTCCTTCCCGCGAACGCGGGCGATTACAGTGAGATCACATTCCGTATGCCCGCAAAGGCGGTGAACGTCACCGCCGTGTTCGCGGAGATCCCCAGCTATCCGATCAGCGCCGTGGGCGTGACGATTCTGGACGAGCGGTATCAGCTCATCACGGAGGCAAAGGAGGGAACCCCGCTCCACGTCTTCCTGAACGAGAGGGAGGACTGGCCCGAGGGCAAGTATTGGGACGGCGAGTTCTTAGTGAACGGCAGGAGCCGCACCGTTGAGGATGTCTGGGACCCGAGCTTCGACCTCACCATGCCGGGGCGCAATCTGAACGTGGAGGCCGTCTTCCTCGACCGGCTGAACGAAACCGTCGATCTGACGAGCGGCACGGCCGAGGTACCGGCGGAGCTGATCTGGGAAAGCTGCCTCTTCAGCGACCCGACGGACCCGGGCCCGATCCTGCAGAGCATCGAGCAGCCCGCGGAGCTGAACGCCCTGCGCGGCGAAACCGACGGGGACGACGGGGACGAGGATGAAGAAGAGGAAGAGCCCCCGTATATGCAGTATCTGGACGACGTGTATACGACCCCCTGCTGGATCAACGAGGACAGCGAGCCCGATATCGCCGTTTCCGATCCGGATGAAAACGAGATGTGCCTTGTGAAGGTCCTGCCCGGCGCAGCGGCCCTGGGTGAGAGCTACGAGGTCGATCTTACGGAGGGCCACGGGAAGTATGCCAGCGTCACCTACCTCTTCGTGCAGGTGGGGCCGCGGATCACCGGGCAGCCGCAGGATTGGGAAGGCCAGCCTGGCGACTATCCCGCTATTTCGATTACTGCAGAGGGCGAAGGCCTGAGCTATCAGTGGTATTACCGCGACGCGGGCAAGACGGACTGGTCACTCAGCTCCGATCAGGACGAGTGCTATGACTCCTATCCCCTGAACCTGATGCGGAACGGCCGCGAAGTCTACTGCGTCGTCACCGACGCGGAGGGCAAGAGCACCGCGAGCGATATCGCTGTGATGCGCTTTGCCGTTCCCGAGGACTGGGAGGGACCGCGCATTACGGTCCAGCCTGAACCCTGGACCGGCGCGTCCGGCGAGCTGCCGGCTGTCTCCGTCGAGGCCGAGGGCGAGGGGCTCACCTATCAGTGGTATTACCGCGACGCAGGCGAGGAGACGTGGCACAAGAGCTCCGAACAGGACGAGTGCTACGATTCCTATCCGCTCACTGAGATCCGTGCCAGGCGCGAGCTCTACTGCGTGGTAACGGATCAGTACGGTCTCATTGATGTGAGCGAAACCGTGCTCATGGACTACGAACTGCCCGAGGACTACGCGGAGCCCACGATCCTGGCCGAGCCCGAGGACTGGACCGGCATGATGGACGAATATCCCGCCATCACCTTCTCCGTGGAGGGCGAAGAACTGAGCTACCAGTGGTATTACCGTGACGCGGGCAAGGAAAAGTGGAGCAAGAGCTCCGAAACGGACGAGTGCTACGATTCCTATTCGCTGACGATGAACCGAGCCGGGCGCGAGCTCTACTGCGTGGCCTCCGACCCCTACGGCCGCAGCATCACCTCCCGCATCGTGACCATGGACTTTGATGTGCCGGAGGGCTGGACCGGACCGGAGATTCTGGCCGAACCCGAGAACTGGGCCGGCGTGATGGGCGAATATCCCGACGTGACCTTCTCTGTGGAGGGTACGGAGCTGAGCTACCAGTGGTATTACCGTGACGCGGGCGAGGAAACGTGGCACAAGAGCTCCGAAAAGGACGAGTGCTACGATTCCTATCCGCTGGCGACGAGCCGGGCCGGGCGTGAGCTCTACTGCGTGGTCACCGACCCCTACGGCTTCAGCGTCACCTCAGGCATCGTGACCATGGACTTTGACGTGCCGGAGGACTGGACCGGACCGGAGATTCTGGCTGAGCCCGCAAGCTGGGCCGGAAACATGGACGAGTATCCCGCCATCACCTTCTCCGTAGAGGGCGAGGGAGTGAGCTACCAGTGGTATTACCGCGACGCAGGCGAGGAGACGTGGCATAAGAGCTCCGAAACCGACGACTGCTACAACGCCTATCCCCTCTCCTCCGCACGCGCGGGCCGCGAGGTCTTCTGCGTAGCGACGGATCAGTACGGCTTCAGCGTAACCAGCGCCATCGCCGTCATGGACGTTCTGGAAGAGGGCGTAGAACTCTTCTCCCTGCAGATGATTGAGGCAGAACGGCCTACAGAGGAAGAAATCCTTGCGGCAGACGATAAAACGGAGGAGATGGATAGGGCCCCGGACGAGGACGAAGAAGAGGAAAAAGCGGTGGACGACGACAGCTCAGAGCCCGAGGAGGACGAAGAAGCCGCGGAAGAAGCCGCTGTGGACGAAAACGAGTAAACTGCACTCACAGAAAGAATGGGGCTGCTGCAAAACCATTGCAGCAGCCCCTGTTCTGTCATCCCGGATGGATCGCGCAGCAAATCCATTTTCGCTGTATCTTCGATGTGGGTTCGATAGCCGCAGGATCACAAATCTCCCCTGCGAGACCTCCGATCCATCTTTTTATACCCTCCTCCATTGACAAAAGAAACGCCGCGTCATTCATTTGACGCGGCGTTTCTTTATATCATCTTCACGACACAGCGGCCCTTTGCGCTTTCCCGAAGACGCCCCCGACAACCGCCATATCTCTTCGGTTTTACAGAATAAATACCGGTTAGAAAAACCGGAACATCCGGTCGAGCTCGTCAATGTCCGGCGTGCTCGTCTCACGCTCACCGAAAACCCATTCGATCCCAAGCTCCAAGAGTTTCGTCTGCGCGTCAGCGATGCAGTATACGATCCGCTTTTTGTCGGCTGAGACGTCCGCTACCTTTCCGATGTTCGCGTAGACGGTCCAGCCGATCACGGACGTCATCGGAATGGGCCAGTCATTTCCGTTTCCTCCGCGCAGGAGTACCTCGATCAGGTCGCCGAGCGTCGCATCCTCCGGCATTGTGATTTTATAAATGCCGTTGTAAACATCGTCACCCATGCTCAGGGCTTGTCGATTGTATTGAATGATCATAGCCTTCACCTCGTCGGAGCGATTTCCCTTGTGTTCCATTATATCAATCGGAACAGAGGTTTTCAAGGACGGACGGCAGATAAGCTCCGTTTCGCCTGAGGCCCCGCACGTCTAACACAGAAAGACCCTGATTTGTCAGACGACAGATCGGGGTCTTTTTTAATTTTTTAAAATCAGTCTTTTTTGTCGAAAACGCCTGAGGCGATTCAGGTTTCTTTATACAATCTTAATTCTGTGAATCGGTATTCTAATACCATCTTAGCAGTTTATTGGATAAAATGATATCACAGTGAATGAGGAGAGAACCCGTATGGCTATACAATTCTTCGGAAAAAGACTGACATCCTTTCAGATCGTCATTATCGGTTTTCTGGGACTGATCCTGGTGGGGACAATTCTCCTGATGCTCCCCATATCCGTCAGAGACGGGCACGGCGCTTCGTTCGGAGACGCCCTGTTCACTTCGACATCCGCCGTCTGTGTCACGGGACTCGTCGTAAAGGACACCGCTACATACTGGACAGGCTTCGGCCAGGCGGTCATTCTGACGCTGATACAGATCGGCGGCCTGGGAATCGTGTCTGTCGCCGCATTCATTGCCATGATTTCCGGCAGAAAAATCTCACTGTTCCAGCGAAGCATGCTCCAGGAGAGCTTCTCTGCCCATCAAATCGGCGGGATCGTAAGAATGACCGGATTTATTTTTAAGATCGCGCTGATTGTGGAGGCCTCCGGGGCGCTTCTGATGATGCCGGCGTTCTGCAGGCGGTACGGCGTTTCCGGGGTCTGGCCGGCTGTATTCCATTCGGTGTCCGCCTTCTGCAACGCCGGGTTTGATATCATGGGAGATAAGACCAGGCCGTTTTCCTCTCTGACTTCCTTCGCCGCCGTTCCGGGAATCATCATCCCGATCGTCCTGCTGATCGTCATCGGCGGCATTGGGTTCCTCACATGGGAAGATATCGCGATGAATCGGCTTCACTTCGGCAAATACCGGATGCAGAGCAAAGTCGTCCTTGTCACGACCGGCGTACTGATCCTCTGTCCCCTTCTGCTTTTGTTTATGTTCGAGTATCCCGGGCTTCCCGCAAAAGACCGCTTCTTCATTTCCCTGTTTCAAGCGATAACGCCGAGGACCGCAGGCTTCAACACGGCGGATCTCAGCTCCCTGTCGGGAGCGGGAAGCATGCTTATGATCATATTGATGCTGATCGGAGGCTCCCCCGGCTCGACCGCCGGCGGAATGAAGACAACGACCGCGGCGGTGATCCTCGCAAACGCCTTCGCCGTCTTCCGGAGGAGAAAGGCCGCGGAGCTATTCCGAAGAAGGATCGAAGACAACACGATCAGAAACGCAGCGACGCTTTTCGCGATGTATCTCACGCTGCCTGTGATCGGCGGCGTTATCGTCAGCATGGCAGAGGCCCTTCCGCTCGGTTCCTGTCTTTTTGAAACGGCGTCCGCAATCGGAACGGTCGGTCTGTCGATGGGGATCACCCCTTCGCTCAGCCTGTTCTCACGCCTGATCCTGATCCTCCTCATGTTCCTGGGGCGTGTGGGCGGCCTTACAATCATCTACGCTACTGTCAACAGCAAAAGCACCGACGTGTCTCAGAGGCCCTTGGAAAAGATCGTTGTAGGATAAAAGGAGAAGAAAAATGAAATCCATACTGCTGATCGGTATCAACAATTTCGGAACCATGCTCGCAAAGAAGCTGCAGGAGCTCGGGCACCAGGTTCTGGCGGTGGATCGGGATGAGGACCGTATCAATGCCGTGCTTCCGCTGGTCACGGACGCCCAGATCGGCGACAGCACAAACGAAGCGTTCCTGCGGTCTCTCGGCATCAACAACTTTGATGTGTGCATTGTGACGATCGGAAGCGATTTTCAAAGCTCGCTGGAAACCACCTCGCTGCTGAAAGAGCTGGGCGGAAAGCTTGTCGTATCACGCGCCGACAGAGAGATCCAGGCAAAGTTTCTGCTGAAAAACGGAGCGGATGAGGTAATCATTCCCGAAAAGCAGATCGCCGAATGGGCTGCCATACGGTACGCTTCCAATCATATCCTGGACTATATCCGTCTCGACGAGGACCACGCCATATACGAAGTAACTGTTCCGGCAGGATGGATCGGGGAATCCATCGGGCAGATCGACATTCCAAAGCGCTATGGGATCACGATTCTGGGAATCAAGCAGAAGGGGAAAATGAACCTTGTGGTTACGCCCGAAACGATCCTGCGCGAAGGCGGGACGATGCTTGTCCTCGGAGAGCACAAACTGATGCAGAAGTGCTTCAAAATATAGCATTTCAGCGCCCTAAAAAGGAGGTGAACCCGCATGGAAGATATTCTGTTTGTCTTATTGCTGCTTCCCTTCTTTGCGCTCGGTTACTTCGTCATGGGTCGCCTTGGAAAGTTTTTGGATGAGCATTATCGCAGATATCCTGAGTCGGAAGAGCGCGACAGAAATGTCTTCATAGCAGAAACCAAAGGAAAGAGCGCAGAAGAAGTAACAGCAGAAGTCAGCGCGATGCTTGATTTGCTGCAAAACAACAGAGATTATGAAATCATTATCTGCGGGACGGTCGATCCTCGTATCATTGAATCCCTTAGAAAAAGCGGTCGTGTGATTCAATACAGCATTCGGCAGTAGATACAAGGCGATGCCTGTGATATAATAGCACTATCAGATAAAAAGGGAGGATCAAAGAGATGGAACCGATTTTGAAAAACGGCGAACGGATTCTCGTTTGTCTTTCTTCCTCCCCATCGAATAAAAAGGTCATCGACGCCGCAGTAAGGATGGCGGACGCCTTTCACGCCGAGCTTTCCGCCATCTATGTGAAGCCGCCTCATTATGACTCTCTTCCCGAAGCCGACAAGCTCCGGCTTCACAGCAATATACAGCTTGCAGAGCAGCACGGCGCTGCGATCATCATGATCGCGGGGGACGATGTACCTGTCCTGATCGCGGAATACGCCCATATCTCCGGCACCACAAAGATCGTTGTGGCCCGCAGCGGCGCAAAGCGGCAGCACTTCTGGAGCAAGGCCTCCCTGACGGAGCAGATCATATTGAATGCTCCCGACGTCGACGTTTACATCATTCCGGATTCTTCGGTTGAGATCCGGCGGCAAAGCCAAAGGCTCAACCTGGCCAATCAGATCCATCCGACAAGGAAGGATTTCCTGATCACGCTGCTGCTTCTTTTGGCCGCCACCGGGATCGGCCTGCTCTTCACTGCCTTTGGCTTTTCAGAGGCGAATATCATCACAGTCTTTATCCTGGGCGTTCTGATCATCGCCGTTTTTACCGTCAACCCGATCCACAGCATCGTCAGCTCCTTGGCAAGCGTACTGCTGTTCAACTGGTTCTTTATTGAGCCAAGGTTCAGTTTTCATACCTATGAGACGGAATACGTGGTCACCTTTGTCATCATGCTCGTATCATCGCTGATCACCGGGACACTGGCAAACAAGCTGAAGGATAATGTGAGGCGCTCCTCCCGCGAGGCCTTCCGCGCAAAGGTCCTTTTTGATACGAATCAGCTGCTGCAGAAGGCCGTGTGCACAGATGACGTGCTCCGTATCACCGCGCAACAGATCAAAACGCTTCTGAATCGCGACGTCGTCATATTCCCCATCGGCAAGAGCGGCAATTCCGGAAACAGCACAGATCTGAATACGGCGCCGTTTTATATCAGGACGTCCGGACAGGATGATAATGAGACCGAGATCGCCAAATGGGCGTTTCACAACCAAACCGTCGCCGGCGCCCATACAGAAAAGTTTGAGAGCGCAAAATCGCTCTACTACCCTATCAGCATAAACGGATACTGCTACGGCGTCATAGCCATCTATTTGAACGGCGAACGCCTAGAAGCGTTTGAATACAGCGTTTTCTCCTCCATCATCGGCGAATGCGCCCTTGCGCTGGAGGGTCTCAGAAACGCAGCGGAGAAAGAACAGGCGGCAATGGCCGTGCGGAACGAACAGCTCCGCTCCAATCTGCTGCGGTCCATATCCCATGATATCCGCACCCCGCTGACGTCAATCTCGGGAAACGCGAGCAACCTGATGACGCATTATGAACATCTGGATGAGGCAACACTGAAACAGATCTTCTCCGATATCTACGACGATGCGGAGTGGATGATCAACCTTGTGGAAAACCTCCTTTCGATCTCACGGATCGAAAACGGGCAGATGGATCTTCATCTGTCCCTTGAGGTCGTGAACGACGTCGTCGAAGAAGCACTGCGTCATGTGGATAAAAATGCCGCCATGCATCATATCATCGTTCAGTCGAGCAGCGATGTTTTGATCGCAAAGATGGATGCACGGCTGATCACGCAGGTATTGATCAATCTGGTCAATAACGCCATAAAAAACACGCAGATCGGTTCTGAAATCACAATACGCAGTGAACAGGCCGGCAGCTTCATCCATGTTTGCGTCGAAGACAACGGTCCCGGCATTCCAAATGACATGAAGCCGCATATCTTTGAAATGTTTTATACCGGGCAGAATGTCGTTTCTGACAGCCGCAGGGGGATCGGCTTGGGACTTGCCTTGTGCAAATCCATCGTAGAGGCCCACGGCGGGACGATCACGCTCACAGACAACGTCCCTGCCGGCTGCTGCTTTTCATTTTCACTGCCCGCTGGAGAGGTGACGATCAATGAATAAACCGCTCATTCTCGTTGTTGAGGACGATGCTCCGGTCCGCAACCTGATGAGTACGACGCTGAAAACCCATGAATACAAGTATCTGACCGCGCCGACGGGCAGGGACGCCGTTATGCTGGCGTCGTCACACAATCCCGACGTCATGTTCCTGGATCTCGGATTGCCGGACATGGACGGCGTTGAGGTGATCCGTCAGGTCAGAAGCTGGTCAAATATGCCGATCATCGTCATCAGCGCACGGAGTGAAGACGAAGACAAGATAACCGCACTGGATGCGGGCGCTGACGATTATCTGACAAAACCGTTTTCCGTGGAAGAGCTGCTGGCCCGTCTCCGCGTCACGATCCGTCGCCTTTCCATAATGAATACCAGCGGCGCCGCCGAAAGCTCAATCTATACAAACGGGAAGCTGAAAATAGACTATCCTGCCGGATGCGCATTTCTGAACGAAGAGCCGCTGAAGCTGACGCCGATCGAGTTCAGGTTGCTCTGCCTCCTTGCGAAAAACACAGGGAAGGTCCTGACGCATACGTATATCACGCAAAGCATCTGGGGGCGAAGCTGGGACAATGATATCGCCTCTCTTCGCGTGTTCATGGTCACTCTGCGGAAGAAGCTCGAGCCGACCCCTGACTCCCCGCAGTTCATCCAAACGCACGTCGGCATAGGATATCGGATGCTGAAAATTGAGTAAGCTTATATAATACAGCGGCGGGAAGCAGGATAGGCTCCCGCCGCTCGATCGAATTGCCGATCTTTCCTTTGATTTCCGCGTTCATAAAAAAAGCAAATCAAAAAACAGAATTGTGTAACACTTCTATTCGGATTTTGTGCTATAATATGAATAATAAGCGCGTCACAGTATTGAACATATGCAGATATGAAGGGAGAATCAATCATGGCTATGACCGTTGAGCAACTGAAAGCGCAAGTCCAGGATCTTCTGACTCGTGCCCGCGATCCGAAAACCTCTGCAAAGCTGAAGCAGGCCAATCTGGCCGAGGCTGCCGCTTATATGCATGAGATCAACATCACGCGCGGAAACCTCGTCCCCTTTGACTTGGATCGTGTCAACGACAACATCAATAAGTTCATGACGGTTTTCACCAGCGAACGGAACAAGGACCAGCTGGGCGAGCTGGCGTCGCTTTCCGCTGATGATTTCGGTACCGAGATCAAACGTATTGAGAATACGATCGATACCTACGCCGTGGCGGAAGAGTTCGGTCTGGTCACAGACAAAGCGATCGAAAACAGCCTTGATCCCGTGAATGAAAGCATCGCTTACTCCCGCAAGCGCGCCGGGAGCATCTACAGTCAGATGGACCGCACCTGGCGTCTCGCCGGCAGCAGCGCCGAGTACAAGGCGGCAGCCAAGGCCATGCAGAACGTCTCCAACATGGAGCACCCCACAAAGGCGGATCAGTATGAAGCCGGCGAAACGGTAAAGAAGTACGTCTCCAAGAACCTGAAACAGGCCTACTCGGACGTCGGCAAAACACGTATGGCCTGTTCACTGGCCTTTCTCAAGCAGACGATGCCGGAGGCAAACTTCCGCGCTTACTGCGCGGCTCTCAATATGCAGCGCGGCATCAAGAGCACGATCGTCCAGGGGCAGGCCGACGTTGAATTCGATAAGACGGATCCCCGCTGCTTCGTGCCTGAGGAGATTGGCACGGTGAAGGAGGTCTATGACTCGGCGCGCGAGCACATCAGCGAGCTAGCTAAGGAGGGCAAACAGCCCGCTCCCCGCGATCTGGCCATCCTGACCGCTTTGAAATCTCTGCAGGCCAAGAGCACTGACGGCGAAAATCTGATCGTGGAGCACGAAGCTCTTCAGGCCGAGATCGAGAAGGTCCAGAAGGATCCCCGATTCCAGGAAGTCCTGAAGAGACCCGCAGACGAGCTGGTGGAGATGGCCTGGGGCCATAATCTCGACACCATCGACGGATACGGCAAGGGTCTGACCGCGGAGCAGCAGAAACGCATCGACGGCGAACGGAAGCGCATCGCCGATGAAGAGCGCCAGAAGCAGGAAGAGATCAAGCGCAGGGAGGAAAAGATCAGGCTCGAAAAGGAAGAGGCTGAACGGAAGCTGAAGGAAGAGGCTGAACGGCTGAAAAAGGAACAGGAAGAGAAGGAACGCCTGGCAAAGGAACAGGAAGCGCGGGAACAGGCTGAGCGCGAGTTCAGGAAGAATAACCCCTTCATATTCGACGTTTACCAGGAAATCACGCCAACAGTGACAAAGTACGCCGATCTGCTTGAATCCGAATTTGCCAAGGAACTGAACACCGACGTACAGCGACAGAAGTCCGCGGAGGTCGCCGCGACCCTGATCGTCCTTCGTGAGCTCGAGGCAGAGGGCCGGAAAAATGGCCTGAAGTTCCCTGAGATAACCGTTAACCGCGATGATCTGCAAAAGCGCGTCGACGCCATCAAAAACGAACCTTATGTCAAGTCCCTGGGCAGAATGCTGCAGGAAGATACGGGTATCCGCCAGGTCTTCAGCGGCTATAAGAAAATGGCCAAGAAGGAGGGCTATGACGGAGACCTGTATGCCGTCGCCAATATCGCTCAGCGTTTGAAGGCCGCTTACGACAAGCACAACGAAGACGTAAAGCTGAAAGAAAAACTGAACAAAGGCGAGGTGAAAGTGACCGTCGACAACGGGTACCGTTTCCTGGATAAGACGATCGGCCATGTGATCGATCTCAAGGTAGGTTACAAGAACGCGGTAAATGATATTGCCACGGCCATCGCTCTGCACGAAAAAGAACGTCAGTTGGGCGGTACGGACAAGTTGTTTGATATGAGGGACCTGCAGAAACGCGTCTTCGAGCTCAGAAAGGATCCGCTGGTCGAGAAGGTCAGCCAGAATTGGACGAGCCCTTCCGTACAGGATAAGAAATGGCCTCGCGCAATGAACATGCAGACCGATCGCACACGGACCTTTGCCGCCTTCGTCGACGGTATGTATCAGGATCTGGTCGCGGAAAGAGACAAAAAGAACGCGCCCGCCGAAGCTGAAAAACAGGCAGGCGACGCAAAGCAGAACGTTGAAGAGAAGCAGCCCGAACCTCAGATCGTGGTCTGATCCCGGAAAGTAAAGCGAATACGGATCCAATGATAAAAGCCCTGAGCCGTGAAGCGGCTCAGGGCTTTTTTTGTTCTTATGTCACGAACCGGAGGAAAGCACCCGGCCCAGCGGCTCCATCGTCTGACCGTCGCAGACGAATAAGCGGTATTCCGACTGACCCGGCGGCGCCGGGATCGTCCCTCTGACGGAGCCGCTGCCGGCGGCCTTTTCCACGTGACAGCCGGTCATGCGTCCGGCCGTATCGTACCAGGCAGCGACCAGAACAGCCGGCTCCGGCGCTTTCGGCAGCCAGACGGCGTATTCCAGCATGTCGCCGTTGACGTTCAGGTAACCGGCGCGATAACGGCGTATTTGAGCGTCTCGCCCTCCGCATCGATCAATCTGTCGCCGAGCGAAGCGCCCGCCGGTTCGCACAGCTCACAGCCGCGCAGCGTGACGGTCGCGCCGTAGCATGCGGCGATCCCCGAGAAGTCCCCGGACTGCAGCGTCAGCACGCCGGGACCGGTGATCGTGAGGTCCGCCTGGGCCAGGATCGGGTCGCCCATGCACATCCCCCATTCGTCGTAAGACGAGGTGATCAGCGCGGAATCCTCCGCCACACAGATCACGAGGCCGTCAATCGAGCTGTCGATGATGTTGAACTCGCTTCTGCAATCGCCCCGGACCGTGAGCGTATGATCCCCGTCGAAGGAGAACACACCGTTGCCGAGGATATCGTCCATGTTCAGCTCCGTCACCACTTCCCCGATGATCCGCAGAGGGAACGATCTGTAGTAACGGAAAAACACCTCTTTCGCCGTCGTGCCGCCGCTGTTCACAACGGCTCCGCTGGAAATGCTGCCGGCTTCGGGCCGGAGCAGAGAAACGAGGCCGTAGGTATAGATGCCGCCGCCGAAGCCCCTGATCGCGCCAAGGCTGCCCGATGCCTGCAGCTCGGCATCCTCCAGGATGAGTCTCGCGCTGCCGCTGCCGAGAAATGCGGTCTGTGCGCCGGTGACCTGCAGGCTTGCGTTAGAGATGCGCAGGGCCGCGCCGTCTGCCACCGTCACGGCGTCGCCGCCCGTCGAGCGAAGCGTCAGCGTCCCCTCTGCCCTGCTGTCGTTTGCGACCGCCAGACAGACGCCCGGGGCCGTGATCGTCACAGGCTGCAGCGGCTGGACGCATATACCGCTGCTGCTGCAATAGATGACGGGGTAAGGAATGCCGTCCGGCTGGGTGTAATCGCGGTGGATCATCAGCCTTCCGGTCACGTTGTAAGAGAACGTGCCGTCGCCGAGGATATCATCCCTGTTGCGGTCGGTGACGGGGATGCCGTTGATCTCCAGACCGTACCGCTGATCGAAGGGCGTGATGGCGACGTTTTTCAGCAGGCTCCCCGTTTCGCTGCGGATCTCCGGCTTAGCAGCCGATGCGTGCAGCGGCTCCGCAACGAGGCAGCGCGACAGCCACAGTCCGCCGTCGAAGCCTTTGACGGCGCCGCTCGAAGAGCGGACGTTGACCGAGCTGCGGTCGATCGAGAGCCGCTCGCCCGTCCCCATACCGCAGATGCCGCCGAGACCGCCGGAGGCCCACAGTGTCGTATTGTTCACCTGCAGCCGCGCGCCGTTCGTGATATACACGGCCCGGCTCCCGGCGGACTGCAGGATCAGCTCGCCGCTGCCCTTGACCGTAAGGTCCTCAGACGCCAGGATACAGGATCCCTTCCCGGAGATCGAGACGGAGCCCTCCGCCTGGATGATCAGGTCCGGCATGGCGCTTCTGATGACGGCTGTTGTGCTGTCGGTGTAGTAATCGCCCCGGATCGTCAGCGTGTGCACGCCGTCAAAACTGAATACGCCGTCGCCCAGAACGTCGCTGCGGTTGCGGCTGGTGACCTGTGTCCCGGCGATATAAAGGTCGCTGCGATCCAGCAGGTGGAACGTCAGCTTGGCCGCATATTGCGTTCTGTTGTCCGATATGAGCCACGCCAGCGCGTCATCGTTCAGCGTCAGCTCGAAGTCGTCGCCGGTCAGCGAACAAGTGGACATCGTGTGAAGCACGACATACCCTTCCGCGTCGGACTTGCCGTCCATGATATCCCAGGCGCCGTCATTGTCCAGATCCAGCACGGTGAACCCGGCAGAGGTTTGCCGGAAACGGATCTGCTTGGAAGAAATGGCCGCGATGATGGAGTTGATAACATAAGCGTCAAAATCCGCACGATTGATCTCGCACGCTCCGGTCGAAAGGTCGATCGTATAGTTCTTCACGCCTCCGGCGGAGGAGAAGATGCGGATGGTGGTGGTATAGCGGATCAGCCGCCCGTCAGGCATCTGGATACTGAACTTTGAAGTGTAATTTCCGGCGCTCGTCGGCGTGCCGAAGAAATGCGGCGCGACGCCGGACGAGCATTCCCAATCCATGCCCGGCGGGAGCTTGCCGCCTGTCTGTTCGATCGAGACAGGCTGGTCCGAGCCGGGCAGATCAAAGGGGAAATCCTGCGGCGTGCCAAGTCTGCCGGCCATGGTGCGGTTCAGCTCAACGATCGAGACGGGAACGAGGATATCGACCGTGTGCAGCACGACCGTGCCGTCCTTGAACAATAGACGCAGGACTGCCGTGAATCGCCCGGGCGCGGGAGTGCCGGTGAGATACGGCGCTTTGCCCTCCTCGGCGCGGAAGGTAAGGCCATCGGGCAATGCGCCGCTCAAGAGCGTACCGCCGTAAAGGGGCGAGGAAACGGAAAGCGACAGCGTATGGGTCTGCGACTTGCCGGGCTCCAGCTCGATGGATTCCCGGGACTCCGCCGCGGTCGTTTTGGTGACGAGAACAGCGATTTTGACAGTCTTCGTACCGCCGTCCCGGAGGTACAGCCTCAGCTGCGCCCGATAAAGGCCCGGGACCGTCGGCGTGCCGCTGACAGACGCATAGGAGCCGACGTAGTCGCTGCTGCTGTTCGTGTATTCCCGCACCTCCGCCGTGACGCCGGAGGGCAGCGCGCCGCTGATGACGCGGATATCGTCAGCCTCGGAGAAGATACGCTCCATATGGCTCCCTGCGGCGACCTCCGTTTGGATCTCCCGACCCTCCTCCGCCAGTGGCAGCTTCCAGGTGGATCGGACGGTCTGGGGCTTGTCGACCTGACCCGAGCCAGGATACGGATCCTGATCGGAAACGAATACCATAAATGCCGCACCGACCTGCTGGGCTTGCGCGACGCTCAATGGGTGCTTGGGATGGTTCGCGTTCCAGCTGACGTACTGCAGCGATTCCAGATAGCTGCGCACCGACGCGGTCAGGATGGACTCGTCCCAATTCTGCAGGATCTCCTGGCAGGCTGCGCGCTTCATATCGAGAGCCGATTCCGCAACGGTCTTCCCTTCCATCAGCGATGAAGCAAACCACGTAAGGTACGAGTCGCCCGTTCTCCAAAGGTCCTTCGACCAGCCGAAGACGACTGCCGCGCCCTTTTCTCTCAGCTTTTCACACATTTCGCCGGTGCCCAGAACAGAGCAGCTCTTGAACCAGACGAAGGCGTTGGGGATATTCCCCTGCATGTGGGCTGTGATGGCGTCCACCGTGACGCCCCAGACATGGCCGCCGCCCGCAGAATCGGAGGGGCCCTCGTCATAGACCCAATAGTTGTTGTAATCCTGCTGCGTGAAGCCCTTGTCGGTAGTCAGCGTGATGAGGCTGGGGCCGCCGTGCGTGAAGACGGAAACGAAGCAGCAGGACTCCAGCGACCGGGCCAGCGCGTCAATGGTGGCCTCGTACTGCGGGTACCACCGGCAGCTGCCGCCTGTCGCCTCCGCCATGTCGAGCATGAGATAGTAATCATGGATGCGCCACTGCCACTGCAGGCCGTAGAACGGCATGATCATCGCCACGTCACGTGGTACGTCTCCGGCGCTGAAAAGCTGCGGTTCTTCCGATGTCATCGGAACATCCTGCAGCGGAAGCGAGTCTTCTTCAGCGATTTCCTGCGCGAGAGATGCGCGACTCGCGGGGTCATAGCCCTTTGTGATTCCGTCTGTCGTCTTCCAGAGGACCTGATCGCCGTTTCTCCGCAAGGAACCGGGAACAGTATCGTCTCTGGAGAGGACAAGCGCCTCGACGTCATCCGAGAAGGATGCGAAAAACGCTTCTGTCTGTGCGTCATCCTCTCCCATCAGCACGGCGCGGGAGTCGATGAGCGTCTGAATATCCGCCCAGACGTCGTCCGATGCCGCGGCCGATGGCGCGAACAGCACACAAAGTGCAGCTACGAACACAAAAGATAACAGCCGCCGTCTCATACCGGCACCTCCTAACCTGTCATTAACTGTTTTCATGATATCATATTTCCAAGCGAATGACAAGGAGCTCCGACGTCATACAAAAAAGCCCCTGCCACAGAGGCAGGGGCTTGATCACGCTTGTTATATCTCACAGACCTGGGAGACGAGCTCCGAGAAGGTCGGATGCGGATGGATGACCGAGGCGATCTGCTCGGCGGTCATGCCGTGGGAAATCGCCAGGGCGAACTCGGAAACGAGGTCGGTGGCACGGGGGCACACCAGCTGCGCGCCCAGCAGCTTGCCAGACGCAGCGTCAGTGACGATCTTGACATAGCCGGACTCGCTCTGCTCGATGACGCACTTGGCGTTGGCGCCCGTGGGCAGCTTCTTCGCCTTGACGGCGATGCCCTTGGCCTTGCACTCGTCCTCCGTCAGACCGACGGAAGCGATCTCGGGCGAGGTGTAGATGCAGCTGGGGACGACGTTCATATCGACAGGCAGCTCGTGGCCCAGAATGGCCGCTACGGCATTCTTCGCCTGGGCCTCGGCGACATGAGCCAGCTGGATATTGCGGGCCTTGGCGTCGCCGATGACGTAAATGCTGGGGATCGAGGTCTTGCCGGCTTCGTCGGCGACGAGCGCGCCGCGCTCGCTCTCGGGACCTTGGCCCTCGGGGAAGATGCCGACGACGTTGGCGCGGCGGCCGGTGGCAATCAGGACGCCCTCGCCGGTGCAGGTCTGTTCCTTGCCGGCCTTGTCGGTGTAATGGACGGTCATATTGCCCGGCTCGCCCTCGATGGCCGTGACCTTACAGGAGGCGTTGACGGAGGCGCCGCGCTTCTTGAAGAACATGGTCAGACGCTGAGCGATCTCGCGGTCCATCGGAGGCAGGATATGATCCAGCGCCTCGAGGATGACGACCTGCGCGCCGAGGTTCAGATAGATGGAAGCGCACTCACAGCCGATGACGCCGCCGCCGATAATGATCAGCGACTTCAGGTCCTTGCCGCCGTTCTCCAGCAGATCGTTGCTGGTGTAGACGCCGGGCAGCTTGCTGCCCTCGATGGGCGGGACGGAGGGCACGGAGCCGGAAGCGACGATCAGATGAGCGGCCTCGTAGGTCTCGCCGCCTGCCTCGACGGTGACGCCCTGCTCGCTGCAGGCAGTCACATGGGCAAAGGCGTTGACGACCGTGACCTTGTCGCCCTTCATGAGCTTCTCGACGCCGGAACGCAGGGTGCCGACGGCGTTGGCCTTATACTCGTGCATGGCGGCAAAATCGTAGCTGACGTTCTCAGCCTTGACGCCGGGCGTGCTGTGGAAGCTGTGGAACGCCTCGCTGGAATGCAGCAGCGCCTTGGTGGGGATGCAGCCGCGGTTGAGGCAGGTGCCTCCCAGCAGATCGGCTTCGAACAGAACGACGGACATGCCGTTTTTGGCAGCGTGATCCGCGGCGGTGTAGCCGCCGGGGCCGCCGCCGATGATCGCAAGATCAAAGTTCATCTTGGGTTCCTCCCTTGATTTCTTTCAGTAATTCCAGGACCTCCTGCGCGGCATGCTGCCGCCCCGAGATCTCCCCTTCTCTGCGGATCGCAAGCTGAGCGTCGCGCAGCGGACAGCCCGTGAGCAATTCCGCAAAGCCGGAGTAAAGATCTGTCTCCAGCGCATCCGTGGACAGGATCACCTGTCTGAAGGTCGCGCCGGATCCCGTATGCTTCAGTTCATAATCGAGCCGCAGCAGGCCGCTGTCGAAGCGATGCACCACACAGTGCGGCAGCTCGACGGCGTCGCCGTAGCGCCATGTCGGATCGGCATAACGTCGATCTGCTTCTTTGAGGTAATCGCCGTCTAAATCGTCGCTATATAGTCTATCAGCTTTACAGCCATAAACAGTCTCCGCGGCATGTATCAGGTAGCTTGAGAGCTCTTCCACAGTCAGATCGGGACGCTTTTCGCTGAGATTCATCACGCGGGAACGCACCGACGGGACGCCGCGCTTGCTGAGCTTGATGGGCGAAACGCGCAGGTAGCGCGTCAAACGGTCAGTGTCGACGTCGAGCATCAGCGTACCGTGGTGGTAGCAGCCCTCTTTCGTCTGGTAATAAGCGTGGCCGGAGAACTTGCGGCCCTCGCACGTCAGATCGTTGCGGCCGTTGCGATCGGCGGGGATGCCCGCATCGTTCACAGCGCGGAGGATCACCTCCGTCTGGCGTGACTTATCGAAGTCATCGGCCCGGACGAGAAAGGTGAAGTTGAGATTGCCGAGGTCATGGTACACGGCGCCGCCGCCGGACAGGCGGCGGGCCAGGCGGCCTCCCTCGCGCTCCAGCAGCGCCGCGTCGCACTCGGCCAGCGCGTTCTGGTTCCGGCCGATGACGACGGTGTGGGCGTTCTGCCACAGGTAGAGGATACACTCGCCGGGCTTCACCTGATGCAGCAGCGTCTCCTCCACGGCGAGATTGTGATAGGGATCGTTCCCGATCCCCAGGTATAAATAGAGCTTTTCGATCATATCAGCACAAAAGGCCGGGCCTTTGCCATAGATGTGGTAAAGGCCCGGCAGCGATTCATTTGGATCAGAACTGATACCGCAGGACAGGCTCGCGGGCGGCCTTGGTGTCGTCGGGACGGCCAATGGTGCGCGTGATGGGCGCGTTATGGAGCATCTCGGCGTTCTCGTGCGCCTCGTGCCAGATCTGGATCAGGCACGAGGCGCACGAGAACGCCGAGATGCTCCATAACGCGCCCATCACGCGCACCATTG
>SVKN01000026.1 GCA_015068445.1 Oscillospiraceae bacterium | reverse complement strand
GGCCAGCGTCAGCAGAAGCAGCAGCGCCAGCAGCAGGGAAAGGGTGCGTTTCATAAGTCGATCCATCTCCTTTATGTAATAACGATCACTGATTGTTTCGCAGCGCTTCGACCGGCTGCATCTTGGACGCCTTGTTGGCGGGGTAGAAGCCGAAGAAAATGCCCAGCGCCACCGAGAAGGCGAAGGCGCCGACGGCGATGAACGGCGAGGGGAGGTAGACCCGTCTGAAGATGGCCGAGCTGAGCATCGCCGAGCCCAGCGCGCCCAGCAGGATGCCGATGACGCCGCCGCAGGCCGAGATGACCGAGGCCTCGATCAGAAACTGGGTGATGATGTCCCTGCGCCGCGCGCCGATGGACATGCGGATGCCGATCTCACGGGTGCGCTCCGCCACGGACACCAGCATGATGTTCATGATGCCGATACCGCCGACCAGCAGCGAGATGCCCGCGATGCCGCCTACCACGTAGGTGAACATGTTCAGCGTTTCTTCCTCCTGCTTCTGCCAGCTGTTGTCGGAGTAGACGCCCGAATAGCTGTTGTTCGGGGGCAGCTGCTCCTGCAGCCAGGTGGAGAGGAAGTACATGGCCTTCTTCGTCGCCTCGGCGTCGCGGCATTTCACGGTGAAGTTGCCGCTGCTGCGGTCCTGCTGCAGCCCGACAGCCCTGGCGCAGGTGCGCGGGACGGCGATCATGTTGTCCTGGGAGTATTCGAGGTTGTCGTATTTGCTCTTGTAGACGCCGATGACCGTGAAATAGTTGCCGTTGATCTTGATCTGCTTGCCCAGGGGGTCCTCCAGACCGAAGAACTCCTTGGCCGTGTAGCTGCCCAGCGTGCAGACGTGGGTCTTGTTGCGCACGTCGCTGTAGCTGACGGAGCGGCCGGCGGCCAGCTCCAGATTGAGGCAGACGTCGAAGGTGTCGCTGGCCGCGTAGGTGCGGGCGTTGGCGAGCGTCTTCGACTTGTATTTGGCGGAGGCGTTGCCGCTCTGGGAGTCGGTGACGCCCATGATGTACTCGCTGAGCCTGGCGCACTCGTTGAAGAAGGCGTCCGTCAGGTCGATGGTTCGGGAGGCCGACTCCACGTAGTTGCCGTTCTCGTCTATGTAGCCCGAGGACCAGGTGCCGTAATAGGCGTTGATGATGTTGGTGCCCATCTTGGAATAGGCCTCCATGGTCTGCCGCTGCACGCCCTGGATGACGGAGACCAGCGTGATCACCGAGCACACGCCGATGATGATGCCCAGCATCGTCAGAAACGAGCGCATCTTGTTGTGCAGGATGGACTTGAAGGCCATTTTTGCCGTGCGGAAGATGGTCATGAATCCTCACCCTCCTTCAGGACCGCGTCGCGCTCCGCCTGGCTCACCTGGCGGTCGCCGATGATGTGGCCGTCCTGGATCGTGATGATCCGCTTGGCCGCCTGGGCCAGATGGAGGTCATGGGTGATGATGATCACCGTGGCGCCGTTGTCGTTGAGGGAGATCAGCTTTTTCATGATCTCCGCGCCGGCCTTGGTGTCCAGGTTGCCCGTAGGCTCGTCGGCCATGATGATGGGCGGCTTGGCGGCGATGGCGCGGGCGATGGCCACGCGCTGCTGCTGGCCGCCGGAGAGCTCCGTGGGCCGATGGTCCATGCGCTTCTCCAGCCCGACCTCCCTGAGCGCCTGGACGCAGAGCTCAAGCCGCTCCTTGCGGTGCATGCCGCGGTAGATCAGCGGCAGCTCCACGTTCTCCAGCGCCGTCAGCCCCTGCACCAGATTGAAGCCCTGGAAGATGAACCCGATCTGGCGGTTGCGGATGGCGGACAGCTTGGAAAGCGGCATGTCGGACACCGCCTCGTCGGCCAGATAATACTCGCCGTAGGTGGGGATGTCCAGGCAGCCGAGGATGTTCATGAGGGTCGATTTGCCCGAGCCGGAGTGGCCCAGAATGGCGGTGCACTCGCCGTAATCGATCTGGAGACTGACATCGTCCAGGGCGCGCACCTCGCTCTCCTTGCCCTCGTTATAGATCTTGCTTACCCGTCGGATATCGATCAGCATAGCGCCCTCTCTTTAATACCAGTAGCCTTCGCCGTCCGACTGCATGGTGCCCTGATAGCACACCGTGCCCTCTTCGATGCCGGAGACGATCTCGGTGTTCTCGGCGTCGGCGATGCCGATCTCCACGCGCACGGCGTAGTAGCCGTCGGGGACGATGCCCTCGCCCAGCTCCACGGGCTCATAGCCGAAGTCCGTCTCCTGCTCGTTCTTGACATAGACCACGGGGCCCTCCTCGGTGTTGACGATGCACTGAGAGGGGAGGATCATGCAGGAATCTCGGCTGACGGCGAGGATCGAATAGTTGACGCTCATGCCGGGCAGCAGCTTGCCGTCGTTCTCCAGCGTGATGGTTGCGGGGAAGTAGGCGGAGCCGCCGTCGGAGTTGATCTTCGCCTCGAAGCTGACGTAGCTGACGGTGCCGTAGGCCGTCTGGCTGCCGTCGTTGGTGTCGTAGGTCAGATCCACCGGCATCCCGACGGTGACGGAGGAGATGTCGGCCTCGTCGATGTTGACGTTGATCACCAGGGAGGAGGTGTCGGAGACGGTGACAGCCGCGGCGTCGCCGCCCGCCAGCTTGTCGCCCACCTTGATGCTCACGTTGGACACCTGACCGTCGATGGTGGCATAGAAGCCGCTGTTGTCGATGATCTCCTGCAGCTCGGCGATCTTGTCCTCCACCTTGCGGATGTCGTTCTGGATGTAATCGTCGCTCATCTGCCTGGCGAAGCTCTCCACGTCGTACTGGGCGTCGCTGACCGCGTCGGCAGCCGCGCGGGTATCGACGGTGCACAGGGTCTGCCCCTCGGTGACGCGGCCGAACTCCTGCAGATTGACGGAGCGGACATCTCCGCTGACGCCCTTGAAGACGATGTCCTCTCTGCGCCAGTATTCCAGCTTGCCGTCAAGGCTGGGCCGAATCTCGCCGGAGGCGGTCTCGATATAGCCCGTGGCCGCCTGCTCCTCCGCCAGACCGCCGGCGTTGGGCACGCGGACCTCCACGCTGAAGCAGGCCGTGCCGTCGATGGGCCGGGCCTGGTCGTTGATGGCGGAGACCGTGCCAGCCACCTGCACCATGCTGTCGGGGACGGAGACGATCACAGTCTGCCCCACGGCCACGTCGCCTATGTACGCGCGGTTGAAGAAAAGCGTCAGACGCATGGCGGAGTTGTCCACGATGGTGCCAAGCGTCGCGCCGGTGCCCAGATTGTCGCCCACCTCGGGCAGACCGTCCGCCACCTTCAGGATCATGCCCGTGAACGGGGCCTTGACCGTGCATTCGTTCAGCGCCTTGCGGGCGTCGCTGAGACGCTCCACGGCGTTGTTGTAATTCTTGTCCAGATCATGCAGCTGCTTCTCCAGCCCCGCCAGCTCCGTGCGGGCGTTCAGCAGATCGGTCTTCATATCGGCGGGGTCGATGGTGAACAGCAGGTCGCCCACCGATACCACCTGACCGGCCTCCACGGCCACCTCGGTGACCTCGCCCTTGATGTTCTTGCCGTAATCCTCCTTGGAAACGGGGGAGATGGAGCCCCAGCCCGTGACGTAGGTGGACAGCGAGCCCGTGTAGGACGTGGCCTCGATGATCTCGCCGTTGGCCTTGGCGGTGTTGCGGCTGATGAACTTATATGCGCCGAACAGCACGCCTCCGATCAGCACCAGCGGGATGCCCACCCGGATGATCTTCGGCAGGCCCTTGCGGCCGCCCTTCTTTTCGTACTTGTTGCGCTTGGGCGCCTGCTCGCCGTTCTCCGGGGGAGAAGCGGGAGGAGCCGCGTTCACGATAGTCTCGGACATGACTGTTTTTCCTCCTTGGGTCTTTTTATAAATCAATGTGGATCATTCCTCGTCTTAGACGCGGGAAAAGAACGGTTTGTTCCCGCGTTCGCGGGAAAAGGGAGAGTTTTTTCGGCGCCATTGACAGAACCGGGCGCCGCGGGTAAAATGACGGTAAAAGAAGGTGAACTGCATGGAAGAACGTCATCGCCGAACGGCCATGCTGCTGGGCGAGCAGGGGATCGAGCGCCTCAGGCACAGCCGCGTGCTCGTCTGCGGCGTCGGGGGCGTGGGCTCCTTTATCGCCGAGGCGCTGGCCAGGGCCGGGGTCGGCCGTCTCGACCTGCTGGATTTTGACGTGGTGTCGGAGTCGAACATCAACCGCCAGCTCATCGCGCTGCACAGCACCGTGGGGCGCAAGAAGGCCGAGGTCATGGCAGAGCGCATCCGCGACATCGGGCCGGAGATCGAGGTCGAAATATTGGACTTTTTCCTCTCGCCGGACAACGTGGGGGAGGTGCTGGACCGCGGCTATGACTATGTGGCCGACGCCATCGATTCCGTGCCCTCCAAGGTGGCGCTGATCGCCGCCTGCCACGAGAGGAACGTCCCGATCATCTCCTCCATGGGCACGGGGAACAAGCTGGACCCCTCCCGTCTCAGGCTGGCCGATCTGTCCAAAACATCGGTCTGTCCGCTGGCGAAGAAGATGCGGTACGAGCTCAGAAAGCTGGGCATCGTCCACCACCGGGTCCTGTTCAGCGACGAGGAGCCGCTTCACCCCGCCGAGACCGAGGACGGCCGCCACGTGCCCGGTTCGATCAGCTTCGTCCCCTCCAGCGCGGGACTGATGATCGCCGGAGAGATCATCCGCACGCTGGCGTTCAAAGAAGAATAAGCCTGAAAAAGCCGGTCATGCGACCGGCTTTTCCTTAGTCCTTCAGTTGGGGCAGCAGCCCGGAGATCGCCTCGGCCATGGCGTCCGCATACCGCGTCAGACGCTCGTCCAGCAGCCGGTTGTCCTCCTCGCTGCCCATGAAGCCCAGCTCCACCAGGCAGGCGGGCGAGGACGCGTGGCCCAGCACGTAATAATTGCCCTTGGGGTTTTCCGCCGTGCCGTATTTGACGCCCCGGTCCTCGCTGATCCCGACGTCCCTGAGGCCGCGGAGGATCGCTTCGGCGAGGGCGGTGTCGTCGCCGTCTCTGTCGCTGCTGCACCAGAGCTCCACGCCGCTTGCGCCCTCGGCACTGTTGCGGTGCAGGGAGACGAACAGATCGGCGTCCGCCCGGCGCGACGATTCGCAGCGGCCCTCCAGTGTGATATAAACGTCGCTGTCGCGGGTCAGCACGATCTCGATATCGGGCCGCAGGGTCCGGAGCGAATCCCGCAGCGCCAGCGCCAGACGCAGGTTGTCGTCCTTCTCCTGCCGGTCGCCGGACACGGCGCCGCTGTCATCGCCGCCGTGCCCCGGATCGATGCATACGACGAGCTTTCCGTCGCTCTGTGCGTCCCGGATCGTGGACAGTGAGCCGCTGCGGCGCAGCAGCACCGGCCCCGCCATGCACGCGAGGATCAGGACCCCCAGCGCCAGCCACAGATTGATGGAGCGATGCTTTTTCTGTTTCATATCAAATCACCCGCTACGTATTGTACCAGACGCGGGCAGCCGGGAAAAGCGCGAAACACTTTAAGAATCTTTAATCTTTCATTAAGTGCGGATCTTCATGTCGCCCTTTTTGACCCAGCCGGCATTGTACAGCAGCCGGTCCACCGCCAGCGCGATCACCGCGGGCAGCGCCACATGGACGAAGAGCATCGACAGGATCACGGGCATGCTGCCGTAGGTGGGGGCCATGTCGGCATAGGTACAGATCTGGCCCACGAGACCGCTGGTACCCATGCCCGCGCCCTCGGGCAGGTTCGTCATTTTGAAGAAGACCGAGCTGACGGCGCCGCAGACGCCGGAGGCCACCGTGGGGGCGATCCAGATGCGCGGGTTGCGCAGGATGTTGGGAACCTGCAGCATGGAGGTGCCGACGCCCTGGGACACGAGGCCGGAGAAGCCGTTGTCGCGGTAGCTGATCACGGCGAAGCCGATCATCTGCGCGCAGCACCCGGCCGTGGCCGCGCCGCCCGCCAGACCGGACAGGCCCAGCATGATGCACAGCGCCGCCGAGCTGATGGGCAGCGTCAGCACCATGCCGACGATGACGCCCACGATCACGCCCATGGGCAGGGGCGCCATAACGGTGGCCGAGTTGATGATATCGCCCAGCCAGCGCATGAACTGGTTGATGTAGGGTCCCACCCAGGAGGCCACAAGACCGCCGACGATGATCGTCACCATGGGAGTGACGATGATGTCGAAGGGCGTCTTTTTGGACACCAGACCGCCGGCCTCCGCGCCGATGACCGCGCCGACGTACGCGCCCACGGGGCCGCCGGCCGTATAGCCCACCGCGCCGCAGGCGGCGCAGGAGAAGATGACGAGGCTGTCGCATTTCATGCCGTAGGCGATGGCGACGGCGATGGCCGCGCCGATGACGGGCGACGAAGCGCCCAGGACCGCCGTGACCGGGGCGAGGAAGCCCAGACCGGGCAGCTTGGACAGCTGCGAGATGATGAGGCCGATGATCAGGGAAGCGAACAGTCCCAGCGCCATGGAGCTCATGGCGTCGACGAAATACCGTTTGAAGAATCCGGAGCCTTTGTCAGAACGAGCCATAGTGAGATCATTCCTTTCAGACAAATCAATGATGGCGTCCATGCCGAAATGAATATAACACAAGAGGCGCATAAATTCAATTATCGTCCACTTTTTAACGGTAGATTTTTAGAACCGGTTGTTGTATAATCAATTCATTCGCACAGCACTATGACCCAAAAGGAGAAGCCATGAACAAACTCATCCGCAGACTGACCGCCGCCGCGGCGGCCGCCTGCATCACATTGACCTGCGCGCCGCTGACTCGTGCTGCGGGCGACCTGCGCTACAGCCGCACCGACGAGCTGGGCGCCGGCCTGAGCCTGACCCGCGAGATGACGAAGGACAGCACGGGCCGGGGCGGCAGGAGCTATGTTTTCGATTATACCCCCGGCGGCACGGTCGCGCCCATGATCGTCTACGGCGACACCCTCTACGGCAAAAGCGACATCAACGCCCTCGTCAGCTACTGTGAGAGCCAGGGCCAGACCGTCCTGGCCGCCGTCAACGCCGATTTCTTCAACATCACCAGCGGCGTCCCCACGGGGCTCGTCGTCCGTGAGGGACGTCTGATCTCCTCCGACGGCGCGTGGAACGCCGTGGGTATCCGCAGGGACGGCACGATGCTCGTCGGCGCGCCCAAGCTGGACATCTCGTTCTCTGTCAACGGCGGCCAGCGGTTCCCCGTGGCGGGCTTCAACAAGGTCCGCGACCGCTCCGGCGTGTTTCTCTATTCCGATGATTACGACTACAACACCCGCCTGTCGGCCGAGGGTCCCACGGTGGTGCTGGAAAAGCTCAACTACGGCGAGAGCCTGACCATCGGCGGCTCTGTGGCCTTCCGGGTCCGCTCCGCGGGCATGGAGAGCGGCGCGGCGATGCTGGACGGCTACACCATGGTCCTGACGGCCCAAAAGGGTGTGGAGACCGGCATCGATCTGACGGCGCTGCAGCCCGGCGACCTCGTCACCGTCTACACCGGCACGCGCTCCACGGGCTGGGACGACGTCTGGTACGCCTGCGGCGCGGGCGACATGATGATCGACAAGAGCGCCCTCACCGAAAAGGCCATGAAGTCCCAGACGAAGAGCCCCCGCACCATGCTGGGCATCCGCAGGGACGGGTCCTGCGTCGTCCTCGTCTGTGACGGCCGCGACGGCGGCGTCGCCGACGGCATGACGCTGCAGGAGGCCGCCACGAAGCTCTACGCCATGGGCTGCCTCAACGTCGTCAACCTCGACGGCGGCGGCTCGTCCATCGCCTCCGTCCGCGATCCCGGCCTGCCGCAGGCCTCCGTGATCTCAGATCCCTCTGACGGCAAGCCCCGCGAGTGCGCCGATTACCTCGTGTTCACGGCCTCCGGCGACGCTTCCGCCAAGGACAGATACGTCACGGTCTACCCGAAGGACGAGCTCGTCCTGGCGGGCGGGACCATCGACCTGACGGCGTATTCCTATAATGAAGATTACTTCCCCGGCAAGGAGATCATCACCGGCTTCACCGTCGAATCCGGCGGCGGCAAGCTCTCCGGCAATACGCTGACGCTGCCCGACAAGGCGGGTGACGTCGTCGTGGGCGTCAAGGCCAAGGGCCTCACCTCGGTCCCGGCCACCGTGACGTCCGTCGCCGAGCCCGCCGTGATGACCGTCGTCAAAGCGGGCACCGCCCGCGCGGTGACGAGCCTTGCGCTGGCGGGCGGCGACACCGTTGACCTCGACGTGATCGTCTCCGACGGCCTGCGGCCCATCCGCTCCTCCGACGAGCAGTTCACCTTCGCGGTGGAGGGCGATATCGGCGAGATCGACGAGCGCGGCGTCTTCACGGCCGCTGAGCTGCAGGGCTTCAGCGGCGCGATCACCGTCGCCTTCGGCAGCCAGACCCGCCGGATCGACGTCACCGTCGGCAAGGCCCCCGAGGCCCTCAGCGGCTTCGAGACGACCGTCGGCTACGGGGTCAACGCCTCTGACACCACGACGGCGAGCGTCAAGATCGACAACACCGGCGACAACGCCCGCTTTGGCAAGGGCAGCCTGTCCATGAAATACGAGACCGGCGCGGAGCCCGACCTCGTCGTCTTCAGCGCCGACGGCGCGCTGACCATCCCCTCCGGCATGCGGGAGCTGACCATCTGGGCCCGCGGCACAGGCGACTGGCAGATCATGTTCTCCACCAACACCGGCACCGCCGCTCAGCCTCTGACCATGAACGAGGACGAGTGGACCATGAACGTCGTCGAGGTGCCCTACGGCGCCCGGGCCGTCACGGGCTTCTGCGCTTACGATGAGGCGGAGGAGAGCGGCTATGCCTTCATCGACCAGCTGATCGGCCACTACGGCGAGGCGCAGACCGACGATACGGCCCCCGTGATCGCCAACGCCTCTTATGAGGAGCAGCTGCGCGCCACCGTGCTGGACGACAGCGTCTACCCGCTGGAGAAGAACAACATCAGCGTCACGGTGGACGGCGTCGCCATCCGGGACTTCACCTATGATCACTCGACCGGCGCGCTGACCGTCAACGCGGCCGCCGACGGCGCGCTCCACCGCGCCACGATCGTCGCCACCGATTACTTCGGCAACCGCAGCCGCCTGACGCTGGAGGCCGAAGGCACAGCCGCGGGCCCCTACGACGATGTGGCGGGCCACTGGGCCGAGAAGTATATCAACTACCTCTACAACAAGGGCGTCACCGACGCCGCCAGCGAGTTCGGCCCCCGCGTGGGCGCGACGAACGAGCTGGTTGCCACGATGATCTCCCGCTATATGGGCGTTGACGTCAGCAAGTACGAGAGCGTCGAGCTGCCCTACGTCGATCTCGACGAGGCCAGCGACTGGGCGATCCCGCACCTCAAGGCCATGTACGCCCTGGGCATCATGGTCGGCGGCCCCGACAGCGAGGGCAACACCTGGTTCTATCCCGCCGAGAACACCAACCGCGCCCGCGTCATGACAGTCCTGGGCCGCACGATCCCCCGGGGCTACGACTACGCTGACGCAGCCTACAGCGATATGGCCGACGTCCCCGCCTGGGCCTTCGATCACGTGTCCCTGCTGACGCACCTCGGCGTCGTCAACGGCTACGGCGACGGCACCAACCGCATCATGCCCGCCGCCGGCATCACCCGCTCCGAGCTGGCCGCGATCCTGTACAGACTCTACTGAGTATAAAAAAGGCGCTCCCGCGGGAGCGCCTTTTTCGATGCGTTATTTTTTGTGCGTATGGATGAAGTTCCAGATCAGGTCGGACGCGATGGAGATATTGGTGGCGGGGGGATCGATCTCCTCGGGCAGGAGCCACTTGGCGTCGGCGATCTCGGAATCCTGCAGGTGGAAGGGAAGAGGCTCGCCGTCGATGCGGCAGGTGAAGCCGATCATCTCCGTGTCGGAGAAGCCCCAGGGCTGGCTCTTGAAGTATTTGACGTCGGTGACGTGCTGCCCGACCTCCTCGAAGACCTCGCGCTTGACCGTCTGCTCGAAGGTCTCGCCGATCTCCACGAAGCCCGCGATCAGGCTGTAGCGGTTGCCGCGCACGTTCTTCGCCATCAGAAGCCTGCCGTCGTGCTCCACAGCCGTGATGATGGCGGGGCAGATCTTCGGATACTCGGTCAGCCCGCACTCCGGGCAGACCATGGCGCGCTCGATCCTGCTGCGTTCGGTCTTATGGCCGCAATGGCCGCAGAAGCGGCGGCTCTGCTCCCACTTGGACAGCTGCCACGCCGTCACGATTGCGAAGGCCGTCTTCTGGTCGGGATGGCTGCGGGCGATGGCCGGGGCCTTGAGGTAGAAATACCCCTCCGGCGCCTCCATCATTTCCTCGGAAATATAACATCCTCTGCCCTCCATATAGAAAATATGGTGGCACACAGGCGTCAATTGGCCGTACACGGGCAGCGCGGGCGCATGTTCGTCGCCGCAGAGAAGGATGTCGTCGCCGTTGAAAATAAAGAGCTTGTCGCCCTCATGGGCGGGTTCGAGGGAAAATGCGTTGGAAAACACGCCCTCGCCGATGTCCTGGATCATGGCAGGTCCTCCGTTTCGACTTGATTCGCCGACATTCTACCATAAAACGGGGAAAGGGGCAAGTGCCATTTGCGGCTGAGCGGGAAATCGTACATTTTTTGTGGTTGCAGATATCAGATAAACGTGATATAATAATTAAACGTGCTGTAATGGTATTCTTTTGAAATCGATATAGTGCAGAATAAACGCGTTGGGAGTCCGGTTGAAATGCAATTCATCAAGTTTTTACTCAAGCGTATCATCACGATCATCCCTGTTCTGTTCGGCGTCACCTTCCTCGTCTACGTGCTCATGACCGTCGCTCCCGGCAACTCCGAGCGCACGGCCCTCAACAAGGCCCGCACGCCAGAGGAACGGCAGGCCGTCATCGAGCGGTACGGCATGGACGACCCCATGATCGTCCGCTATGCCCGCATGATGCGCAGCCTCTTCCGCGACGATTCCGGCAGGGCCAGCCGCATCATCACCAAGATGCGCGTCCATCTGCCCCATTCCCTGCGCCTGTGCCTGACGGCGCTGGCCGCCTCCATCGTTCTTGCGCTGCCCCTCGGCATCTTCGCCGCCATCAAGCAGAACACGTTCTTCGACGGCATGAGCATGCTGATCTCGCTGCTGGGCGTGTCGATGCCGAACTTCTGGCTGGGCATCATGATCATGCTTGTCTTCGGCCTGCATCTGGGGTGGTTCCCCACCTCCGGTTCCTCCGAGCCGATCCACATCGTCATGCCCGCCGCCACGCTGGCCTTCATCAACATGGCCGCCATCGCCCGCATCACCCGCTCCTCCACGCTGGAGGTCATCCGTCAGGATTACATCCGCACCGCCCGCGCCAAGGGCGTGCCCGAGCATAAGATCATCTGGCGCCATGTGCTGAAAAACGCCCTGATCCCCACGATCACCGTGGCGGGCGTCCAGCTGGGCGAGCTGCTCAGCTCCACCATCATCATCGAGAACATCTTCGCCTGGCCCGGCGTCGGCCGCCTGCTGATCCAGGCCATCAACAGCCGCGACATGTCCATGATGATCGCCTGCGTCATGGTCTTCGCCGTCTGCGTCTCCGTCATCAACCTCGTGGTCGACCTCCTCTATGCCGTCATCGACCCCCGCATCTCTCTGAACTGAATGAGCATCAAAAAGAGCCTCCCGGACGGGAGGCTCTTTTGACGTTGAACTGTTGTTTAGAACGCGCGCTCCAGCATGATGATCTGCGCGTCGGGGAAGACGAAGCCGTATTTCTCCAGGGCGGCGCGCAGGTCGTCGCGCTCGGAGGGGATCATGCACACGAGCTTGGGCAGGCCGGAAGCCTTGAACTTTTCGATGGCGAAGCGGATGCACTCGTCTGCGTCGCCGCCCATGAAGCCGATGTGCAGGCCCTGATCCTTCAGGAACCGGGCGCCCACGGTGACGACGCTGTCGCCCTTGCGGTAGACGATGCCCTCGCCGCACAGACCTTCGTACAGCGCCTTGTTGAGGCCGTAGTAGGTGCGGTTGGTGCAGAAATAGTTGTGATAGCCCTCGGCGTAGGGAGCGAACAGCTTTTCGCACTCGGCGGGATCGGTGACGGGGACGAAGCCCTCCGCGGGCTCGACGGCGGGGATGTTGTCCTTCAGCAGCGTGCCCTCGCGGGTCTGATACGCCACGTGGAGACCGTTGCGCTCGCCCAGCACGCGGGAGGCGTAATTGGTCAGGCCCGTGTACATGCGCACGAAGGGCACGTGGTAGATATCGCACAGCTCGATGAAACGCTTCCAGATCACCGCGCCGCAGCCCTTCTTCTGATGGTCGGCGTGCACGCGCAGACACTCCAGCCAGCCGGAGCCGTCGTACTGGGTGGAGAAGCGGGCGAAGCCGATGGGCTTGCCGTCCTCCTCGGCGACGATCAGCTCGCCGTCCTCATTGTTGAAAAACAGATCCTGAACGCCCTCCAGATACAGCAGCTTCGGCGTCGAATGCTTCTCGATATCCAGCAGGACGGGCAGGTCCTCGATCACGCCCTTACGGCAGACAATACTCATTTCCATTTCTCCTCCGTTTGGTGTATAATAAGACTATCCTTAATGTACCATCAATGCCCGTCAGATGTCAACAGGAGGCGATCATATGACGGAAGAAATGAAGACTCTGAAGCAGTGGGTGGAGGAGAGCGAGCACATCGTCTTCTTCGGCGGCGCAGGCGTCAGCACCGAGTCGGGCATCCCCGATTTCCGCAGCGTCGACGGCCTGTACAACCAGAAATACGACTATCCGCCCGAGACGATCCTCAGCCGCAGCTTCTTCAACCGCAATCCCGAGGCGTTTTTCCGCTTTTACCGGGACAAGCTGCTGCTCAAGGGCGTCAGGCCCTCCCGGGCCCACATCGCGCTGGCGAAGCTGGAGAAGGCCGGCAAGCTGGACGCCGTCGTCACCCAGAACATCGACGGCCTGCATCAGGACGCTGGGAGCGAAGCGGTCTATGAACTCCACGGCAGCACCCGCCGCAACTACTGCATGCGCTGCCGCAGGTTCTACACGGACGACGACATCCGCGGCATGGATCTGATCCCCAAATGCTCCTGCGGCGGGATCATCAAGCCAGACGTAGTGCTGTACGAGGAGAGCCTCGACGGCGACGTCATCGAAAAGAGCGTCCGCGCCATCGAGAACGCCGACCTGCTGATCGTGGGCGGCACGTCGCTGACCGTCTATCCCGCGGCGGGGCTGATCCGCTATTTCCGCGGCAAGCGCCTCGTCATCATCAACAAATCCGAAACGTCTTACGATGAGGAGGCCGACCTTGCCATCTACGACAGCGTCGGCGAGGCGTTGGAATACGCGGTCTCCGATCTATGAGATATGAAGACGTCTCCCGCGCCGTCTTTCTCCGCAGACCAAACCGCTTCATCGCGCAGGTGGAGCTGGACGGCAGGGAAGAGACCGTCCACGTCAAAAACACCGGCCGCTGTGCGGAGCTGCTGACCCCGGGAGTGACCGTCTGGGTCAGCCGCGCCCGCGCGCCGAAGCGCAGGACGCAGTACGATCTGATCACCGTGGACCGCGGCGGACTGATGGTCAACATGGACTCCCAGGCGCCCAACCGTCTGTTCGCCGAGTGGGCGGAGGCAGGCGGCTTCGGCGATGTGACGGACCTGAAGCCAGAGCAGACCTACGGCGCTTCACGCTTCGATTTCTCCATGATGCGGCACGGTCTGCCCACCTTCGTCGAGGTCAAGGGCGTCACGCTGGAGCGCGAGGGCGCGGCGCTGTTCCCCGACGCACCCACGGAGCGCGGCGTCAGACATTTGCGGGAGCTGATCGACGCCAAAGCGGCCGGATACGGCACCGCCATCTGCTTCGTCATCCAGATGAAGGGTCCGGCGGTCTTTCGGCCCAACCGGGCCACGCACCCCGCCTTCGCGGACGCTCTGCGCGAGGCGAGTGCCGCGGGCGTCCGGATCCTCGCGCTGGACTGTGTGATCACGCCCGACAGCGCGCGCATTGACGCGCCCGTCCCTATTGACTTGGAGTAGGGTCCATATGGTAAGATAAATCAAATATAATAAAAAAGGAGCGTGCCTTTATGCAATACCGTCCCCTCGGCAAGACCGGCCTGCTGGTCAGCGAGATCGGCCTCGGCTGTGAGGGCTTCGTCGACAAGCCCGACGAACATTCCGACCGCCTGTTTCAGATCGCCATCGAGCAGGGCGTCAACTACATCGATATGTACAGCCCCGAGCCCACCTTCCGCCGCAGCGTCGGCCGGAACGTCAACCCCATCCGCGACAGGTTCTACCTGCAGTCCCACCTCTGCTCCGTCTGGCAGGACGGCCAGTACAAGGCCACCCGCGACCTGCAGGAGGTCAAGGACGGCTTCGAGGACATGCTGAGGACCATCGGCACCGATTACATCGACGTCGGCATGATCCACTACATCGACTCGCCCGCCGTCTGGGACGAGATCATGCACAACGGCGTCATGGACTACGTCCAGGAGCTGAAAAAGCAGGGACGCATCCGGTTCACCGGCGTCAGCAGCCACAACCCCAAGATCGCGCAGGTCATGGTGGAGAGCGGCCTCATCGACGTGCTGATGTTCAGCGTCAACCCCTGCTACGATCTGCAGCCCGGCGACGAGGACATCGAAAAGCTCTGGGCCGACGAGAGCTACGAGCATCACCTGACCAACATGGATCCCGACCGCCAGCGGCTTTATGAGACGTGCCAGCAGATGGGCGTGGGCATCACGGTCATGAAGGCCTTCGGCGGCGGCGATCTGCTGACCGACGAATCGCCTGCAGGCGTGGCGCTGACCGTGGATCAGTGCATCCACTACTGCCTCACCCGTCCCGCCGTGGCGTCCGTCATGTCCGGCGCGCGCACGGAGGAGGAGCTGCTGCGCTCCCTTGCCTACGAGCGCGCCACCGACGAGGAGCGCGATTACGCCGCAGCCTTTGCCACTTTCCCGCGCATCAGCTGGCAGGGCCACTGCATGTACTGCGGCCACTGCGCGCCCTGTCCCGTGGGCATCAGCGTCGCTGACGTGACGAAGTTCCTCCATCTGGCCAAGGCCAAGGGCGGCCTGCCCGAGACCGTGGCGCAGCATTACGGCGCGCTGGAGCATCACGCGGGCGAATGTCTCGAGTGCGGCGCCTGCGAGGGCCGCTGCCCCTTCGGCGTCCAGGTCATCGAGAACATGAGAGAGGCGGTCAGGGTCTTTGGAGAGTAAACGACTGAGCATCCTCGTCATCGACGGCCAGGGCGGCGGCATTGGCCGTCAGGCCGTGGCACGGATCAAGGAGCTGGCCTCCTGGGCTGAGGTCACAGCCGTGGGCACCAACGCCCTGGCCACCTCCGCCATGCTCAAGGCCGGGGCGGACAACGGCGCCACCGGCGAGAACGCCGTCCTCGTCGGCTGCCGGAAGGCGGACGTCATCGTCGGCCCCATCGGCGTCGCCATCGCCGACTCCCTCTTCGGCGAGGTCACCCCAGCCATGGCCGTCGCCGTGGGACAGAGCCGCGCTGTGCGCGTGCTGATCCCCGTCAACCACTGCGACAACCTCATCGCCGGCATGGAGGACGTCTCCATGGCGCGTCTGGTGGAAAGCGCCGTCGATCTGGCGCTGGAACAAGCGAAATAAAAGCAAGGGCGCTCCCGCGGGAGCGCCCTTGTTCGTCCTTTCATTGTCAATGAAGGAGTCTGCGGCGTTCGGGATCCCGCCGACGTGCGGAGTCCTTTCCTGTTTTCCCCTTTGTGGGAAGTGCAGGCGATAGGGTGCCGCGTCAGCGGTGGAAGGAGTTGCCGCCCTCTTTTACTTCACGAAATAATCCGCCAGATTGGCCCCTTCGTCGATCACGGCCTCGATCAGCGGCGTCTTGCAGCTCAGAAGCGTCGTCACGCCGGGGCCGTGGCCCGCGGCCATGCAGTCGCTGTGGATCACCACGCCGATGGTCACCGCGCCTGTCTGCCAGGTGCGGCCGTAACGCGTGTCGGCGTCCAGGATCGCCACGATATCGCCGAAGCGCAGCTTGTCCAGCCCGTACTCGGCCACGAGACCCTTGTCGAACAGCGTGATGTCATAGTCGCCGCTGGCGCTGGGGGAGCCGAGACCCGAGCCCATCAGGCAGCCGGGGACGATCTTCGCAACGCCCACGACGAGCTTGCCGTCCTTCTCGGTGATGTTCATCTTGTGCAGCAGGGCGGGGGAGAGGTTGCGCGTGATGATTCCGGGATAGTCCGTCAGCGCCAGACCCTGTCCGCAGGCCTTGACCAGCACCTTGTCGTCGGGAGCCATCAGCTCCATGGTCTCGTCGTCGAAATAGATCATCAGATGCTCGCAGCCGCCGTGCTTGCCCGTGACGATGCCCTTGCGGCCCTTGGCGTCGCCGCTCATGACCTTCGCCTCGTTGCCTATGCAGGAATAGCACACGTATGCGTCGTTGTAGGCGTCCACCGGGTTGCGCGTGGTGACGCCCGGCTCCAGATGGTCCGCCGTCCACCCCACGCAGCAGTCGCCGATCTTCGCGTTGTACGTCACGCCGCCCGTGCCCGGCATGAAGATGATGTCGCCGTCCACCGTCATCTTTCCCTTCTTGGAAAAGCTCGGATTCACCACCTGCCCCTGCACGGAAATGATCGGCAGCGTCTTCTCGTTCGTTTTCAGCATGCTCAAACCCTCTTTCATCAGTATTGGGACTTCGCTGAAACCATTGTAGCACAGAACAGAAGCAAAGGCAAAAGAAACCGCCGTTCCCCGAAGCTGGTCTAGACGCATGCATTGGACATCATGGAATACATCGACGACGATCGACCGGAAATTGACAACATCACGTCAGCTTGATATAATATCCCAGTCGGCGCTTGTCCGGCGGAAGGGATAGAGAGATATGAAAGTAAGACTGCGCAAGATCCTTCGCATGATGATCGGCTTCGCCCTTTTGGGGCTGGGGACGATGATCTCCAAGCAGGCGGGCGGCCTGAACCCTTGGAATGTATTAAATGACGGCATGACCCACGTGCTGCCCATCACCATCGGCCGCGCAAACCAGATCGTCGGCGTCATCATCATCTGCATCGATATCCTGGCGCGGGAGCATCTGGGCATCGGCACGGTGCTGAACGCCATCTTCATCGGCACGTTTTCCGACCTGTTTCTGAACCTCAACGCGAAGCTGGGCCTCGTGCCCAAGGTGACGAGCCTGCCGCTGCAGCTGCCCCTGTGGCTGCTGGCCGGCGTGATCTCTGGCTTCGGCATCTATTATTATATGTCCGCCGAGATGGGCTCCGGCCCCCGCGACTCGCTGATGCTGGCCGTCACGCGCCGCGTGCCGTTCCAGGTGGGCATGTGCCGCATGGCGCTGGAGGCCATGGCGTTCCTCGTGGGCGCGCTGCTGGGCGGCGAGTTCAGCATCGGCACCTTCATCTCCGTCGCCATCGGAGGCCCGATCCTCCAGACCATCTGCAAGCTCACCGGCTTTGATGTCAAGAAGATCCACAACGAGAGCTTCGCCGAGACCTGGGCCTTTCTCAAAGGCTGGATGAAGGACCGCAAAAACGCATAACACCGAGGCGTCCGCAAAAAATCACGGACGCCGCTTTTTTATCATTGACATTTGCGGCCCGATTGAGTATAATAAAAAAGCGCTGAAACGCTGGAATAGCTCAGTCGGTAGAGCAGCTGATTCGTAATCAGCAGGTCGCGTGTTCAAGTCACGTTTCCAGCTCCAGCAAAAGGCACCGCTTGTCGGTGCCTTTTTTCTTTTGCCCGTACTTGTCAGGCACTGTCAGTTTTACTATAATAATAGCAAATGATCGGAGAGGAGGCGCAGTGATGAACCAAGTCAGCAGAGATCTTTTTCGTGCTGTCCACGAGGGGAAATGGATCAGTATCGAGTATCGCAACAAGGACAGCAAGATCACGAAGTATTGGATTGTCATAAAGGCGATCGACCTAAAGAATAAAATGTTGACAGTCGACGGCCTGCACCTCGGCGAGCTGACGATCAAAGAATTGAGGATCTATATTGATTCGATCCTGGCGTCAACGATCATCAGCGGCAGCTATTGCGAAGTCAACTCGGAATTGGTAGAAGACATTGATATGCATCCGGATAAGTATAAAGCCTTGTTCTACAACGTTCCGAACCTGCGGGTGCTTGATTATTTGTCGGACTGTCATCGGCTGGATGGTGTGCCGTATAAAACTGACTATTCTCTTGTCGGTCAGCTGGATGGGGATTCATTTGTTGATGGTGCGTTGAAACTCACGGACGAACAGTTTGCTGAAATCGTCAAAAAGTTCCAATATGACAGTTCAAAATCAAGCGATTTGTTCCATCTGAAGCAGTTGGCGCTCAATGTCATCAGCATCAATTGCAGCAAGGGGTTATACGTTCTTGCATACCGCAAGCTCTTCCTTGACGTAACCACCCGTTCCCTGCGCGCCGCCTCAGCGGTCACATTATGCAGAGAGTTTTCGATCGACGGAGAAAGGATCAGCATCAACCGATTCATTGATGAATCTGAACAGTATTGTCTTAATGATTTGGACAAAAAACCAGAATGGGTCAAAGACTATATCACAGAAAACAACCCTCAGATCAACGGCGTAGATGACATGCCTTATGTGATTGCGATCGGCATGGATCATGCGCTTGATCTTGATAAGGAATACGGAGCGATCATCGATATGTACGACCAAGGCGAAATAACGGTGCCGCTTCAGGCCTTCTTTGGGGAGTTCGTAAAGAAGCCGACCAGGCGAAAAGCCTATCCCATGGCGTTCATCAATGACAGGGTGAATCTTGATCAGCTGCTGGCGATTAATAATGCCATGAAATACCCGATGGCCTATATCCAGGGACCGCCGGGCACGGGCAAAACAAATACGATATAAAAACACCGAGATTGATACAGTTTAATTATTCCTCTGCCGATTTTGCCGCTTGAGGGGTAAGTTGGCGTTTGAGGGGTAAGTTGTAGAAGTCGGGGTGTCCCGGCTGTTTTTATCGGTAGACATGTTCATACATCGCCGGTATAATAGACGGCGACAAATCGACATTTGTGAGGATGTTTATGAAGGTTATGTTATGCGAGAATGCGGATTGGCTACTGTCAGAAGAAGCGTTTTCAATCTATGCTCGATCTATGCTTCCTGTATGTATCATCCGACATAGTAGGAAAGAAATGATTATGAGGAAGGATAATAGACGAAAATGACGAGGTAATGAATGTGGACGGCTATAACGAGGATTTTTGGAAAGCGTTAGATGAATTGGTAAACAGTTCGGAAATTGTGATCGACAGGCCCAGAGGCTCCGCTCATCCCAGATTTCCAAACTTCATCTATAAGGTTGACTATGGATATTTGAAAGATACCGCCTCTATGGATGGTGCAGGAATTGATGTGTGGGTCGGAAGCGGCGAGAAAAAGATCGATGCCATCATGTGTATCGTTGATTTAATGAAGAGAGATTCAGAGATCAAAATACTGGTGGGTTGTACGGAAGAAGAAAAACTGGAAGTATACAAAACACATAATGAAACACAGTATATGAAAGGTGTTTTGATACGTCGGTAAATCGGGATTTGTGAGGAACAGATATGAAAACAATATATCTGATCGGCGGTACAATGGGCGTCGGTAAAACGACGGTAAGTCAGCAGCTGAAAAAGGTGTTGCCGAACAGTGTTTTTCTTGACGGCGATTGGTGTTGGGATGCCGATCCGTTTCAGGTAACAGAAGAAACAAAAGCCATGGTCATGCGCAACATCTGCTTCTTGCTGAATAGTTTTCTCCACTGTACGGCCTATAAAAATATTATTTTCTGCTGGGTAATGCATGAACAATCCATTATTGACGAAATAATCAATAGTCTGGACACAGGAGATGCGAGAGTCATAAAGATTTCGCTTATGATCGATGAAACCAATTTGCGTAAAAGACTCTCTGCTGACATCGCCAGGGGGATCCGCAGTAACGATGTAATCGACAGAAGTGTTGCAAGAATCAACATGTATCAAATACTTGACACCATAAAAGTGGATACAGTCAATAAGAACGTTTGTGAAATCGTGAGTGAAATACTGACGCTTTGATATCAACAAATTCCAGTTTACCGGCGACCGGGCTTGTATCAAAGATTACGTCTTTATAGACACGATAGACACGCTTTCAAATACAGGACTGTTCTATACGGGACGTTTTGATTTTGTCGTATATGAGAACTTTGGCAGGGGAGAGCAGCTTCCGATCCTGGCGATCGAGCTGGATGGCAAAGAACACTATACGGAAGAAGCGGTACGGGAACGTGACAGAGAAAAGAATGCCATTTGCGAGATGCATGGTTTCTCCCTGATCCGTGTTGACAACACATACGCCAGACGATACCATTATATCAAACAGATCCTCTTCGATTATTTCGATCCGGATCGAAGGTCAGGGAAAAGATAGGGACAGGTGACGATCATGGATTTGAAAGAAGAAAAAGCCGCTTTGCGCAAGGTGATCCGGGCGCGGCGGAAGGAGCTGGACAAGGGGGAGCGGGCGATCTGGGACGCTTCGATCGCGGAGAAGGTGACGGTGATGCCGCAGTATGAAGCGGCACGGACCGTGTTCTGCTTCGTCTCCATGAAGTACGAGCCGCAGACCCGGGCGATTCTGGAGCGCGTCTGGCGCGACGGCAAGCGTCTGGTGGTGCCGCGGTGCCTGGAGGACGGGATCATGGAGGCCGTGGAGCTGACATCCTTCGACCAGCTGTCGCCCCGCACCATGAACATCCTTGAGCCCGACGACGGCCTGCCGGTGATCCCGTTCCGGGAGATCGACTTCGCCGTGGTGCCCGCGCTGGCCTACACGCCCGACGGGCGGCGGCTGGGGCAGGGAGGCGGCTTCTACGACCGCTTCATGGCCGAGGCGGGCGCCTTCACCTGCGGCGTGTGCTACAGCTGCTTCCTGCTGCCCGACGTGCCATGCGAACCCCACGACGAGCGCGTGGACCGCGTCGTGACGGAATAGATAAAAGCTGACTGAAAGAGCGCGCTTATTTGTTTTTCAAATACTTTATTTGGCTAAAGTGAAAACGGTTGACAACCCCCGCCGATGTGCTGTATATTGTAGATGTATGAGAGTCTTTTGTTAAATGCTGTATATCCAAACGGAGGTAGATTAACATGGTTAGAGAAAACATGGACTACATTGCTCAGTTCGATCCCGAGATCGGCGAAGCCCTGAAGGCCGAGTTTGACCGTCAGGTCCGCAACATCGAGCTGATTGCTTCTGAGAACATCGTCAGCCCCGCCGTCATGATGACGATGGGCACCTGCCTGACCAACAAGTATGCCGAGGGCTATCCCGGCAAGCGCTATTACGGCGGCTGCGAGAAGGTCGACATCGCCGAGAACCTGGCCCGCGACCGCGCCTGCAAGCTGTTCGGCGCCGAGCATGCCAACGTCCAGCCCCACAGCGGCGCGCAGGCCAACATGGCTGTTTACTTCGCCCTGTGCAACCCCGGCGACACCGTCATGGGTATGAATCTGGCGCACGGCGGCCACCTGACCCACGGCAGCCCCGTCAACATGTCCGGCAAGTATTACAACATCGTTCCCTACGGCCTCAACGACGAGACCGAGACCATCGACTATGACGAGGTCGAGCGCATCGCTAACGAGTGCAAGCCCAAGATGATCATCGCCGGCGCTTCCGCTTATCCCCGCGCCATCGATTTCGAGCGCTTCGCCAACATCGCCCACAGCGTCGGCGCTTACCTGATGGTCGATATGGCCCACATCGCCGGTCTGGTCGCTGCCGGTCTGCATCAGAGCCCCGTGCCCTATGCCGACGTCGTCACCACCACCACCCATAAGACCCTGCGCGGCCCCCGCGGCGGCCTGATCCTGTGCCGTGAAGAGCTGGCCAAGCAGATCGACAAGGCCGTGTTCCCCGGCATCCAGGGCGGCCCCCTGATGCACGTGATCGCTTCCAAGGCCGTCTGCTTCGGCGAGGCTCTGAAGCCCGAGTTCAAGGAGTATCAGAAGCAGATCGTCAAGAACGCCGCCGTGCTGGCTGACGAGCTGCAGAAGCAGGGCTTCCGCCTTGTTTCCGGCGGCACCGACAACCACCTGATGCTGGTCGACGTCCGCAACTTCGGCATCACCGGCCGCAAAATGGAGAAGCGTCTGGACGAGGTGCACATCACCGTCAACAAGAACGCCATCCCCAACGATCCTGAGAAGCCCACCGTCACCAGCGGTATCCGTGTCGGCACCCCCGCCGTCACCAGCCGCGGCTTCAAGGAAGAGGATATGGTCAAGGTCGCCAAGCTGATGGCTCTGACCGCTTCCGACTTCGAGAACAAGGCCGATTACATCCGCGAGGCCGTCTCCGAGCTGACCGGCAAGCATCCCATCTACAACGACTAATTTGCTATAAAAGCAGCGGGCCCCTGTGAAAGCAGGGGCCCGTTTTTCGTTTGTTTACAACTTCGCCCTTGACCTTTTCCCGTCTGAGCGACTATGATAGTATCAGAAAAGAAGAGGAACCGACGCGAAGGAGGACGAATATGAAAAAAACCGTTTCCCTGCTGCTGACACTTGCGCTGCTGGCCGCCTGTCTCAGCTCGCTGGCCGCGGGCTACGAGGTCAAGACGAAGACGCTGGAGCACAGCGTCGTGGGCACGCTCAACAGCTCCGGCTGCAGCTACGAGGGGAAGATCAAGCTGCACAACTACATCGGCGCGCTGAAGATCAAGCTGCCCGTTGGCGAGGAGAAGGAAGAGGCCGAGATCGCCGTGGTGCTGGCCGGCGCGAACCCCGCCGTGGAGGTGGAGATGAAGCGCTTCAGCGGCCATATCTACGGCGCGACGCTGTCCGTGGACGAGTACCACTATTCCGGCGGCTCCTTCGAGAAATCCGACGAGAAGGCGGGACGCGGCGCCTCCGGCCCCAAGGGCGGCAGCGTCACGCTGGGCGAGACCGGCGGGCTCTACTCTGGCCGTGTCTTCTTCTACTATTCCGTGGACGATATGGGCTATGAGACCATCGAGGACATCCCGGACGCCCAGTGGAGCGACCTGTTCTGGTTCAACCTCGGCAGCACCTACGTCCTCAGCCTGGAGCCGCAGGATGTCAACACCTTCATGGCGACCGGCCGGCTGGAGGGCTACGCCTGGCCCGGCCTCAAGGACCTGCTGGCCCACAACAGCACCGCGGCGCCCTCCGGCTTCGAGAACTTCAAGCCTCATGAGACGTACAGCCCCGACCTGTTCACCGACACGGAGAACGAGTGGTTCACCCAATACGTCAGCCGCGTCTACGAATACGGCCTGATGAAGGGCAAGGGCCAGGGCGAGTTCCTGCCCTACGGCACCATGACCGTGGCCGAGGGCGTGACCCTCAGCGCCCGCCTGCACAACATCTACCGCGGCGGAGACGGCGTCTTCGTCCAGGGCGAGCCCTGGTACCAGGTGTACAGCGACTATGCGGCCCGGTACGATATCGCGTCGGCGGATGACTTCGACAGCATGACCAGACCCATGACGCGCCGGGAGCTGGCGCGGCTCATGGTGGCCGCCGTGGACATCACGGAGCTGGAGGCGATCAACAGCGCCGTGAAGATCCCCGATGTGCCCGAGAGCGATAAGGATTACGACGCCGTCATCGCCCTGTACCGCGCGGGCGTGCTCACCGGCGACGAGACCGGCAGCTTCTGGCCCGAGCGCCAGATCACCCGTGCCGAGGTGGCAGCCATCACCGCACGCCTCGTCTGCCCGGAGCTGAGAGTGGAGAAATAAACAACTACTGAATCAAAAAAGGCATGGCCGCGAGGCCATGCCTTTTAACCTGTCGAAAAACAGGTTTTTCGACAGAAAGGACCCGCAGGCAGAAAAAGCATCTGCCTGCTTGGGCCGGTCTGCTGCAGCGCACTCGCTGACGCTCGCACGTTTGCAGACCGGAAGGTGTCTTTTCGTCGGCGCATGTCCGACAAAAAGATGGATCTGTTATCGCTCGCTGCGCGAGCATGGCACTGTATCCTGATAAAAACCTTCATGACAAATAAAGGCATGGCCGCGAGACCGTGCCTTTTGTCTTGCCTTTTCAGAGACAATAAAAAAGCTCCGCCGCAGCGGAGCTTTTCCAAGAGGCGTCATTGATCCTTCTTTTCCAGCATGCCGGGGTTCGCGGCCACCATGCCTGTGACGCCGCCGAAGCACAGCTTGCTGATCCAGTTGGTCAGCGTCTCCAGTGACACGCCGTTGTCGTTGCGGAACCAGCTCTGGTACACGGCCACCAGCCCCGCCGTGGAATAATCGCTCATGACCTCCAGCAGCGCGGGGTCCACGGCCACCTGACTGCCGAAGGTCTCCTTGATCTTCACCTTGATGGTGTTGATGATCTTCTGCGTCATGCTCGTGTTGTTGCCGATGAAGAGGCTGGAATAGAGTTTCAGATCGCTGCGGATGCCCGCCGACAGGCGGTAGAAGATCACCTGCGGATTGTTGAGCACCGTGTTGAAATCAACCTCTGCCAGCACGGCGGTGAAGGCGTTGATGATCTCGTCCTCGATCTCCTCCACCACCTCGTACACGCCGCTGTAGTAGTTGTAAAACGTCTTGCGGTTGATGTCGGCGGCGTCGGCGATGTCCTTGATGGTGATGTCGCTGATATCCTTCTGCGCCACCAGCTGGGCAAAAGCGCTGCGGATGGCGCGCTTCGTCTTGATGACCCGGCGGTCGGGACGCTTGGCCTGAGTTTCCATAGGCACCTCCTGATTCGCTACAAAAGTGAAACAAAATGTGGAAAAAGCCACGATGGGACCGAAGCGGAACAGAATAGGGGCAAAGCGCAAATTCTTTGACCATTGATTTCTTTGCCACAGGTATATTATAATAAACACCAGTAGTATAAGTCAAGTATTAAAAATATTTGACGTATGATGCTTTTTATCGAAATATGGCAAAGGAGTATATGTGTGAATAAACTGATCCTGACGGCCGACAGTACCTTTGACCTGACCCCGGCCATGGCCGCCGCGCTGGACATAGAGGTGATCGCCTCCTGGGTCCGCATGGACAGCGACGAGCTGCCCGATTATCCCGACGTGACCATGGACGACCTGTTTGCCTTTCATGACCGCACGGGGAAGCTGCCCCAGACTGCCGCAGCCGCCCCAGCCGAATACACCGACTTTTTCCGCCGCTTTACCGACCGCGGCGACCGCGTGCTCCACATCGCCAAGAGCTCCGGCATGTCCTCCTGCTTCGACAACGCCTGCATGGCGGCCGCTGAGCTGCCGGGCGTCACGGTGTTCGATTCCAGAAATATCAGCAGCGGCAGCGCCATGATCGCCGTGGAGGCCGCGCGTCTGCGCGACCTGGGCCTCGACGGGCAAGAGCTCCTGGACAAGCTGGAGGAGTACCGCGGCAGGGTGCAGGGCGCGTTCATCGTGGAGGACCTCACGTACCTGCACAAGGGCGGGCGCTGCTCGTCTCTGGCCCATTTCGGCGCGAACCTGCTGCACCTGCGGCCCCAGATCGTCATCCGCGACGGCGTCATGTCGGCGGCGAAGAAATACCGCGGCCGCTTCGACAACTGCGCGCTGGAGCTGATCGACGACATGCTGGCAGCGCCCCACGAGACCGGTGCGGCTTACGTGGCTCACACGGTCACCGACCCCCAGCGTCTGGACGGCTACGTCCGCTACCTGCGGGAAAAGGGCGGCTTCCAGCGCGTCGTGGCGCTGCCCGCCGGCGCCGCCGTGTCCTGTCACTGCGGGCCCAACACCTTCGGCGTCTTCATCATCAAATCGGTTTAACGCTTTTTCATGTGGTTTTCCTTTCGGCGCAAGGCGCGCGGGGTCCGGCCCCGCGCGCCTTCGCTATTTGGTCTTGCAATCCGATGACAAATCGACGATAATAAGAACAGTAATATGATTAAAGGAGCGTGTTTCTATGTCTTTTGACGTGCGGGCCTTCAAGGCCTTTATGGAAAGTTCCACCACGCCGTTCCAGGCGGTCCTCAGTGCCAGGGCGATCCTCGAGAACGCCGGGTTCAAAAAGCTGGAGGTAGGGGAGAAGTGGGCGCTGGAGCGCGGCGGCCGCTACTTCGTCGTGTCCAACGACTCGTACCTCTGCGCCTTCGAGATCGGTAAAGATTTCGACCTGTCCCAGGGCTGTCACATCGGCGCGTCCCACTGCGATTCTCCCTGCTTCCGCATCAAGGCCGTTCCGGAGCTGAAGGTGGACAAATACCTCTGCCTCGACACCGAGGTCTACGGCGGCGCGAAGCTGGAGTCCTGGCATGACCGTCCGCTGTCCATCGCCGGGCGCGTCGCCTGTCGCTCGAACGACGTCCTGCACCCCGAGGTCCGCTTCGTCGATCTCAGACGCCCCGTCTGCATGATCGCCGACCTGGCGCCCCATATTTCCGACAAGAGCAAGGTCGAGGCCAAGGTCGCATCAAAGATGTATCCCATCCTCGGCGTCTCCGACGGCACGGAGCCAGACAACTGGTTCCGCGTCTTCATGGGCAGGGAGATGGGCGTCGCCCCCGAGGACATCCTCGACTACGAGCTGTACGTCTACAACTGCGCCCCCTGCGCCGAGTGGGGCGACAAGGGCGAGTTCCTCGCCTCTGCCCGCCTGGACAATCTGACGAGCGTCTACGCCCTGATCTCCGCCATCACTTCTTCCGACAATGCAAAGGGCATCAGCGCCGCCATCGCCTACGATCACGAGGAGATCGGCAACCGCTCCAAGTCCGGCGCCAACTCCAACATCACCGAATACATCTTCAAGCGCATCTACAAGGCCCTCGGCTACGACGAGGAGGACTACATGATGGGCATGTCCCGCAGCCTGATCTTCTCCCTGGACGCCGCCCACAGCTTCAATCCCATGTACGGCGAGCGCTACGACAAGAACAACCGCTGCACCCTCAATCAGGGCCTGTGCATCAAGCAGGCGTCCACCCAGTCCTACGCCACTGACAGCGTCATGACCGGCATCGTGGAGCAGCTCTGCGCCAAGTATGACATCCCCTATCAGAAGTTCGCCAACCACTCCGACATCCGCGGCGGCGGCACCATCGGCTCGGTCATTTCGGCCATGCTGCCCGTCAACGCCATCGATATGGGCGTGCCTCTGCTGAGCATGCACTCCGCCATGGAGATGATCGGACAGAAGGACGAGGGCAGCCTCACATCGCTGCTGACCGCCTTCTACAACGAGCAGTAGGATGGCGCGCGAGGTCCGCCCGGCCTTTTACGACCGCTTTGTCTGCATCGCGTCCGATTGCCGCCACAGCTGCTGCCGCGGCTGGGAGATCGACGTGGACGACGATACCTGCGCCTTCTATGAGCAGCTGGAGGGCCCTCTGGGCGACGAGCTGAGAGACGCCCTCCATGAGGAGGACGGCGTCTGGTCCTTCCGCCTGACGGCGGAGGAGAACTGCCCCTTTCTGCAGCGGGACGGCCTCTGCCGCCTGATCTGCGTGCTGGGGGAGGACGCTTTGTGCGATATCTGCGCCCTCCATCCCCGCTTTTTCGAGGACGTGGGGGAGACGGAGCTGTCGGGCGTGGGCCTCTGCTGCGAGGCGGCGGCGTCGCTGCTGCTGGAAGCGCCGCTGACGTTCCTTGACGAGGACGACAACGCGATGACATTCCCGGCGCTGCTTGACGAGCTGGGGATTGACCTGCCCCTTCGCTATGAGATGCTGGGCGACTGGGGTAGCCTGTTCCGGCGCTACCGCGCCTGCGAGCCCATCGACGAAGGCTGGCGTCCGCTGCTGGACCGGCTGGAGCGGACGTTCGACGCGGACCGTGTCCGCGCGTACGCCGCGTCGCTGGACCGTGAGCTGATCGACCGCATCTATCAGTACATCCTTTACCGCCAGCTGGAAAAGCTCCCCGACGCGGGCGCAGACACGCTGATCCGCTATGCCCGGGAGGCCGTCGATCTCATCCTCCTCTGGGCGAGCATCGACGGCGACCTGCCCGAGGCCGTCCGCGCCTGGTCCGCCCAGACCGAATACTGCGACGACAACGTGGCGCTGCTGCTGAACGAATAACGCAAATAAAAACCCCGGAAGCTCAGCTTCCGGGGCTTTTGACTGTCACGCTTTCTTTTTCATCTTGATCGTCGCGGCGTAGGCGCTGTTGCACAGGCCCAGGACGGCGGACAGCATGAACAGCGTTTCCACGCCCAGGGTCGTCCAGATCCAGCCGCCGAACAGCGCGATGAGGATCGTGATCAGATGGTTGACCGAGACGCCCGTGGAGATCGTGGCGCGCACCTCCTCCGGCGCGTCGGACAGGTCCTGCACATAGACGTTCGACGCCATGGACGCCAGTGAGATCACCGAATCGAGGATGTAGTTGACGCAGCAGACGAGAAACGCGACGTTCATCGGGAACAGATGATGGGCGAAGCCGTAGAAGAAGCAGACGATCACGAGGATCAGCATGAAGGACGGTGTGGTCAACCAGATCGGCGCGCCCCAGGAGGTC